>JAUIJB010000008.1 GCA_030430455.1 Verrucomicrobiia bacterium | reverse complement strand
GCCGTCCGGAGGGCCACAGGAAGCCGTTGCCGATCTCGTTGCCGACCTGCACCATGTCCGGCGTGGCCCCGGCTTCCCGCATCGCCGTCAGCGCGTCCCGGCAGAATTCATGGACCGCCTCGACCCGCTGTTCGTGACTCATGTCCTCCCACGGGGCCGGGGTCGGCTGCATCGTGGGGTTGGCCCAGCCATTGGAAAACATCAGGTCGAGATGGAACTTCATCCCTTGCTCCTTGAGGGCCTTTCCCGAGGCGATGACGTAGTCGAGGTCCTGCGGCAGGCGTCGCACCGGTTCGTTGCACAGGTGCACGCGTCCCCAGTTGTAGCCATGGTCGCGCAGGATGAGCAGCGGATGCTTGACTTCGCCGCCGTCGCGAAACTCCGCCCCCCGGTCCACCTGGCTCTTCACGAATGAGATGTCGGCGCCATAGGCATACTCGTTCTCGTAGGGAACGCTCTCACCCGCGGCGGATCCCGCCGCCAGGAACATCCACGCCGCGACCGATGCCGCGGCAACCGAAGATGGATTCACACGCATTTTCTGTTTAGCCTTGTTGATTGTGCAACGATTCGAGTGGCCCCGTCACCGCTTCCACGGCCGGGTCGACGGGTTACCATGACGTTTCCGGCCGGCACGATCTATCGGCAAGAGCTCGCGATTCGCCATGCCGCCGACCGCCCTTTCCCCTGACGCAACGCATCCGTCGGCCGTGGCTTCTGGCGCGCACCCCTCCGCCGGACGCCCCGAGCAGCTCTCGGGGTCCTCTCGGGTGACGCGACATGCGTCTTGCCAGGCAAGGTCCGACTGGCTCGAAGCCCGGGCCCTTCGCGCAAGGGCTACGGCGGGCCAAGGAAGCCGGCGCTCCCGCCGTCGCCAAGGCCATGGCGGGCAGGCCCGCAGGATCAGGGTGTGCCAGATTGGGCGGAGATTGCGGGCGCTGCGCCAGCGCGGTGCGGGAGCGGTCTGCGGTTCGGTCGGGATTCACTCCCTTCGCAAGGGGACTCGCGTTCAAACTTCCAGAATCGCCAGTCGACCAGAGAATCCCCGCAGATTCTGCCGATCGGCCATCTCCACTGCGCCCCGGTTCGCAGATGAATCCTCATCATCTGCGTCCATCTGTGTCCATCTGCGGTTTCCCTACTCCGAACCCGATCGAACCCGATCGAACCCGCTTGTTTCCCGGAGCTCGCATGAGAGCGACAGTGCAGCAGGCCTTCAGCCTGCGATCCGGACTCCAAGCCGTTGGTGTCGCGGATGGGGTGGCCATTCCGCTCAGGCCGGCACCGGATCGGCCGCGGGGGCGGAGCCATGGAGGCGACGGATCTCGGCCCTCATCAGCAGCGACACCACCAGCGCGACCACGAAGGCGCTGCCGAAGATGTAGAGGCTGGTCTGGTAGCTCTGGGTGCGCTCGTAGACCCAGGAGTTGATCATCGGGCCGACCACGCCGGCCAGCGACCAGGCGGTGAGGATGTAGCCGTGGATGGTCGGCATCTCCTTCACCCCGAAGAGGTCGCTGATGTAGGCGGGGATCGAGGCGAAGCCGCCGCCGTAGCAGCTGAGGATCACGAAGGTGACGATCATGAACAGCACCGGCGCGCCGGTGAGGTGGGCGAGAAGGGGGAAGGCCGCGATCTGGATCAGGAAGAAGGCGGTGTAGGTGTTGGCGCGGCCGATGAAGTCGGACAGCGAGGCCCAGAAGATCCGCCCGAGGCCGTTGAACAGCGAGATCCCCATCACCAGCACGGTCGACATCTGGGCGGACAGGTGGACCATTTCGTAGCCCATCTTCTTGGCGGTGGCGATCAGCGCGATGCCGCAGGAGACGTTGAGGAAGAGCATCAGCCACAGGCCGTAGAAGCCGAAGGTGCGCAGCGCCTGGCGGGCGCTGAGCTCGTTGGCCGGCTGCGCCGGGGCCCTGCCGGTCGCGGCCTGGCGCTGGCTGAGGTAGGCCGCGACCCACTCCTTGGTCGGCGGCGCGATGTAGAGCGCGGAGGGGACCATGATGCAGGCATAGAGGGCGCCGAGGATCATGAAGGCGAAGGCGATCTTGCGGGCATCGTAGACGAGCACCCGTTGCAGGCCGTCGAGCTGTGCGGTCACCGCGGCGTGCTCGGCCTTGTTGGCACCGGACTCTTGCAGCTCGGCCTGGCGGGCCTCGAGCGCCGCGATCTCACCCGCCGTGGGGGCCAGCGCGGCGACGGCCTCGGCCTGGGCCGGGTCCTCGCGGTAGAGGCGGACGAAGGCGGCCTTGCTGAGTTCGGCCTGCCCGCCGCCCGGCTCGCCGATCACCTCGGCGGCGACGACGCGCGGGATGGTGAACTCCGCCTCGATGGGGACCAGGGTGTCGATCAGCCGGGCGCAGATCAGCCCGCCGAAGCCGAAGCCCATGATGGCCAGGCCGGTCGCGAGTCCGCGGCGATCGGGGAACCACTTCACCAGGGTCGAGACCGGCGAGATGTAGCCGACCCCGAGGCCGATGCCGCTGATCACGCCGAAGCAGAGGTAGAACAGCGGCAGGCTGTGCAGCAGGCAGGCGACGCCGGCGCCGACCAGCCCGAGGCAGAAGAAGGCCGCGGAGAGCAGGCCACCCTTCGAGGGGCCCTTCCGCTCGATGAAGCGGCCGAGGAAGGCGGCGGAGATGCCGAGGAAGAAGATCGCCAGGCTGAAGGCCGCGGTGGTCGCGCTGGGCGACCAGCCGAAGGTGTTTTCCAGCGGCATCTTCCAGGCGCTGTAGGCGTAGATGGATCCGATCGAGACGTGGACGCCGACCGCCGAAGCGGCGATCAGCCAGCGGTTCTTGGTCATGGGGCGGCTTGTGTTGGAGATGGGTGGTGCTTCAGGCGGTGGTGACGCCCTCGGCCGCGAACAGTTCGCGGGCGTGCCGGATGTCGTCGGGCGACGGCTCCGGGGTGTCACCGAGGAGGTAGGGGATGCGGGCCCGCGAGTACTTCGTCTCGCCCATCTTGTGGAAGGGGAGGATCTCGACGCGGTCGACGCAGTCGAGTTCGGCGACGAAGTTGGCGACCCGGCGGATGTTCGACTCGCCGTCGGTCAGGCCGGGGACGAGCACGAAGCGGATCCACATCCGGTTGCCGCGGGCGTCGAGCCGGCGGGCGAAGTCGAGCGTCGGTGACAGCTGCACGCCGGTCACCTTGCGGTAGGTCCACGGGATCCCGCTCTTGATGTCGAGCAGGACCAGGTCGGTCAGGTCGAGCAGCTCGTCGCTGGCCTTGGCGCCGAGGAAGCCGGAGGTGTCGAGCGCGGTGTGGATGCCGGCCTCCCGCGCGCCCTGGAAAACGGCGTGGACGAAGTTCGGCTGCAGCAGCGGCTCGCCGCCGCTGATGGTGATGCCGCCGTTGCGCAGGAAGGCGCGGTAGCGGGCCAGGTCGTCGAGCACCTCGCCGGCACTCATCAGGTCGCCCTTCGGGCGGCCCTGCGTCTCCGGGTTGTGGCAGTACTGGCAGCGCAGCGGGCAGCCGCGGGTGAAGACGACGTAGCGCAGCCCCGGGCCGTCGACGGCCCCGCAGGTCTCGACCGTCTCGACGTATCCGCGGGTCTCGCGCGACGGCGCGGCCTTGGATTCGAGGACCGGATCGGCGATGTCGTCGTCAATGTCGCAGGCACCGCTGAGGCAATCGCAGGGGCTGATCATGGAAGTGTCGGTCGTGGTCGGTTGATGAGGGAGCGGGGAGCGGGGACGGCGAATTGCTTGGATCTGAAACCGCGGATGAACGCGGATGAGGACCGGGCTAATGTGAAATCCAATCTGCGTTCATCTGAGTCCATCTGCGGTTACCCATGCGGACGCCGTGGTGCCGGTTTCAGAACGCCCCGTGGAAGGTGCGGTTGATGAGGTCGTTCTGCTGCTCGCGGGTCAGCTTGACGAAGTTGACGGCGTAGCCCGAGACCCGGACGGTCAGCTGCGGGTACTTTTCCGGGTGCTCCATCGCGTCGCGCAGCATCCGCCGCTCGAAGACGTTGACGTTGATGTGGTGGCCGTCGCCGGCGAAGTAGCCGTCGAGCAGGTCGACCAGGTTGCCGACGCGCTCCTCGGGCGACTTGCCGAGCGCACGGGGGATGATCGAGAAGGTGTAGGAAATCCCGTCCTGGCTCTCGTGATAGGGCAGCTTGGCGACCGAGGCCATCGAGGCGATCGCGCCCTTGCGGTCGCGGCCATGCATCGGGTTGGCACCCGGCGCGAAGGGCTGGCCGGCCTCGCGGCCGTCCGGGGTGGGCCCGGTCTTCTTGCCGTAGACGACGTTCGAGGTGATCGTCAGGATCGACTGGGTCGGCTCGGCGCCGCGGTAGATCGGCTGCTGGCGCAGCTTCGACATGAAGCGCTCGACCAGCTCGCAGGCGATCGCGTCGGCGCGGTCGTCGTTGTTGCCGAAGGCGGGGTAGTCGCCCTCGACCCGGTAGTCGACGGCGAGCCCCTCGTCGTTGCGGACGACCTTCACCCGGGCGTGCTTCACCGCCGAGAGTGAGTCCGCCGCCACCGACAGGCCGGCGATGCCGCAGGCCAGGGTGCGGTGGATCTCCCGGTCGTGCAGCGCGAACATCAGGTGCTCGGGCGAATACTTGTCGTGCATGTAGTGGATGATGTTCAGCGCCTTGACGTAGGTCGCGGCGAGCCAGTCCATCGTCCGGTCGAAGCGGGCGACGAGGTCGTCGTAGTCGAGGTAGTCGCCGGCGAAGGGCTCGCTGGCCGGGGCGATCTGCTCGCCGGTGAGCTCGTCGCGGCCGCCGTTGATGGCGTAGAGCATCGCCTTGGCGAGGTTGGCGCGGGCGCCGAAGAACTGCATCTGCTTGCCGATCCGCATGGCCGAGACGCAGCAGGCGATGCCGTAGTCGTCGCCCCAGTAGCCGCGCATCAGGTCGTCGTTCTCGTACTGGATCGAGCTGGTCTCGATCGACACCTTGGCGCAGTATTCCTTGAAGGCCCGCGGCAGCCGGTCGGACCACAGCACCGTCAGGTTCGGCTCCGGCGCGGGGCCGAGGTTGTAGAGGGTGTGGAGCACGCGGTAGCTGGTCTTGGTGACCAGCGGCCGGCCGTCCTCGCCGACGCCGCCGATGCTCTCGGTGACCCAGGTCGGGTCGCCCGAGAACAGCGCGTCGTAGTCCGGTGTGCGGATGAAGCGGACGATGCGCATCTTCATCACCAGGTGGTCCATGATTTCCTGGGCCTCCTCCTCGGTGAGGGTGCCCTCGGCGAAGTCGCGCTCGAAGTAGATGTCGAAGAAGGTGCTGGTGCGGCCGAAGGACATCGCCGCGCCGTTCTGCTCCTTCACCGCGCCGAGGTAGCCGAAGTAGGTCCACTGCACCGCCTCGCGGGCGTTGCCGGCGGGCTTGGAGATGTCGAAGCCGTAGCTCGCGGCCATCGTCTTGAGGTCGGTGAGGGCGCGGACCTGGTCGGCGATCTCCTCGCGCTGGCGCAGCCATTCCTCGCTGAAGGGCTCGCCGTCGCTGGAGGCGTGCTGCTCGCGCTTGTCCTCGATCAGGCGGTCGACGCCGTAGAGTGCGACCCGGCGGTAGTCGCCGATGATCCGGCCGCGGCCGTAGCCGTCGGGCAGGCCGGTGACGATGCCGGCCGAGCGGGCCTTGCGGATGTCCTCGGTGTAGCCGTCGAAGACGCCGTCGTTGTGGGTCTTGCGGTGCTCGGTGAAGATCTTCGCCGTTTCGGGGTCCATCTCGCGGCCGTGGGCCTCGAGCGCCTTCTGGGCGATGCGCAGGCCGCCGTAGGGAAGCATCGCGCGCTTCAGCGGGGCGTCGGTCTGCACGCCGACGATCTGCTCGAGTTCCTGGTCGATGTAGCCGGGGCCGTGCGAGGCGACCCGGCCGACGGTCGTGGTGTCGGCATCGAGCACGCCGCCGGCCTCGAGTTCGGCCGCCAGCAGGGACTTGAGCTTGTCCCAGAGCTTCTCGGTCCGCTGGCTCGGCCCCTTCAGGAAGCTGAAGTCACCGTCGTAGGGACGGTAGTTCCGCTGGATGAAGTCGCGGACATCGATCGCGCCCTGCCAGTCGCCTGACTGGAATCGGCGCCATGGATTGGGATCGGGGTTCCGGAGCGGGTGAGGGTTCGAGGCGGCGGTCCTTTCCATGGTCTTGTCTTGGTTGGTGGTTGTGAACCGGGAGGTCCGGTTCGGGGAGCTCCTGCGGGCCATCCGTCGAAGTCTCCACCACGCTTCATTTCTCAAGCCGCTGCCACCGTCAACTTCATCACGCCGATGCCGCAATCGGCGCGCAATGCTTGGCATGATCCGCGGGTTTCAGGGGCGGGGGAGGGGATCCGAAGGCACCGGAGAGAGTCGAGGCGGAGGCCACCGCGGAGGCTCGATAGGTCCCATAGGTCCTATAGGTCCCATGCCCTGTGCTCCGCTTCCCCCCTTCCGGCCACTCCCCACCCAGCCGGCGCTTTCAAGCCGGTCCGGGTCGCCATCCGGGCTCCACTGAACCTACGACGCCGTCTTCCGCTCGATCCCCGGCGGCAGCCAGTCGTCGCGCAGCGGGGTGATCGCGGGGCCGCCGCTGCCTTCCGGCGTGGCGGCCGGCCCGGCATCCGGGGTGCTGGACGGTGAGCTGGAGACGGCCGGGAGCCGCGAGCGGTGGCGCAGGACCAGCGCCTCGAGGGTTCCGTAGGGAACGCCGCCGACGATCTTCTCGAGCTCGTCGCCCTCGTGCAGCAGGCGGATGTCGGGGATGCCCCGCACGCCGGCGCGGGCGGCGAGCTCCCTCTGTTGGTCGACGTTCACCTTGAGCACCACCACCTTGTCGCCGTGCGCGGCGGCGAGCTGGGCGAGGTGGGGAGCCAGGCCGCGGCACGGGCCGCACCAGTCGGCGTAGTAGTCGACCATCACCAGCACGTCGTCGCGCTGGGTGTATGTCGCGTAGTCGTGCTCGCCGGCCTGGATCGGCGCGGTGGCCACGACCGGACGCGGGGCCCCGGCCGGATCCACCCGCGCGGCGGATTCCGCATCGCCCGCTCCCGAAATGGGCAGCAGCGCCACCAGTTTGTCGCGGTTCAGGTAGAGGCCGGTGGCGGCACCGCCGACCAGCACGACCAGGGCCAGCAGGCACAGGCCGATGAGGATCGGCAGCTTGGCCGAGCGCTTGGGACGGGGATCGGTGGTGGGTTCGGCCATTGGTTCAGGCTTCCTGAAAGCAAAATAAGCTTAACATGTTGACGCCGGCCTGCAACCCGGGATTGGCCGGCCTCCCTGCATTGGGTTAGGATCTTGTCGGCAAGATGGCTGCGCTGGTCGCGGTAGTCCGCTCCGAGCGCCTGTCGAGCGCCCCTCCCGTGATTCGCTTCGTCCTCCAGATCTCCATCGCAGCCGTCGTCCTCACGGCGAGCCTCGCCGCGGCCCCGCTGCGCTGGGTCGAGGACCTCGACCGGGGACTGGTCGGGATCAAGCGCGACGACCGCTCGGTCTTCCTCAGCTGGCGCCATTTCGGCACCGAGCCGGAGGGCGTGCGCTTTCATGTCGAGCGGATGGCGCGCGGTGGCGAGTGGCGGCGGGTCACGCGCTTTCCCCTCGAGGTGACCTGCTACCTCGACGAGGGATTCGACGCCGGGATCGACCAGGCCTGGGCGGTGACGCCGGTGCTCGACGGCCGCGAGGCGCCGCGCTCGGCCGCCTTCATCGTCCATGCCGACGACCCGCCGCGACCGTACCTGAAGTTGCCGATCGAGGCTCCCGATGGCGGCCGCACGCGCGACGGCCGCAGCTACCGCTATCATGCCAACGACCTGTCGGTGGGCGACCTCGACGGCGACGGCGACTTCGAGTACATCCTGCGCTGGGAACCGAGCAACAGCTGGGGCGGCGGCCGTGGCGGGGAGACCGGGCCGGTGGTCATCGACGCCTACGACCTCGACAAGGGCCGGCTGTGGCGGATCAACCTCGGCATCAACATCAACGCCTCGGCGCACATCACCCAGATGACCGTCTACGACCTCGACGGCGACGGCTGCTCGGAGGTCGTGCTGCTGACGGCCGACGGCACGGTCGACGGCGGCGGGGGCGTGATCGGCAAGCTCGGTGCGGACCACCGCAACCGCGGCGGAACGGTGCTTTCCGGGGTCGAGTACCTCAGCGTCTTCGACGGGCGCAGCGGCAAGGAGCTCGCCACCGTCCCCTTCGTTCCGCAGCGGCACCCGGACACGGAAACTCCGAGCCCGCGGCAGATCGCCGAGATCTGGGGCGACGACTACGGCAACCGGGTCAACCGCTTCGGCGCCTGCGTCGCCTACCTCGACGGCGAGCGGCCGAGCCTGGTGACGACGCGGGGCTACTACCACGGCCGCGGCGGCAACCCCGGGCGGACCTGCATCGCCGCGTGGAACTGGCGCGGCGGCCGGCTCGAGCCGCTGTGGACCTTCGACACCCTCGGCGATCCCGAACTGCGCGACTACATCGGCCAGGGCAACCACCAGGTCTCGGTCGCCGACCTCGACGGCGACGGGCGCGACGAGATCGTCTACGGCGCCTGCGCGATCGACGACGACGGCTCGGGCCTCTACACGACCCGGCTCGGCCACGGCGATGCGCTGCATGTCGGCGACCTCGACCCGGCGCGTCCGGGGATCGAGGTCTTCACCATCCACGAGGGAACCGGCCACGATGCCGGCGCCGAGTTCCGTGCGGCCGACGGCACGGCGATCTGGAAGAAACATCCGCGCAGCGACGTCGGCCGCGGGGTCGCTCTCGACATCGACCCGCGGCACCGCGGCTACGAGTTCTGGTCGACCGGCGGGCAGGGGGTCTTCGACGTCTCCGGGCGCGAGGTGTCCAAGCGCCGGCCGCGCTGGGTCAACATGGGGATCTGGTGGGACGGCGACCTGCTGCGCGAGCTGCTCGACGGGACGATCATCGACAAGTGGAACTGGCGCGAGGAGAAGGAGGAGCGGCTGCTGTCCGGCTACCAGGCCCCCTTCGAGGCGGCGGCGAACAACGGCTCGAAGTCGACCCCCTGCCTGGTGGGCGACGTGCTCGGCGACTGGCGCGAGGAGCTGATCCTGCGCGCCAAGGACGACTCGCACCTGATGATCTTCGTCTCGACGATCCCGACCGAGTTGCGCCTGCGGACCCTGCTCCACGACACCCAGTACCGGGTCGCGCTGGCCTGGCAGAACGTCGGCTACAACCAGCCGCCGCATCCCGGCGTCTTCGTCGGCGACGGGATGAAGCTGCCGATGGAGCCGTTCCGGGTCCGCACCGTGCCGCACCGCGGCGCGGCCGCCCGATGAGGCACCCCGAGTTCGCCGGGGGCGAACGTCAGAGAACCTGCGGCCCCGGCGACCCATGGCGGCGGTTTCTGATCTCGTTGCCGGATGTAACCACCAAAGCCGTCACGCAACAGGCCGCTGTAAGGGGTCGTCCTGCTTCGGCTTGATCGCTTAGTTTATGTTCAGCGGTAGGCATCACCTCGCTTGCGAACGCGAACCACCAAGACGACCAATGCCGAATCCTGAACGTCGTAGATGATCCGGTAATCGGCCACCCGAATACGATAGGTGTGATCCGAGCCGACAAGCTTCTTGCAGCCATTCGGGCGAGGGTCAGCCCCGAGAGCCTCGGCTGCTTCGACAATCTAGGGGATCCACTTCTTGTCGATCTTGCGCAGCTCCTTCGCTGCCGACCTCGAAAAATCAACCCGGTAGGAGGCCATCGCTGATCAGCTGCGTCTTGAGGTCGGTAAGAGAGATCCGGTCATCATCACGACGCTCGGCCACGGCTGCGAGGTCAGCCAGATCCTCCATAAGCTCCTCAAAATCAGCAATCGGTATGACTACGGCCACCTTCTGGCCATGATCATCGGTGAGAAACTGCGTCGTCATGGCTGGAGGGTACCACCCGGGCTTCCGGAAGTCCATTATCCAGAGTGAACAGGGGGATCGGGGGGCGGGACTGACGAAACGTGGAGGAGTCCGGTTCACCCGGAGACTTGTGTTGGATTTCCCGAGGGGTTGTCATGCTCGGGTTCCCCGCCCGCCCATGCAATGACCCACTTCCGACGTCGCCCAGCCCTGCTCTTGCTCCTGCTCACGTGTCTCGCCGGTCTCGCCTCGACGTCGGCGGAGGAGCCCGGACTTCCGGTCGGGAAGGCCTGGGCCGGCCATCCGGTCAGCTTCGACATCCTGACCGGGCGCGGGCACCAGTTCGTCGCCTACTACGATGCCGATCGTCGAATCACCGTGGCGGGACGCCGGCTCGGCGACGACGAGTGGACCACGGTGAGGCCCGGGGGGCAGGCGCTGCGTCACCGCGACCGGCGCTCGAACGAGACCGGCTGGGACAGCCACAACTACCTGCGGCTGGCGATGGACAAGGCCGGCTGCGTGCACCTCTCCGGCAACATGCACAACGACCCGCTGGTCTACTACCGGACCCGGCAGCCGCTCGACCTCGGCACCCTCGAGAGGCACGACCGGATGGTCGGCCGCGACGAGGACAACACGACCTACCCGGTCTTCTTCAAGGACGCGCGCGGCGAGCTGCTGTTCCGCTACCGCGACGGCAGCAGCGGCAGCGGGTCGGACATCTACAACCGCTATGACAGCCGCTCGGGGAAGTGGGCCCGGCTTCACAGCGAGCCGCTGATCGACGGCGAGGGTCGTCGCAATGCCTACGCCTGCGAGCCGCTGCTCGGGCCGGACCGGCGCTTCCACCTCGCCTGGATGTGGCGCGACACCCCGGATGCGGCCACCAACCACACCCTCAGCTACCTGCGCAGCGCGGACCTGGAGAAGTGGGAAGACTGCCGAGGAAAGGAGGTTTCTCTCCCGGTCACCTTCGGCGAGGGCGACGTGGTCGATCCGGCCAAGCCCCGCGAGGGACTGATCAACATGACCTTCGCCATCGGTTTCGACGCCCGCAACCGGCCGGTCGTGGCCTACCACCGCTACGACAAGGAGGGAAGGTCGCAGGTCTTCGCCTCGCGACCGGTGGCCGATGGCAGCGAGTGGAAGGTGGTCCAGCTGAGCGACTGGGATTTCCGCTGGGACTTCGGCGGTGGCGGATCGATCGCCGCCGAGGTGGTCGTCGGGCCGCCGCAGCTGCAGGAGGACGGCACGATCGTGGTCGCCTACGAGACCACCCACGCGCCGGGTGCCGGGCGCTGGAAGCTCGATGGCGACACCCTCGAGGTCATCGAGAACCTGCCCCCGGCCGATCCACCGCTGTCCGGCGAGCTGGCCCGGCCGGTGTCGGACTACCCGGGGATGGAGGTCCGCAGCCGGATTTCGCGCGAGGGCGGGCGCACCTGGCTGCTGCGCTGGGAGACCCTGTCGCGCAACCGCGACCGGCCCCGCGCCGAGGCGCCGCCGGCGTCGGAGTTGCGCGTCTTCGAGATCGAGGGCGACTTCCGTGGCCTGCCGGCGGTGGTGGGATCCTAGCCGTTCCGGTTTTGCGGGGAAGGGGTTGGCATGGCACGCCTTTCCGTGGAGCATGCGGTCCACCGTGGCTGAACCTGACTCCCTGAATCCCTACCAGCCACCCGGGGAGGCTCCCGACCTTCCCGGGCAGGCATCTCCGGTAGCCGGAGGTCCCAAGGATCCCCGCCCGTACGGCTGGCTGGCAGCCGGGGCCATCGCCGTGCAGGTGACCTCGAACCTGCTGCTCTCGATGGTTTCCCTCCGCCCCGACTTGCTGCAGGGAATGATCATCCTGATGTCGGTGATCTTCCTGCTGGCGGGAGTGAGCTTCTTCGTCTGGTACGTTCGCTGTGCCGCCAACGCCCTGCGGATCAACCCCGCTGCCCGGATCCGGCCGCTGTGGGGAGTGGGTTGCTATTTCGTGCCCATCGCGAACCTCGTCTGCCCGGCGATCGAAATGATCAGGCTCATCCGGGTGACTTTCCGCAGGGACGAGCGCGGTTTTCTCGAGGCCATCGCGATCATCTGGTGGGTGGCCTTCGTCCTGCGGATTGTCGTCGCGAAAGTCGGCAGCAGCGACCATGTCCCGGTGGTGTGGAGCGCGATCACCCTGCTGGCGGCCGGCTGCATCATCCACCTCATCCTCAAGATCAGCGACCGCCAGGCTCGATTCGGTCAGGAGCTGAGCGTGATGCCTGGCCGCCCGAACCTCCAGGCGCTGAAGCCGGGTGCCGCCCCGGCCACTCCCCTGGCGAGCGGAGTGACGCCCGCGGCCGGTCCCAGGACTGTCCTGCCGCCGAGGCGCGCGCCCGAAGCCGCGCGCAGGTCCGGGGACAAGTCATCAAGCTGACGACCGACCTCGGCGCCCGCGATGCAGCGACCCGTGCCGCGGCGCCCGAGAAGAACGCCGTTCGGTCAGCGCCGGCCCCGCGGGCGGGTGACGCGCTCCTGGGCCTCGGCGGAGAGTCCGCTCGACTGCAGCCAGTCGAGTGCGGCCAGCGGGTCGCGGCGGAAGTAGGCCTCGGCGACCTGGGTCATCGAGCGCTCGCGCATCTGCGGGTCGGAGATGGCCTGGGCCCACGCGTAGGCGGTGTCCGGGTCCTGCCAGGCATAGCCACGGGCGAAGCCGGAGATGGCGGAGTCGCGTTGCGGCGAGGGATCCATCGACATCAGGTACTCGCCGGCAGCCTGCGGGTCGCGGTCCTCCCACTCGCCGAGTGCCTCGGAGAAGCCGGCATTCTGGGCGCCACCGTCGGGCAGGGTCTCGAGCCAGGCCATGGTCGCCTGCGGGTCGCTCTCGGCCCACTCGTCGCCGATCTCGGCGATCGCCGAGCGGGCGAAATCCTGGTCGGCGAACTGCTCGGCCCAGGCCGCGGCGGCCTGCGGGTCGTCGCGCACGTAGCGCTCGGTCACCCGGCGCATCGCGGAGCCCTTGGCGGCGCCGTCCGGCAGCGTCTCGACCCACTGTGAGGCCGTCTCGGGACCGCCGCTGCGGAGTGCCTCGTTGGCGACCGAGCGGATCAGGCGACCGGCGTGGCGCGGGTCGTCGGCGCCAAACTCCAGCGCCATCTGGCTGGCCAGCGCAAGGTCGGTGTCGGCCAGGCCGGAAATCACGCTGCGCTCGAGGTTGCGACGCTGCCCCTGGAGGTCCTCCGGCAGGTTGTCGAGGGCGGCCAGCGCGCCGGCCGGGTCGGCCGCGGCCCAGCCGCTCATCGCCGCGTTGAGGTCGGGTTCGTCGCTGACCTGGGCGAAGTCGAAGGCCTCCTTGCCGGCGATCGCGCCCCAGGCGTAGTTGAAGTCATTCCAGGCATCGCCGCCGGCGTCCTGCGCGACGAGCGACTCGCGAATCTGCATGGCATTCTCGGGCGTCATGCCCTCGAGCAGCTTGGCGAAGGCGAGCTTGCGGGTCAGCGGGTTCGGGTCGCGCAGCGCCTGCTCGACGACGGCGTCGATCCCGCCGGCGTCAATCGTGAAGCTGCCGAACAGCCGCGTCACCGGGCTGTCATCACCACCGCCATCACGCCGTCCGGTCGATGCGGCGGAGTCGCGCCCGCCGCTGCCGTAGGTCGCGCTGGCCCGGCTGATCGTGCCACCGCGGCCGTCGGCCGCGGCCTGCGCGGCGGCGACTTCCTCGGCCGAGGGAGCTCCGGCTTTGCTGCCGACGAGGAACGCGGCGCCCGCGGCGGCCGCCCATCCGAGGTGAATCCAGTGTTGTTTGCCCATGTCGTGAGATGTTTCGCGGTGTTTTCTTGCCGTTGTTCGAGGGCCCGCCGGGCCCGCCGGGTGTCCGGGGATCCGCTGCCCGCGCGAAAACGCTTAGCCCCGGATACGACTCGCGCAACCGGCTCTTTCGGGGGATTTGCGGCAAAATCCGCCGCCGCGGGCCCCGTGGCGAGGTCCGGCGTGGCACCGCAGGGCCCCGGAACTAAAGGTAGAGTCCGCCGTTCACCGACATCACGTGGCCGGTGATGTAGGAGGCCTGCTCGCTGGCGAGGAAAACCACCGCCGGGGCCACCTCGTCGGTGCTGCCGTAGCGCCGCATCGGGATGGTCGCCTTGATCTTCTCGGTGACGGCCTCGGGGATGCCGGCGGTCATGTCGGTGTCGATGAAGCCCGGGGCGATCGCGTTGACGGTGATCCCCTTGCCGGCGAGCTCCAGCGCGAGCGCCTTGGTCATGCCGATCAGTCCCGCCTTGCTGGCGGCGTAGTTGGCCTGCCCGAAGTTGCCGCGCTGGCCGACGATCGACGAGATGTTGATGATGCGTCCCCAGCCGGCCTCGATGAAGTTCGGCAGCACCGCCTTGGTCACGTTGAAGGTGCCGGTCAGGTTCACCGCGATCACCTCGTCCCACTCCTCCTTGGTCATCTTGGCGAAGCTGTGGTCGCGGTTGACCCCGGCGTTGTTGACCAGCACCTCGATCGGTCCCAGCTCGTCGTGGATCTCCTCGACCATCCGCTTGACCCGGAACTCGTCGGTGATGTCGGCCTGGAAGGCCTGGGCCCTGCCGCCCGCGGCGGTGATCTCCTCGGCCAGCTCGCGCGCCGGCTTCTCGCGTTCGCGAAAGTCGAAGGCGACGACCCCGCCGCTGTCGACGAGGGTCTTGACGACGGCGCGGCCGATGCCGCGGTTGCCGCCGGTGACGAGGCATACCTTGTTCTTCAGGTCGATGTTCATGGGTCGCTTGGAGTGTTGGGTCGGGTGGGGTGGGAGTTCGCCCCGGGGGCAAGGTCAGGCCGCCGGGTGCCAGCCGGCGTCGGCCCAGAGTTCGCCGGTGACGGCGGAGTTCGAGATCATGAAGCAGATCGCGTCGGCGATCTCCTCCGGCTGGATCAGCCGGCCGAGCTGGGTGGCCGGGAGGATGTGCTCGCCGATGTAGTCCTCGCCCATGGCGCGGACCATCGGGGTGTCGGTGAAGCCCGGGTGGATCACGCCGCAGCGCACGCCGTAGAACATCGCCTCCTTGGTCAGCGCCGACTCGGCCCCGGCCAGCCCGGCCTTGGTCGCGCTGTAGGAGACCTGGCCGCGGTTGCCCTGCGACGACACCGAGCCGATGAAGATGATCGCGCCCTGCATGCCCTCGTCGGGCTTCCAGCGCTTCAGCCCCTGCTTCCAGCGGTCCTCCGCGACGCCCCGGATCAGTTCGAAGGCCCAGTAGATCGGCGCGATCAGGTTGACCTCGGTGACCAGGCGGAACTGCTCGAGCGGATAGACGTCGGCCTTGCCGGACTCGCGGTCGACCTTCACCGACAGGCGGTCGCGGGTGATGCCCGCGGCGGGCACCAGGATGCGCGGCAGGCCGAGCTTGGCGGTGGCCTGGTCGTGGGCATCCCGGCGGAAGGCCGGATCGGTGACATCGCCGGTCAGGGCGAGGCACTCGCAGTCCGGGTTCTCGCGCTGGAATTGCTCGGCGGTCTCGGCGACCGCATCGGAGCGGTCGACGAGGACCAGGCCCTGGATGCCCCGCGTGGCGAGGGCGGTGGAAACGGCGCTGCCAATCCCGCTGGCAGCCCCCGTCACGATGGCGACACTTCCTTGAATTTTCATGGTTTGCTCCTTCCTCGGGTTTCTCGCACTCACCAGCAGAGGGAATTGTCGGAAGAAAAGCAACCTCGCGTTGTGCAGATGCAAAAATGTGCGTGGATTATGCTTTTCCATGCGGACTGGACGGGCTAGTTTGCCGCGGCTTGTGCTGCACACGCAAAATCGACCTCTCATGACGACCCCGGACCCCCAGGACCCGCAGCCGGTGGAGATCCGCCGCTACTCGAACCGACGCTTCTACGACACCTCGAGCAGTCGCCACATCACCCTCGAGGGGATCCGCGGCATGATCCGCGACGGGCGGGACGTCCGCATCGTCGAGGCGAGCAGCGGCGAGGACATCACCTCGCGGATCCTGACCCAGATCATCCTCGAGTACGACAGCCCGAAGATCTCGGTGATGCCGCCGGTGATGCTGCACCGGCTGATCCGCTCCAGCGAGCCGCTGCTGCTCGAGTTCATGGAGCAGTACGTGGCCAACGGCATGCGGGTTTTCGAGGAATCGCAGCAGTCGATGCGCGACCAGTGGAGCCGCTTCGCCGGCATGGCGGGGGTGCCGTCCGAACTGGCCCGCTGGTGGCAGAACCCGCTTGCCGGTGGAATGCCCGGCTGGCCGCCGCAGTCACCGCAGTCACCGCAGCCGCCGCAGCCGCCGCAGCCGCCGCAGGAGGCAGCTGGCGAGGCCGCGGGCAGGGACGAGGCCGCTGCGGATGAGGAGCCTGCGCTGCGCCGCGAAGTCGAGGAACTGCGTCGCCAGCTCGACGCGATGCGGCGGGAGATCGGCGGCAAGGGCCCGGGGCCGGAAGCGGGCTGATCGCCCGGGCGGGGGAGGGGGTGGCTGGAGTTCCCGGGCCAGCGGAGCGGCTGCCTGATGCGCGGGGAAGCCTCGGTGCGGATTTCTCCAATCGGCTCGAAATCAGCGAGTTCGGGGTCGTTTGGTGGCGGTTTTCGGTCGGGGCGGAGAAGATTTTTTGTGCAAACGCAAAAAAGTGATTGACCCAAGCCCTTCGAGGAACCATCCTGCAAGCGTATCCCTAGGGATGAAATCCTGCGGGAGCCGCCATCGGCCGGTGGATCGATCCGCCGGGCGAGGTGCCAACAAGCAATCCAAACCGAAAGGGGAGGCTGAAATGAAAACGAAATCAGATGCCGAACAATACTTCGACCAAGCGGCCGCGGCCTTCTTGAGCACTTTCAAGAGCTGTGCGCGGCTCCAGCAGGAAACCGCTGAAAAATGCCTCGATCTCGCCAAGGGATGGAGTGGCGGCCAGGACTGGACGAAGGCCTACCAGGAGCTCGGCGAGAAGGCGATGCCGCAGATGAAGAAGGCGGCCGAGGACTCGCTGAAGTTCTGGGAGGAAAACGCGAAGCAGTGCATGAACTTGCTGGGGGAAGGATTCTCCGCAGCACCCGCACCCAGCTTCGAAGAGGCGCAGGCCAAGCTGCAGAAGCTGTGGGAGGACTCGCTCCAGGCGATGCGCGACAACACCGAGTCGATGCTCAAGGTGAGCAGTGAAGCCATGGAAGGCTATGCGGACTTCATGAAGAAACACATGGACGCCGCCGAAGCCGCCACGGCCGGCAAGTAGCCCGTCACCTTGGCGGCCGGCGTTCCGCCGTGGCCGGGCAGCCCCCGGTCGACACGCGGGGCGGTGGCCGTCCGGGCGGCGCCGATCCCCCCCGGGCGCCGCCCTCCATTTTGCAGAACCGATCCGACCCCATCCACCCCCAACCCAACTCCCGGAGAACCCATGAGCTCCCATGTCTTTCTTGCCGGCGGCGTGCGCAGCGCCATCGGCGCCTTCGGCGGCATGTTCGCCGACGTTCCCGCAGCCCGACTCGGCAGCACCGTCGCCAAGGCGGCGGTGGAGCGTTCCGGCGTCGCCGCCGATGCCATCGACGAGCTGATCTTCGGCAACGTGATCCAGGCCGGTCACGGGCCGAACATCGCGCGCCGCGTCACCATCGACGCCGGCATCGACCCGCGGGTCGGCTCGACCACGGTCAACAAGGTCTGCGGCTCCGGCCTCAAGGCGGTGATGCTCGCCGCGCAGGCGATCCGCTGCGGCGACGCCGGCGTGGTGGTCGCCGGCGGCACCGAGAACATGAACCGCGCGCCCTACCTGCTCGAGAAGGCGCGCAGCGGCTACCGCATGGGCAACGGCGAGCTGGTCGACTCGATGCTGCGCGACGGCCTGTGGGACGGCTTCACCGATCGCCACATGGGCTCGCTGGGCGAGGACTGCGCCGCCAAGTACGGCTTCACCCGCGAGGCCCAGGACGACTTCGCCGTGCGCAGCTACCGCAACGCCAACGCCGCGATCGACGAGGGTCGCTTCAAGGGCGAGGTCGTCGCGGTGGAGATCGAGACCCGCAAGGGCACGCTGCGCCACGACACCGACGAGGAGCCGGGGCGCTTCGTCGAGGACAAGCTGCGCGCCCTGCGCCCGGCCTTCGCCAAGGATGGCACGATCACCGCCGGCAACGCCTCGAGCATCAGCGACGGCGCCGCCTCGGTGGTGGTGCTCTCGGAGGACAAGCTCAAGGAGCACGGCGTCGAGCCGCAGGCCCGGGTGGTTGCCTGCGCGACCTCTTCGCGTGAGCCGCAATGGTTCACCATCGCCCCGGTCGGGGCGATCGCCAGCGTGCTCGAGCAGGCCGGCTGGAAGGCCGACGAGGTGGACCTCTACGAGATCAACGAAGCCTTCGCGGTGGTGCCGATGGCGGCGATCGCCGACCTCGGACTTCCGGAGGACCGCGTCAACGTCAACGGCGGAGCGATCGCGCTGGGGCACCCGATCGGTGCCAGCGGTTGCCGCGTGCTGGTGACCCTGCTCCACGCCATGCAGGCCCGCGGCGCCCGACGCGGCGTGGCGGCGCTGTGCATCGGCGGCGGCGAGGGCGTGGCGATGGCGGTCGAGCGTGAATGAAACCCGTGATGAAAGGAGACCAAAGCCATGGCTGAGAACGATTGGAACCCCTTTGCCGACGCGACGCGGCAATTCACCGAAGGACAGAACCAGTTCACGCGGATGTGGACCGACTTCGCCGGCAAGATGGGGGCCGCCGGAATGTCCTTCACCCCGGACTCCACGCCACCGGATGCCGCCAAGCAGATGCGCGCGGCCTTCCTCAAGGCCTGGTCCGAGCACTGCGACGACTACATGCGTTCCTCCGAGTTCCTCGACTCGTGGAAGAAGACGATGGACGCCGCGATCCAGTGGCGCCGCCAGATGAACGAGTCGATGGGACGCATGCAGCACGAGATGGGCGGCACCAGCCGCCAGGACGTGGACCAGCTGATGATGGCGATGAGCCACCTCGAGCGCCGCCTCGTCGACAACCTCGAACGCAGCGCCGAACGCATGGAGGACCTCGCCGGGAGGATCGAGGAGGTCGAGCGTCGGCTCAACGGGGGCGGCGGGGGAACCCGGGCCGCGGGCGGGGACACCGGGGCGGCCCGCAAGGCCGCCAAGAAGGCGCTCCGCAAGGCGGCCAAGAACGCCAGGAACGCCAAAAAAACGGGCAAGGCCCGCAAGCGCCCGGCGACCAAGAAGATGACCGCACGGAGGAAGAAGTAACGACCAACCGGAAAGGAACGAGCGATGAGCACGCAAACGGAAGCAGGCAGCGCCTGGCAGGCGGCGCAATCGGCGGTGATGGACGAAGCGGCGACCCAGTTCCGCCGCATGGCCCGGCTGCCCACGCTGTGGCAGCACGCCCAGCGGGTGAAGAAGGGGGCGACCCCGTCGGAGGTGGTCTATGAGGAGGACCGGCTGAAGCTGCTGCGCTACGTCGGCGACGAGCCGCCGCGCTACCGCACGCCGGTGCTGTTCGTCTTCGCGCTGGTGAACCGGCCCTACATCCTCGACATCCTGCCGCACAAGAGCGTGGTGTCGCATTTCGTGAAGGCTGGCTTCGACACCTACCTGGTCGACTGGCACCGGCCGACCCATGCCGACCGCCACCACTCGCTCGACACCTACATCAACGGCTACCTGCTCAACCTCGTCGACCACCTGCGCGAGCGGACCGGCGCGCCGCAGGTCAACATCATCGGCTACTGCATGGGCGGCACCATGAGCTCGATGTTCACCTCGCTGCACCCCGACCTGGTGAGGAACCTGGTGCTGATGGCCGCGGGGATCGACTTCAAGACCCGCGAGGGCCTGCTCAACCGCTGGGCCGACCCGGAGTTCTTCGACGTCGATGCCTTCATCGACGCCTTCGGCAACTGCCCCGCGGAGTTCCTGCAGAGCACCTTCCTGATGATGAACCCGGTGGGCAACTTCATCCAGAAGCCGCTCACCCTGCTCGAGCGGATCGAGGACGAGGACTTCGTCGACGAGTTCTTCACCATGGAGACCTGGCTCAACGACAACGTCTCGGTCCCGGGCGAGGTCTACCGCGCCTTCGTCAAGTACCTCTACCAGCGCAACCTGCTGGTGAAGGGGGAGATGCCGGTGGGGCGGCACCTCGTCGACCTGAAGAACATCACCTGCCCGGTGCTCAACCTGATGGCCGAGAAGGACGACCTGGTGCCCTGCGCCCAGAGCGAGCCCTTCAACGACCTGGTCGGCTCGAGCGATCGTCGGGCGATCAAGTTCCGCACCGGCCACATCGGCCTGGCCGTCGGCAGCCGCGCGCACCGCGAGTTGTGGCCGGAAGTGGTCGACTGGCTCGCGCAGCGGACCGACCGGGTTGATGGCTGATGGTTGATGTCGGATGTCGGATGTCCGGTCGTTGCCAAGGCGGGCGGATCGTACATCCTGTGGTCCGGCATGGCGCGGCTCATCGTCTTCGACCTCGACCTCACCCTGTGGCACTGCGGTCCCATGCTGTGGTGCGACCAACTCACGCCGCCGCTGGGGCGTGATGGCGGCGGCCGGGTGGTGGCGGCCTGCCGCACCGAGGTGCAGCTCTACCCGGAGGTCCCGGAGCTGCTCGCGGAGCTTGTCGAGGAGGGCTGCCTGCTCGGCCTGGCATCGCGGACCAGCGCGCCGGAGATCGCTTCCGAACTGCTCGAGTTGTTTGCGATCGCCGGCCACTTCCGCCACCGCCAGATCTATCCGGGCGACAAGTCGGCGCACTTCCGCGCCCTGCGCGAGGAGAGCGGGATCGACTACGCGGAAATGATCTTCTTCGACGACGAGCCCCGCAACGTCGACTCGGTGGCGCGGCTCGGGGTCGCCGCGCACCTGGTCCGGGGCGGCATGACCCGGGCCCTGCTGGAGCAGGCGCGCAGGGGTGCTTGATGCTTGGAATGGCGCCGCGCTCCGGCGAGGATGCGCCATCATGAGCACCCCGCCACCCATGCCGCCCTCGCCGAGCCACACGCTGGAGGAATTCATCGCCAAGACCGCCCAGCAGGACCGCGGGCAGGGACTGTTCGAGCTGGAGACGCCGCGCCTGCTCGAGGTCAACCTCAACGGCCGGATCAACACCAAGATGGGGTCGATGGTGGCCTACCGCGGGCAGATCAAGTTCACCCGCGAGAAGATGCTCGACCAGGGTCTCGGCAACCTGCTCAAGAAGGCGGTGTCGGGGGAGGGGATGAGCATCACCTACGCCGACGGCCAGGGGAAGCTCTACCTCGCCGACGAGGGCAAGAAGATCAGCATCATCCGCCTCGACAACGAGGAGATCTTCATCAACGGCAACGACGTCCTCGCCTTCGAGCCCTCGCTGGCCCACCGCATCGAGATGATGCGCAAGGTCGCCGCGCTGGTCAGCGGTGGACTGTTCAACATCCACCTGACCGGCTCGGGGATGGTCGCGCTGACGACCCACTACGAGCCGATCACGCTGAAGGTCGAGCCGGGCAGCCCGGTGATCACCGACCCGAACGCCACGGTGGCCTGGAGCGGCGGGCTGACCCCGCAGTTCCGCACCGACACCTCGCTGCGGACCTTCCTCGGCCGGGCCTCGGGCGAGTCCTTCCAGATGCTCTTCGAGGGCTCCGGCTTCGTGGTGATCCAGCCCTACGAGGAGGTCGCCGTCGCCGCCCAGGGTGGCTGAGCCGGGACCGAAATACGGGTGGCTGACGCCTTCGGCCCCTCCGCCCCTGCGAACGTGACAATGGCCCGCGATGACGCTACCCTTCAAGGGTGGATGGAGTGATGAGCCAGCGCCAAGTTGACGCAGCAGGCGTCGGCTCCAGCCATCGGCCCCACAAAATGTGGGAGATCAACGAATACCGATATCCGTAGCATCGCACCCCCGCTACGGCTTGCGGAATTGCAGGCCGGTTTCTGCTTCGCCGGTGCCGGGATCCTGCGGGAGTTGCCCGGTGCGGGCTTCGCTCATCCGCCGAAATTCCCCGGAAGCAGGTCTGCTGCGTCGGGTGCCGTCGGGTGCCGTGCCCCAAGCGGCGAATCTGTGGCGGTGATTCTCATCTGGATCAGCACAGAGTACAGCGGCTCCGTCGGCCATCGATTGGATCAATCCAGCAGAACGAGAAACTCTTCGACCGTCAGTCCGGCTGCGCGAATTAGAGCCCGGAGGGTGCCGCGGGCGACCTCCTTGTGATCGGGCACGGACAGACTCGCATTGCTGGCGGTCTTCACCAAGATCATGTGACTGCCACGCTGGCGAATGAACTCCCAGCCGCCCTTTTCGAGGGCCTTGCGCACTTTCTTGCCACTCAATACCGGTAACTGGCCAGCCATCAGACCGCGACGGGCACCTCCACGCTACGGGTTTCGATGGTCAGCGGCATTCCACGCTCGGCGCGGACTTCCAGACAGGCGATGATGGCCTCGCGAATGTTCGCCTCGGCCTCGTCGCGGTCGGAGCCCTGGCTGATGCAGCCGGGGATGGAAGGGCACTCGGCGACCCATGCGCCGTCCTCGTCCCGGTCAAGTGTGATCACGAACTTCATGACCGGATGCTACACCGCCGGAGGCGCTACGTCAGGATTTTGTTCTGGATCCCCGAACAATGGTTTCCTGGACTCTTCTTGCGCGGTAGGCAGTGCTCGGGAGCGTTCTCACCATCGAATGCCCCCTGGAGCATGGCCAATGTGGGCGGGCCTTGTGGGTCGTGCTCTTCGACGCCAGCTGGATGGGTTGGCTGAAGGTTTCGCGGCGAGGGAAGTCGCTCGCGGGGGTGGCCGCGGCCCCTGCCGGGGTCCGATCGGGGTGGCGTCGCCCGCATCCGCGGTCTCCTCGACCCCCGGCGAATGGCTGGGATCCTGCCGGGATCGAAAAGAGGGGTGGCGCGGTGGCCGCTTGCGCGGCGGCGGGATGGAGGCATGTTGGAACTTCTCCCACTGTCATCATGCCTGCCTCACGATTCCTCTTTTCCGCCCTGACCCCGCTGCTCCTCGCTCTGCCCGGTTGGGCGAACGATCCCTCATGGCCCGGCTGGCGCGGTGCCGGGCGCGACAACCAGGTCGCCGACTTCAAGCTTCCCGGGGAACTCCCGGAGAAGCTCGAGCCGATCTGGCGGGTCGAGGTGGGCAGCGGCTACGCCACCCCGGTGGTTGCGGGCGAGCGGATCTACCAGCACGCCCGCCAGGGCGGCGACGAGGTGCTGTGGTGCCTCGAACTCGCCAGCGGCGAGTCCGTGTGGCGCAGCACCCTGCCGGTCGACTTCACTCCCGGCCGCGGCGGCGAAGGGCACGGCCGCGGACCGAAGTCGACGCCGGCCATCGCCGACGGCCGCGTGGCCACGCTGAGCATCACCGGGCTGCTGGCCGGGTGGGATGCCGACGATGGCTCGCTGTTGTGGAAGCGGGACTTCCGCGAGCGCTTCGAGCCGGCGCACCCCTACTGGGGCACGGCGACCTCGCCGCTGATGGCCGACGGCCGCCTGTTCGCCCACACCGGGAGCTGCGAGGATGGCGCGCTGTTCTGTCTCGACCCCGCGACCGGCGAGGATGTCTGGGTGCAGGACGAGCACGCCAACTGCTACTCCTCGCCGCTCATCGAGACCGTCGACGGCGTGCGCCAGTTCATCGAGTTGAACCACGCCGGCTTGAGCGGGATCGACCTGAAGACCGGCGAGGTCCTGTGGACCTACGCCTTCCCGCACCGCGGCAACAAGCAGAACACCCCGACGCCGGTCTTTCACGACGGCGTCTTCGTGATCGGCGGCGAGGACCGCGGCCTGCGTGGGCTGCGACCGCGGCGCGGCGACGACGGCTGGTCGGTCGAGTTGCTGTGGAGGCACCGCGATGCCTCGCTCGACATGAGCAGCCCGGTGGTCAACGACGGCCTGGTCTACGGCTTCTCGCAGTTCAAGCTGGGGCAGTTCTTCTGCCTCGAGCCGTCGACCGGCAAGGTGGTCTGGACGGGTGAGCCGCGGATGGGGGAGAACGCCCAGTTCCTCTCGCTTCCCGGACACGTCCTGGCCCTGACCGATCGCGGCGAACTCCACGTCCTGCGGGCCGGTGGAGGGTCCACGAAGGTCCTGCGGACCTACCAGGTGGCCGATAGCGAAACCTGGGGCGCGCCGGCACTGGTCGACGGCTCGCTGCTGGTCAAGGAGCGGGATCACCTGATCCGCCTGCGATTGCCGGAGCCGTAGGCTTTGGACTGCGGCGGCTTGACGCCGCTTTTTCGAGGCGTTCTGGCGGATGGTCTCCACGGCAAGGGGCCGGATTGGGGAGTTTCTCCGGATCCGGCCGAGGGAGGCGGTCCGCCAGTGTCCTCGGAACCGGATCGTATCCAGCGATTTCCCGAACGTCACCCAAAGCGGCGTCAAGCCGCCGCAGTCCAAGGTCGGCGCTTCGCCTGGCAAGGTGACACCGGATCGGGCTTCCTTTCCCGGCGGCCGGGCGGCTAGCCTCCGCCCCGACACCACCTGAATGAACGAGCTTTTCAACCGGACCCGCTTCGTCACCCGCAAGAACATCTTCAACATCCTCCACCAGTGGTTCCGCGTCCTGGACGAGCAGGGCAACGTCCTGCTTCACACCAAGATGCGCGCCTTCAAGCTGAGGGAGGACATCCGCGTGCTCGGGCCGGACCGGCAATCGGAGCTGATCACGATCCGCGCCCGCCAGGTGATCGACTTCGGCGCCACCTACGACGTCAGCGATCCCGCCAGCGGTGAGGTCCTCGGTGCGCTCCGCCGCAAGGGGCTGAAGTCGATCTTCAAGGACGAGTGGCTGATCTTCGATCCTGCCGGCAACGAGGTCGGCATCATCCGCGAGGACTCCGGCGGGCTCGCCTTCCTGCGGCGGTTCCTCGGCGGGATCGTCAACCTCTTCGCGCCGCAGCAGCACCACGGCTTCATCGGCCAGAACCCGGTGCTGGTGTTCCGCCAGACGCGCAATCCCCTCATCACCAAGACCTACCTCGACTTCGCCATGGACGGCGGGGGGCTGCTCGACCGCCGCCTCGGCCTCGCCGCCGCGGTGCTGTTCTGCGCCATCGAGGGCAAGCAGGGCTAGTGCACCGAACCGGGAGTCTTTCGGTGGACAGCCGGCGAGGTGGGCGGCAGGGTGGCGGCGATGGATGAAAAACGGATCGGAGTCGTCGGACTCGGGCGGATGGGCGCGAACATGGCGCGCCGGATGAAGGAGTGCGGCCACACGGTGAGCGTCGTGTTCGACGTGGTGCCGGAACTCGCCGCGGAGCTGGCCGGGGAACTCGGCGCCACCGCGGCCGGGTCGCTTGGCGAGGTCACCGCGGCGGCGGACGTCATCGTGACCGTCGTCACCGACGACGCCGCGATGCGCTCGATCTTCGCCGCCGACCAGTTGCTGGCCGATGCCGGCGGGCGGGTGTTCATCAACTGCGCGACGGTCAGCCCGGCGGTGCACGAGGAGGTCGCGCTGGCCTGCGAGAAGGCCGGCGCCCGGGCGCTGGAGGCCTGCATGGCGTCGAGCATCACCCAGGCCCGCGAGGGCACGCTCTACCTGATGGTCGCCGGCGAGCGGGGGGTGTTCGACCAGGTCGAGCCGCTGCTGCAGGACCTCTCGAAGTCGCTGCGCTTCATCGGCCCGGCCGGCACGGCGGCGCAGGTCAAGGCGCTGGTCAACATGGTCATGAACATCAACACCGCCGGCCTCGCCGAAGGCCTCGGGCTGGGCGCGGCGCTGGGCCTCGACACCGAGGTGCTGAAGGAGGTGTTCTCGCAGACGGGGGCGAACTCGAGGGTGCTTGAGACCGACGGCGACGACATGATCGCGCGCGACCACGAGTGTTACTTCTCGGCCGCCCACGCGGCCAAGGACAGCGGCATCGCCAACGCGCTGGCCGCCGGTGCCGGGGTCGGGGTGCCGCTGTCGGCGGCGACCGAAGCGCAGTACCGCAAGCTGGTCGAGCTGGGCCGTGGCGAGCTCGACAAGAGCGCGGTGGCGGAACTCACTTTCCCGGGTCGTCGCGATGATTGAGGGGATCGATTTCCGCAACCGTCGCGGCGAGAAGCTCGACACCGCCTTCCACCCGGGCTCGCGCGGCGGCAGGCTGGTGGTGATCGGCCACGGCGTCACCGCCAACAAGGACCGCCCGCTGCTCAAGGCGGTGGCGGAGGGGCTCGCCGCGCGCGGCTGGCCCTGTCTGCGCTTCTCGTTCTCCGGCAACGGCGACTCGGAGGGCGACTTCCGCGAGTCGAACGTGAGCAAGGAGTGCGCCGATCTGGCCGACCTGGTCGACCAGCTTCCCGCGGAGCTCGAGCTGGCCTACATCGGCCACAGCATGGGCGGCGCGGTCGGCGTCCTGAGCGCCGGCTCGATCCCCCGCATCCGGGTGCTCGCCACCCTGGCCGGGATGATGCGCACCGCGGACTTCGCCGAGCGCGAGTTCGGCGAGGTCACGCCGGACGAGGGATGCATGTGGGACGAGCCGGACTGCCCGCTGTCGTCCGACTTCATGCAGGACCTCGGGTCGATCGGCGAGGTGGTCTCCCGGGTCGCCGACCTCCGCCAGCCGCTGTTGCTGATCCACGGGACGGCGGACGACGTGGTCCCGCCCTCCGACAGCGAGGAGGCCTTCGCGGCGGCCGGCGAGCCGAAGCGGCTGGTCCGGGTCGACGGCGCCGGCCACATGTTCGGCGACGACAGCTACGAGCAGGTCGTCACGGCTCTCGACGAGTGGTTCGGCGAGCATTTTGCCTGACACCCCGGCCAAGCTCGGGCAGCCCGGCTCGCGGCCGGATCCGATGTCCCGCGTTGGGATTCGGCCTGGAAGGACGACGCGGCGGGTGAGGCAGGCCTTCAGCCTGCAATCATCCGGCTCAGGAACCTGGGGCAGCGCCCTGGGTTGGGGAGTCGAAAGGGATCGAGCAGGCTGAAGGCCTGCTTCACCCGTGCTGGCTGCCGTTTCTCGATGCCTCCGCCTTTCGGGAGCCTTCGCTCACCCGCCGCTGGCCTTGCCGTATTTCGACTCGGGCGCGAGCTGGTGGCAGTGCCGGCGAGCCTGTTCGGCGAGCTCGGTTTCGCCGTCCTCCTTCATGGTCTGCCAGCCATAGTAGAGGATGGCCTGGCGTTCGCGGGTCGAGAGGTCGCCCTTGCCCTTCGCGGCGAGCGGGATGAGGCGCTTGAAGTCCTCCACGGCGATCGGTCGGCGGTCGAAGCGTTTCGGCAGGCGGTAGCAATTGACGGCGCGCACGAAGCGGATGCGGGCATCGTCGGGCGCGGCCGCCACCGCCTCGTCCATCAGCCGCCCGCCCTTCCTGAGGTGCTCGAGCTTGGAGCGTCCCCAGCCGCTCTCGGCCGAGCGCAGGGTGTGGGCGGAGCCGAGGTAGACCTTGGCCAGCTGGTCGTCCGGCCGTGCGGCGAGGGCCTTCTCGTAGCGGGCGATGTAGCCGTCGATCGTCTTGGCGTCATCGGCGGCCAGGCAGGCCTCGTGCCAGCGCAGGTAGTCCTCGCGCAGCGCGCCGTGGGCGACGGCGGGGGCCAGAACGAGGAGCAGCAGGAGTTTCAGCAGGCGGAATGACATGGGGCCTTACGATGGTGGCTTCCCTGCGACCTGGCAAGTACGCGGCGGAAACGGAGCCGGTTGTAGCGCTGCAGCAGGATGCAGGGGAGGTTCGAGGCGATGGCGTAGGCGGGGATCACCAGCGCCCAGGGCCAGGGGGTCCAGGCGATGAAGCCGGCGATGACCAGCACCTGGGCCCAATGCGCCGCCTCGCTGCGGCAGGACTCGGCGATGAAGCGGTGGAGGAAGTCCGGGTCCGCCCCGTGCAGGCGCTTCTTGGCGAAGCCGCCGAACCACGGCGCGGCGTCGGGCAGGCGCTCCTTCCAGTGGCGGATGAAGGTGCGCCGCTCGTAGCGTCGCGCGCTCTCGCCCGGAAACGGCCGGAACGGCCAGCGCGCCGGGTCGAACCATCCGCCCGGCGCGCGGGTGAAGGCCCAGGAAATCCCGAAGTGGGCGGCCGGGATGCCCAGCGCGTTGAGCAGCACGATCCAGATCTCAGGCAGGGTCAGAAACATCGCGGCCTTTCCAGTGGAACCCGCCGCCGCGGCGCTTGCGGACGATCGAGCGGGCGAAGATGAACTGATAGAAGAACAGCGGCACGGGGAACAGCAGGACGGACCCGAGCGAGAAGGATCCCACGCGCGGTACCAGGATGGCCAACTGGACGACGGCACCGAGGTAGCCGAGCAGGGCCAGGGCGGGGGGAAGCACCCCGAGGAGCAGGCCGGCCACGATCGGCATGGTTACCAGCATCAGCCCGCCGAGCCAGGCCGACGACAGGGCCAGGGCGAGCCGCGACGACAGCCCGGCCCCGGCGCTGAAGCCCTTCGACCAGCCGGCGACGAGCTCGTCGTGGCCGCCCGGGAACATCCGCATCGCCAGCGCCCGGCCGCCGAGGAAACAGCGGCGCGGGATGCCGAGCCGGTCGAACTCGCGCGAGAGCTTGAAGTTCTCCAGTACCGTGCGGCGCACCGTGTCGTGGCCGCCGACCTGGTCGTAGTGCCGCCGCGAGACGAGCAGGGTCTGGCCGAACAGGCCGATCCCCCGGGCCGCGTCGCCCTTCCAGGTGAAGGCGCCGATGCCGGCGACCATCAGCAGGTTGAAGAACATCGAGAGCTGCTCGGTGGCGGTGGGGACCCGGTGGTGCGGGCAGACCGAGAACACCGCCGGCTCGCCCCGGGTCAGGGCGGCGAGGCGGGTCAGCGCGTCGGGGGCGGGCTCGAGGTCGGCGTCGAGAAACAGGAACCAGTCGCCGCTCGCGGCATCGGCGCCCTGGCGGCAGGCCCAGGGTTTGCCGAACCAGCCGTCCGGCAGCGGCCGGCCCGCGAGCACCCGCGCGCCGTGGCCCCGGGCGACTTCGGCGGTGGCGTCGTCCGACTGGTCGTCGACCACGATCACCTCGTGCGGCGGAAAGGCCTGCCGGCCCAGCGCGGGGAGCAGCTTGTCGAGGTTGGCGGCCTCGTTGCGGGCCGGGATGATGAGCGAGATGCGCGGGGCGTCGTCCGGGTCGGCGGGATCGGCGGGGTCGGGCGGCGCGGCGGTGGGGAGGACTCGCAGGCGGGCGAAGAGCAGGCGGGCGGCGATCGATGACAGCGCCAGCCCGAGGATCGCGCAGATGGAGATCGCCGTGGTCATGTCTCAGCGGCCGTCCTGCGCGGCCAGGCGGTCAGCGACCTTCTGGCCGCAGAGGACCGCCATCGGCATCCCGCCGCCCGGGTTCACGCTGCCGCCGGTGAAGTAGAGGTTGGGATAGCGCGAGCTGCGCTTCGGCGCCTTGAAGCCCTTGTTGAGCTTCCAGTCGCTGACCACGCCGTAGATCGAGCCACGGTTCGAGCCGTACATGCGCTCGATGTCGACCGGCGTCAGCATGTCCTCGACGACGACGTGCCTGCGCAGGTCGGTGAGGCCCATGCGCTCGAGCTTGTCGAGGACCCGGTCGCGCAGCGCCTCGTAGTCGGAGCGCCCGAGCGGCCGCGCGGGGTCGATCGGCGGGATGTGCGGCAGGATCTTGATGTTGTCGCAGCCCGGTGGCGCCTTCGACGGGTCGGTCCGCGTCGGCGCGACGAGGTAGATCGTCGGGTCCTCCGGCAGCTCGCCCTTGCGGAACACGGTGTCGAAGTGCTTCCGCTGGTCGCGCGAGTAGAAGAAGTTGTGGTGGGCGAGCTGCGGGTAGACCCGGTCGGTGCCGAGGTGGATGACCAGACCGGAGCAGGCCGGGGCGAACTTCTCCAGCTTGCGCATGACCTTGGCGGGCTCGCCGAGGAGCTTCTCGCAGGCCGGGATCACCTCCATGTTGCAGACCACGTGGCCGGCGTCGATCTTCTCCCCGGCCTCGGTGACCACGCCGGTCACCCGGCGGCCCTCCCGGACGATCTCCGCCACACCGGTGCCGAGCCGCACCGGGATGTCGAGCTCGTCGAGCAGGCGTCCGAGCCCCCGCGCCAGGTTGTACATCCCGCCCTTCACGTACCACAGGCCGTGGTCGAACTGGATGATCGGCATCAGGTTCATGTAGCCGGGCGCGTCGAGCGCGGAGGAGCCGACGTACTTGATGAAGTACTCGAAGACGCGCCGCAGGTGCTCGCTGGTGAAGTGGTTGCCGATGGACTCCGCCATCGAGTGCTTCCAGTCCATCTTGCGGAACAGCCGGATCAGGCCGTAGTGGCGGATGAACTCGAGCGTGTTGTCGAGCCCCTCGGCGAAGTAGCCCTCGTCGACCATGCGGTACTGCCCGCGGGCGTAGTCGAGGAAGCGCTGGAACTCGGCCCAGTGCTTTTCCGGGTCGCCGTCGAGCTTGCCCAGCTCCGCCTTCATGGCGGCGGGGTCTTCGAGCAGGTCGAGGGTCAGGCCGTCCTCGAAGAAGTTCCTCCAGTGCGGGGTGACGGCATCGAGCTCGAGGTAGTCCTCCATGCGCTTGCCGGCGCGCTCGAACAGGTCGCGGAAGATCTGCGGCAGGGTGAAGATCGACGGCCCGAGGTCGAAGCTGAAGCCGTCCTTCTCGAGCAGGTTCAGCTTGCCGCCGATGCGCTCGTTCTTCTCGAGGATCTCGACGCGGTAGCCCTTGGCGCGCAGCGAGACGGCGGCCGAGATGCCGCCGAGGCCGGCGCCGATGACGATGATGGAGGGTTGGCTCATGGGGCGGGTTCGGGGGCGCGACCTCGCGGGAATGCTGTGCTAGACTCGATGCGTGGCGGAACTTTGCAACCCGATTGATCTCGCGGCCCTCGAGGCGGAGCAGCGGAGGTTTCTCGACGAGGGGCGGGCGAGGGATGTCGGCCGGCGCTGCGCGGCGCTGGAGCGGCTCGAGGCCGGGCTGGAGACGCGCGAGGACGAGCTGCTGCAGGCGCTGGCGGCCGACCTCGGCAAGCCGCCGCTGGAGGCCTGGCTGGCGGAGCTTCACTTCGTGCGCCGGGAGATCCGCCTGGTGCGGCGTTCGCTGCGGCGCTGGGCGCGGCCGCGACGGGTGGCGAACCCCTTCTACTTCTTTCCGGCGCGCAGCGAGCTGCGCCACGAGCCCTTCGGCCGGGTGCTGCTGCTGGCCCCCTGGAACTACCCGATCCAGCTGGCGCTCAGCCCGCTCATCGGAGCCGTGGCCGCGGGCAACAGCGTGGTGCTCAAGCCCTCCGAGCAGGCCCCGGCGAGTTCGGCGGCGCTGCGCGAGCTGGTCGCCGCAGCCTTCGAGCCGGGCCAGGCCGCGGTGGTCGAGGGCGCCGCCGAGCTCGGCGCGCAGCTGCTCCGCGAGCGCTTCGACTTCCTGTTCTTCACCGGTGGCGAGGCGGTCGGGCGCGAGGTGGCCGCGGCGGCGGCCGCGCGGCTGGTGCCCTGCGTGCTCGAACTCGGCGGCAAGTGCCCGGTGGTCGTCGACTCCGGCGTGCCGCTCGACACCACCGCGCGGCGGATCGCCGTCGGCAAGTGGTTCAACGCCGGCCAGACCTGCATGGCCCCGGACTTCGTGGCGGTGAGGCAGGCCGACAAGGCCGCGATCATTGAGCAACTCGTCGCCACCCTGCGCGAGTTCTCGGCCGGCAGCCCCGGCGACGACCTCGCCCGCATCGTCAACCGGCACCACTACGACCGCCTGCTCGCCCTCGACAGCGGACGGGTGACCCGGGTGGGCGGGGACGACGAAGGCTCACTGCGCCTCGCGCCGCGGGTGATCGACGCCGACTGGGACCACCCGGCGATGCGCAGCGAGGTCTTCGGGCCGCTGTTGCCGGTGGTGGGCTTCGAGGACGAGGAGCAACTGCTCGAGCGACTCTCCGGCCTGCCCGATCCACTCGCCCTCTACCTCTTCTCGCAGGACGCTGGCTTCATCGACCGAATGAGCTCGCGCATCCGCTCGGGCTCGATCGGCGTGAACGACGTCATGAAGCAGGCGACCAACGTGCGGATGCCTCTCGGGGGCGTCGGCCGCAGTGGCCACGGCCGCTACCGCGGCAGGGCCGGCTTCGAGGCCTTCAGCCAGCTTCGTCCGGTGACCCGGCGAGGGTTCTGGTGCGACCCCTTCGCCGTCGCGCCGCCCTATCAGGGGATCTTCGAGCGACTGCGCCGCTGGCTGCGTTGAGGGGGTCGGGGGCTCGCGGGGCTGCGGGGCTGCGGGCGACGCGATTTCTCTCGCCAATGGGCAGAAATCGCCCACTGATTTCCGAAGTGAGCACATTCGGCGCATCCGGTCCCCTGGCCCGTCGGTTGGTGCTGCCGCTCTCCGGCTTCGTGCTGCTGACCTCGCTGCTGATGGTGCTGTGGATGCTGCGGCTGCAGCGGGCCGAGTCGCGCGAGCAGTTCCGCCAGCTGGCGGCGACGAACGCGGAGTTCGTCAGCGGACTCCCGCTGCCGCGCTCGCCGGAGATGGCCGGGCGGCTGGGCTCGATCCTCGGGGTCGAGGTTGCCTTCATCGAGAGCGACGGGACCCTGGCGCGGGATTTCCGTGAACCGCCGGCCGGGGAGTTCCGGGAAATGCTGCGTTGCCTGGTGGCCGACGGGCCTGGGTTCGTATCGGTGGATGGACGCGACCTGGCCGCCGCGCCGCTGGGGGAAAGCGGCGCGCACTTGGTCCTGTCGCGACCACGCCAGGGCGGGCTGGCCGGCCTGGCCGGCTGGGTGGCGGTGCCGGCGCTCGGCCTGACCCTGGCCTCCGGCGTGCTGGTCATGTTCCTCGCCCACCGCATCGTGCGTCCCCTCGGCGAGCTGACCCGCTGGCTGCCGAACATGGAGTCGGATGAAGCCGCGCCGATCCCGCCGGCGGTGGCGGGACGCGACGACGAGATCGGCCGGCTGGCGCGCACGCTCGAGGAGAGCCACCAGCGCCTGCGACGCGAGCAGGAGCGGCGCCGGCAGTCGGAGCGCATGGCCGCGCTGGGCCAGATCGCGACCCGCCTGGCGCATGAGATCCGCAACCCGGCGGCGGCGATCCGGATGCACGCCGACCTTCTCGGCAGGAGTCGCTCGGTTCCCGACCCCGGGGTGATCCGCCTGATCCAGGACGAGGTCGACCGCATCAGCGACCTGGTGAACCAGTGGCTCTTCGTGGTGCGGGCCGCGCCGCCGGAGACCCGTCGCCACGACCTCGCCGGTCTCGTCGACAGGGTGGTCGGGCGGATGCAGCCGGCGCTCGACCACGCCGGGGTCGGCGTGCGTCGCGAGCTCGACGGGGAGTTGTGGATCGACGCCGACCGCCTGCGCATCGAGCAGGTGCTGCGCAACCTGCTGGCGAACGCGGTCCAGGCGATGCCCGAGGGCGGCGAGGTGGTGCTACGCGGTGCGAGGGAGGACGGCCGGGTGACCCTCTCCGTGCGCGATACGGGGAAGGGGTTCAGCGAGGAGGGGCTGCGGCGTTTTGGCGAGGCGTTCTTCTCCGAACGCGAGGGCGGGATGGGGATCGGCCTGACCTTGGCCCGCGAGGTGGTGCAGGCCCACGGCGGCCGCATCCGCGCCGCCAACCCGCCGGGCGGAGGGGGCGAGGTGCGCCTCACGCTGCCCGCCGGGACCAGCCAGGCAAGCTCATGAAGGAACCGAGGGTCTTGATCGTCGAGGACGAGCACGCGCTGGCCGTGGCGCTCGAGGTGGCGGTGCGCCAGGCCGGCGCGAAGGGCGAGCTCGCCGCCACCGCGGCGCGGGCGCGGGCGCTGCTCTCGGCCGCGGGCACGGGTGGCTACGATGCGATGCTGCTCGACATCGGCCTGCCGGACGAGAACGGGCTCGAGTTCCTCTCCGGCCTGCCCGACTCGCAGCGGCCGCCGACCATCGTCATCACCGCCCATGGCGAAATCGAGAACTCGATCGCGGCGCGCCAGCTGGGGGTGGTCGACTTCCTCCCCAAGCCGGTCGACTTCGATGCCTTCCAGAACATCCTCCGTCGCCTGCTCCAGGCATCGGCCGACAGGGCCGTCGACGACGGCGCGGCCAACCTGACCTTCATCGGTGCCGCCGCGGCGATGCGGCCGGTGTTCCAGCAGGTGGCGCAGGCCTGTGCGGCTGCGGAGCCGGTGCTGGTGCGTGGCGAGACCGGCACGGGCAAGACCCACGTGGCGCGCCTGATCCAGCGCAACAGCGGGCGCAGCGGGGAGGACCGCACGCTCGCCGCCGGGCCGGCGACGACGGCCGGGGACCTCGCGGCGGCGGTCGACGCGGCCCGCGGCGGCACGCTGGTCATCGAGGAGGTCGCCTTGCTGGGTGCCGAGGCGCAGGCCGAGCTGCTGGGGCGGATGGAGGGCGACGGCGAGTTCCCGCGGCTCATCACGACCACCGGCGAGGACCTGCGCGAGCTGGCGGCGGCGGGCTCGTTTCGCAGCGACCTGTTCTACCGGCTGCAGGTGCTCGAAGTACGGCTGCCACCGTTGCGCGAGCGGATGGAGGATCTGCCGGCGCTGGTGGCGCACTTCACCGGCCGGCTGAAGCCCGGGCAGGCGGTCGACCTGACCGACCGCGCCGTGGCCAAGCTGCAGGCGCACGAGTGGCCCGGCAACCTGCGCGAGCTGGCCAACGCGGTCGCCTATGCCTTGGCAGCGAGTGGCGGGATGATCGCGCCCGATGTCGACGACCTGCCGCCCTACCTCGACGGCGAGCCGCCCGGCGAGGACCGCGCCGAGGACGAGTTGATCCGCGCCCTGGATGCCTGGGTCGAGGTCCGGCTCGGCACCCCGGCCGACTACCGCGCGATCTCCGAGGCCCTCGAGGCTCACCTGATCCGCCGGCTCCTGCGACGCTACGACGGCAAGCTGGCGCGCCTGGCGAGGGCGCTGGGCGCCAACCGCACGACCTTGAGGAGGAGGTTGGGGCGGTGAACGCGCCGGGTCGGGGGTGCCCGGGAGAACTGGCGGGGCCGGCTGGCATCCCACCGGGATGCTTGTCTGGAGGGACGCGGGTTCCGGGGGGTGTCGCTGCGCTCGACCCCCGGCTAATGGCTGGCATCCCGTCCGGGATGCTTGTTGGAGATGACGTCGGCTCGGGAGAATTGGCGGGCCCGGCTGGCATCCCACCGGGATGCTTGTCCAAAGAGACGCGGGGTCCGGGGGTGTCGCTGCGCTCGACCCCCGGCTAATGGCTGGCATCCCATCCGGGATGCTAGTCGTGAGAGACGCCGGGTCCGGGGGGAGCCTCATTTGTCCCCTGGCGATTCGCTGCGATTCGATCCGGGATCCCACCCGCGAACACCGTGCTGGCAGTCTTCGATCCCGGACGGGATCGTAGCCATTAGCCGGGGGTTGAGGAGCAACGCGGCGACACCCCCGGATCCCGACCACATCACCCCGACCCCGGCAGGGGTCGCAGCCATGCCGCGCCATCCCATCGCGCCGCGTCAATGCGTCAATCGAGGTATTTCGGATCGTAGCTCACCCCTGCCTTCTCCAACAAGCCGACTAGCTCCTCGCGAAACGACCGCGTGCGATGATGTTCCTCCTGTCCGGCGATGTACTTTCGCGCCGCCGCCTTCGCCGACGGGCTCACCGTGAATGCCGCATAGCCGTCCTGCCACCCGAACTTCTCCATCCTGATCTCCTCCCGCACCCATCCCGACGAACTCTTCTTCAACTCCCGCATGAAGTCGGCGAGGGAGTGGGTTGACTTCAGCCCGAAGAGCAGGTGCACGTGGTCGGCCACACCGCCCACTCCCTCGGGAAAGCCGCCGAGGCCGTGGATGGTGCCGCCCAGGAATTCGTGCAGGCGTTCCCTCCAGTCCCGCTGGATCAGGGGCATCCGGTCCTTGGTGGAGAACACAACGTGGTAGTGCAAGCTGAGGTAGGTCGAGGGCATGGCTGAGGGTTGGTTCGGGCGTGGCTGGCATCCCATCCGGGATGCGGCAGGCTGCCTATTCCTTACCCCGGGGGTGTCGCTGCGCTCAACCCCCGGCTAATGGCTGGCATCCCATCCGGGATGCTTGTTGAGAGGGGCCGGGTCGGGAGAAGTGGCGGGGCTGGCTGGCATCCCTCCAGGATGCTTGTCCAAAGAGACACCGGGTCCGGGGGTGTCGCTGCGCTCGACCCCCGGCTAATGGCTGGCATCCCATCCGGGATGCTTTGGCGATCCGCTGCGATTCGATCCGGGACCCTACCCGTGAACATCGTGCTGCCGGTTTTCGATCCCAGCGGGATCGCAGCCATTAGCCGGGGGTTGAGGAGCCCGCGGAAGCGGGCGACGACACCCCCGGTGGTTGGAGGCATCCATCCGACCCCGGCAGGGGTCGCAGCCGCTGCGCTGGCCATCCGGTGGTCAAGGGCTGGCCAGTGGCTGCGCACTTTTCAGTTCGACGCGCCTGCCGCCGGACCCGGGTTGCCCGGCACCGGCGAATCTGGTGGCTTGCGGCCGGCATCCGCCGCCATTCTCCATGATCCGCCGAACCCTCGTCGCCGCCGCCCTCGCCACCGTCCCGCTTGCCGCCCGGGAGCTGCTCGACCCGCTGGTGGTGACGGTTGGCCGGATCGAGAGCGAACCGCTCGACACGCCCTACTCCTTCGACCGGATCGACGCCGGGTTCCTCCGCGACAACACGCGTCGGACGCTCCCCGAGGCGCTCCAGTTCACCCCCGGGGTGCTGGTGCAGAAGACCACCCACGGCCACGGTTCGCCCTTCATCCGCGGCTTCACCGGGCGCCAGAACCTGCTGCTCGTCGACGGCGTGCGCTTCAACAACTCGCTGTTCCGCGGCGGACCGATCCAGTACTGGAACACGGTCGACCCCTACTCGCTCGACCGCATCGAGCTCACCAAGAGCCAGGGCTCGGTGCTCTACGGGTCCGACGCCGTCGGCGGCACGCTCAATGCCTTCACCCGCTCGTCGCGCTTCCGCGACCAGGCCGGGGGCGAGGCCTTCACCACCGGCTCCGCCTACTGCGAGTTCCGCAGCAACGGCGACGGCTCGCACGTCGGCCGGGTCGAGTCGGCCTTCGGGGTGGGCGGGCGCTTCGGCGTCCTGCTTGGCGTCACCGCCAAGGACTTCGGCGACATCCGCGACTCCGGCGTCGGCCTGATGCGCAACACCGGCTACCCGGAGCAGGACCTCGACCTGCGCGCCGACATCGCGCTGGGCCCGGACGCCACCCTGACCGTGGTCCACCAGAACGTGAACCAGGACGACATCTGGCGCTGGCACTCGACGCTCCACAACCCGGGTTGGCAGCACGACGGCCACGTCGCCACCCGCGGGAGCTACAACCACCGGATCTACGACCAGGAGCGCTCGCTGACCTACCTGCGCGCCGCCGGCGAGCGGGCGGACGGGCCGGTGACCCGCTGGAGCGCCACGCTGTCGTACCAGACGACCCGCGACTCCGAGTCGCAGGACCGCAGCGCGAGCGACCGCCGCTACCAGACGGCGGGGGTCGACACCATCGGCTTCGACCTCTCGCTCGAGTCGCCCGTCGGCCCGGGCCTGCTGGTCTACGGGGTCGACTACTACCACGACGAGGTCGACTCGACCGGCTACCGCGACCGCGGCGCCGGCCTCGCCTTCGACCCGTCGTTCCGGCCGGTCGCCGACGACTCGAGTTACGACCTCCTCGGCGCCTACGCGCAGTACGTCTGGGAGCTGAACGAGCGGCTCGAGCTGACCGCGGGCGGCCGCTACACCCACGCCCGCGCCGAGCTGGGGCGCTACTACGACTCCAGTCTCGGCGCCGACGTCCCCGGTGCCGCGCGCGACTGGGACGACTTCACCGGCTCGCTGCGCGGCCTGTTCCGGGTCAACGAGTGCTGGAGCCTCTTCGCCGGCGCCACCCAGGCCTTCCGCGCACCGAACCTCAACGACCTGTCGGGCAACCTGACGACCCGCTCCGGGGTGAACAACGCCGGCTCGATCGACGTCGAGCCCGAGGAGTTCGTGACCTGGGAAATCGGTGCCCGCCACGACACCGCCGACCACGGCCTGAGTGCGGCGGTCTTCTACACCGACATCGACGACATCATCACCAGCGTCGCCGACGGCAGCGGCGGGTCGGTGACGACCAACGGCCGCGACGGCTACCTCTACGGCGTCGAGCTCGAGGGGTGGTGGCGCCTGTCGCCGTGCTGGACGCTGTCGGGCTTCGCCGCCTGGCAGGACGGCCGCAGCGACACCCCGGTCGTGCTCGGCGGGCCGACCGTCCACGAGCCGGCGTCGCGGGTGATGCCGCTGACCGGCTCGCTGGCGCTGCGCTGGACGCATCCGGGCGAAAGGCTGTGGGTCGAGGGGCGGATCCTCGCGGCCAGCGCGCAGGAGGACCTTTCCCTGTCCGATCGCGGCGACACCCAGCGGATCCCGGTGGGCGGCACTCCGGGCTACGTGACGGCCATGCTCCATGCCGGCTGGCAGGCGACGGATTTCCTCGAGCTGACCTGCGGGCTGGAGAACCTCACCGACGAGGATTATCGCAACCATGGATCCGGCCAGAACGAGCCGGGATTCGGCGCCATCCTCGGCGCGCGGATGAGCTGGTAGGGCCCTCGTGACGGGATCGCTCCGGAATTCCGTTGCCAGTTTCCCCAGCCATGGAAGGGTGGCCGAAGTCATGAAAATGTTCCTGATCGCCATCTCCGCCGGATTCATCCTCTCCTCCTGCGTGCCGCCGGCACCGGGTGACCTGTCTCCCTCGGTCCCGGGAGTCGCCCCGAGCAAGAAGGCCGAGGACGATGCCTTCGAGCAGGGCTATGTCTTCGGCAAGCGCGACGCCGAGATGGGCCGCGAGTCCAACTACATGCGCTTCAACGACTACTACAACTCGACGACCAAGAACGCGTTCGCCCGCGGCTACATGTCGGGCTACCGCAAGTTCCAGCCCTGAGGGGTTGATGGCCGATCCCGCCGCTCCCCGCCGGGGGGAGCGGGCGGCCGTGGGGCCGGCGCCGGGTCGTCGCGTGGGTCGCTTTGCGCCCGGCGTCGGGCATGCTAGGCTCCAGCCCGATGCCCGAGTCGCCCGCCCCCGATGTCCCCGAGCTCCAGGCCGGCGAGAACTGCTGGCGGCGCAGCCGGGTCGGGCAGGGCGCCTTCCTGCTCAGCACGCGTGACTATTTCCGCGCCTTCCGCGAGGCGGTGCGGGCTGCCGAGCGCGAGGTCGTCATCCTCGCCTGGGACATCGCGGACTCGATCGAGATGGTCCGCACGGAGGACGACGACGGCTACCCGTCGAAGCTCGCCGACTTCCTGATCGCGGTCCTCGAGGAGAAGCCGGACCTCGTCGTGCGGATCCTGCTGTGGGACTACTCGGTCCTCTACCTGACCGAGCGCGACTGGCTGCCCTTCACGCGCTGGCGCAACCCGGGGCACCCGCGGCTCGAGCTGGTGACCGACGACGCGATCGATGCCGGCGCCTCGCACCACCAGAAGCTCGTCGTGGTGGACGGCCGGCTGGCCTTCTGCGGCGGCATCGACCTGGCCGCGTGGCGCTGGGACACCCGCGCGCACCGGGCCGGCGACGAGCGGAGGCGGAGCCCCGACGGCGAGGCCTACCAGCCCTACCACGACGTCCAGGTGGCGCTTTGCGGCGCGGTGGTCGACGACCTGCGCGAGCTCGCCGCGATGCGCTGGGAGCGCGCGACCGGCGGCGCGCTGCCAGCGCTCGGCGGGGTGTCGGACGGCGCTTGCTGGCCGGAGTCGGTGGCGGTCGACTTCAGCGACGAGGAGGTCGCGCTGGCGTTGACCTTCGCACGCTACGAGGACAAGCCGCCGTCGCGGCACATCGAGCGACTGCACCTCGAGACGATCGCGCGGGCGAGGCGCTTCCTCTACATCGAGAACCAGTACCTTTCGTCGCACGCGATCGTCGAGGCCCTGTGCGAGCGGCTGCGCGAGCCGGACGGGCCGGAAGTCGTCCTGGTGCTGACCCGCGAGGCCGGCTGGGCGGAGGAGGGCACGCTCGGCGTGCTGCGCGACCGGCTGCTCGAAATCCTCGACGAGGCCGACGTCCACGGCCGCCTCTCGGCCTGCTACCCGCATGCCGAGGGGGATCCGGACGGCGGAGAGGACAGCCAGGTCTACGTCCACGCCAAGCTGCTGGTTGCCGACGACCGGATCCTGCTGCTCGGCTCGGCGAACCTGAGCAACCGCTCGATGCGGGTCGACTCCGAGCTCGACCTCGGCTTCGTCCACGCGGAACCGCGGGACTTCATCCGCCGGCTGCGCGAGGAGTTGCTGGCGATGCATGTCCACGAGTCGCCCGAACGCATCCGCGAGGAGGTCGATCGGGCGGGCTCGCTGCGGGGCGCGATCGAGTCGCTGCGCGAGGCGGGCGGCAACCGGCTGCGGGTCCTCGAGCCGCCGCCGCTCAGCGATGTCCAGCGTCGGCTGGCCGACACGCAGCTGCTCGACCCCGACGAGCCGATCAGCCCGGTGCACCATGCCTGGAAGGCGCTGCACGGGCAGGCAGCGATCTTCGACGAGCCGGAGGACCTGCCCTCGGGCCTGCGCTGGTTGAAGATCGCCGGCTGGGTCGCCGGCCTGGTCGTCGCCGGCCTGGCGCTCAGCCAACTCTGGCTGGCCTACCTCGACCAGGAAAGCGTGACCGCCTTCCTCGGCCCGCTGCGGGACTCGCCCCACGCGCTGCTGCTCCTGCTGCTGGTGTTCGTGGCGGCCGGCGTGCTGGCGGTGCCGATCAACCTGATCCTGATCGGCTCGGTGCTGACCTTCGGCCCGTGGCAGGCCTTCGCTTGCGGCCTCGCCGGATCGCTGATCGCCGCGGGGATCTCCTTCGGCATCGGCCACCACTTCGGCAAGCCGCTGATCCGCCGGATCGCGGGCGACCGGCTGGACTCGCTGTCGGCCTCGTTGAAGAACCGCGGCATCTGGTCGGTCGCCTTCCTGCGGGTCCTTCCCATCGCCCCCTTCGGACTGATGAACCTGGTGGCCGGCGTCTCCGGCCTTCGCTTCGCGGTGTTCATGATCGGCTCCGCGATCGGGCTGGTCCCCGGGGTGGCGGTGGTGGTGCTGGCGACGCGCCAGTTCGTCGTCGCCCTGCGCAACCCCGGCTGGGACACCTGGCTGGTGTTCATCGCCATCGCCGCGGTGGTCGGCGGCCTCCTCGTGTGGGTCCGCCGGCGCTTCACCTGACCCGCCATGCTGCGCCTGCTCACCTACAACGTCCACGGCTGCGTCGGCCGCTCGGGTCGCGAGGACCCGGAGCCGATCGTCGAGGTGATCCGCCGCAGCCGGGCCGATGTCGTCGCCCTGCAGGAGGTCTTCGATGACGGCAACGACGCCACGAGCCTGCTTCACCGGCTCGGATCGCTCGGTTTCGCCACGCTGGTCCATGGGCGGACGATGCTCACCCCGCGCGGCCACTACGGCAACGTGCTGATGTCGCGGGTCGAGGCCGGGGAGGTCCAGCGCATCGACCTCGGCGGCCGCGAGCCGCGCGGGGCGATCCGGTTTCACATCGAGCTCCCCTCCGGCCCGCTGGATGTCTGCGGGGTGCACCTCGGCTTGTCGGGGCGCGAGCGGCTGCGCCAGATCGGCAAGCTCGACGCCATCCTTGCCGATGCCGACGAGCGCCACGGCGACGTGCTGCAGGTCCTGATGGGCGACCTCAACGAGTGGCGCCCGGCGACGCGCTTCATGCGCGCCGTGCGGCGGCGCTTCCCGCTGACCTCGCGGCAGGCGACCTTTCCGGCGCGGCGGCCGGTGATCGCGCTCGACCGCATCGCGATCCGCGGCCGGCCGGGTCCGGTCCGCTTCCGGCGTCTCGACGACCCGCCCGCCGACCGAGCCTCCGACCATCGGCCGCTGCTGGCGGAGGTCGGCCCGGGGGACTAGCCGGATCCCGATCGTGGCGGACGGTGGAGTTCGGGGTCGCCAGCCGCACCGATCTTCGCTTGGTTCATGGTCATGATGATTCGATGCGTGAGCCTTGCCTGGTGGATGACGGTCTCCCTTGCCCTCGCGGCGCCACCGCGGCCGACGCTGGGGTCGATCGAGCGCCGCGACCCCGCGCTGGACGAGCTGCTGTCGAGCGATGCGCGGATCGAGGTGCTGGCCTCGGGGCTCGACTGGTCGGAGGGGCCCGTGTGGGACCCGGCCGGCAAGCGCCTGTTGTTCTCGGACATCCCGCGCAACACGATCCACCAGTGGAGCGAGGAGGGAGGCCTGGCGGTCTTCATGAAGCCCTCGGGCTTCACCGGTGTCGGCGACTACGGTCGCGAGCCCGGCTCGAACGGCCTGGCCTTCGACGCCGACGGCCGGCTGTTGTGCTGCGAACACGGTGACCGCCGGGTGTCGCTGCTGAGCCGCGACGGCGGCAAGCTCACCCTCGCCGACCGCTTCGAGGGCAAGCGCTTCAACAGCCCCAACGACCTGGCGGTGCACCCGGATGGCAGCATCTACTTCACCGATCCCCCCTTCGGCCTGCCGCAGGGTTGGCGCGACCCGCGGCGCGAGCTCGACTGGTGCGGGGTCTACCGGATCGCGCCGGACGGCACGGTCACCCTCGAGGACCGCTCGCTGGCCCGGCCGAACGGGATCGCGCTGTCGCACGACGGCAAGCTGGCCTTCGTCGCCCAGTCCGACGGCCGCGAGCCGATCATCCGGAAGTACGAGGTCAAGCCCGGCGGCGGCCTGGTCGAGGGTGAGCGGTTCTTCGATGCCAGCGGCCTCGAGGGCCCCGGCGCGACCGACGGGCTCAAGCTCGACCGCGCGGGGAACGTCTGGGCGACCGGACCGGGCGGGGTGCTGATCATCTCGCCCGAGGGCAAGCTGCTCGGCCGGATCCTCACCGGCCAGCGCACCGCCAACTGCGCCTGGGGGGACGACGGCTCGGTGCTCTACCTGACGGCCGATGCCTACCTGTGCCGGGTCCAAACCCGGGTCAAGGGAGCGGTGCCCTGGTAGTGGTATCGTGGCGATGCCTCGTCGCCGACGGCAGAGACTGCTTGGAAGCCCCGATTGTTTCACCTAGCCTCACCATCAACTCATGAGAACCCTCCTCCTCGCCTGCGCCGCCCTCACGACCCCGCTCACCGCCGCCACTTGGCACGTCGACCAGTCGGTCGCTGCGTCCGGCGATGGAACCAGCTGGGGTAGTGCCTTTGCCACGCTCCAGGAAGGCCTCGCCGCCGCCGCGGCCACGGACACGATCCTCGTCGCCGCCGGCAGCTACCATCCGGACGAAGGCGGCAGCTTCAGTGACAACGACGAGGACGCCCGCTTCGAGTTGGTGGAAGGCGTGACCATCGAGGGCGGCTACCCGGCTGGTGGCGGCGCGCGCGACCTGTCCGCCCACGAGACGATCCTCAGCGGCGACCTTGACCAGAACGACTCGGGCGCCCCGGCGGGGAGCAACTCGCAGACGGTCGTCTACGGCATCGCTCTGACTTCCGCGACCGTGCTCGACGGCCTGCATATCCGAGGCGGGCTCGCCGATGGTCCCGGCGAGGATGCCTTCGACGGCCCCACCCGGGCCGGGGGCGGCATGTACCTCACCGACGCGAGCCCGACTGTGGTGAACTGCCGCTTCTCCGGCAACGAGGCCGGCTTCGGAGGCGGGGTGTTCTGCATCGACGACTCCGACCCGAGCTTCACCAACTGCGTGTTCTCCGGCAACCTGGCGGGCTTCTTCGGTGGCGGCCTCAACAACCGCGACGGGTCCTCGCCGACGCTGGTCAACTGCACGATGAGCGGTAACTCCGCGGAGAGCTCGAGCGGCGGCGGCGCGATCACCAACTTCGCGGCATCCAACCCGGTCCTGACCAACTGCATTCTCTGGAACAACCGTGCCAACGGCGAGACGACGACCGCGGTGGCCTCGGTCAACGACGGCGGCAGCACCTCGACGACCTACCACCACTCGCTGGTCCACAACATCGACCCGGGCGGCACCAACCTCGACGGGACGAACCCCGGCAACGCGCCGGGATTCCTGCTGCCCTCACCGCCGAACCAGGCGCCGCAGCTCGACGGTGACCTGCGCCTCGAGACCGGCTCGCCGGCCCTCGATGCCGGCGACAACGCCGCCAACCTCGAGGCGACCGACCTCGTCGGCGCGGCGCGGATCCAGAACGGCACCATCGACCTGGGCGCCTACGAGGGCGACTTCACCCCGGTCATTCCCGAGGTCCTCCACGTCGATGCGAGCAATGGATCCCCGGGAGACGGGACTTCCTGGGCGACCGCCTTCACCACCCTGCAGGACGCGCTCGCGGTGGCCATCGGCGACCAGCAGATCCTGGTGGCGACCGGCACCTACCATCCGGACGAGGGCGGTGCCGCGGTCGACGGCGACCGTGCGGCGAGCTTCGTCCTGCTCAACGGCATCGAGATCCTCGGCGGCTACCCGTCCGGCGGCGGCATCCGCAACCTCGCCACCAGCCCGACCATTCTCAGCGGCGACATCGACCAGAACGACACCGTCGTCCCGGCCGGCGACAACAGTTACTCGGTCGTGCGCGGGCAGGACCTCGACGCCACCGCGGTCCTCGACGGCTTCATCATCACCGGCGGACTCGCCGACGAGACCGAGGTCGGCTTCTTCGAGCCGGACTTCTCGGGCGGCGGCGTCCACCTGGATGCGGCCTCGCCGACGATCCGCAACTGCTGGCTGCGCGGCAACCGGGCGAAGTACGGCGCCGGGATCCAGGTCAAGGAGGACGGCGCGCCGGTGCTGGTCAACTGCGCCATCTCGGGCAACCTCGGCGACTCCTACGGCGGCGGCACCAACATCCGCCACGCCGCGATCACCCTGGTGAACTGCACCGTGAGCGGGAACGAGGCGGGCATCTCCGGTGGCGGGCTTTACGGCTTCAGCTCGACGACCGAGGTGTGGAACTCGATCGTCTGGAACAACGCGGTGGACGGCGACCGCGGCGACGTGCTGGCGACGCTTGCCGCCGTGGGTGGCAGCACCAGTTTCGAATACTCGCTCGCCCAGCACCTCGACCCCGGCGGCACCGCGCTGGACGGCACCACGGACCTCAACAACCCGCTCTTCGTCCTGCCGATTGACCCGGGCTCGGCGCCCTCGGCTGGCGGTGACTTCCGCCTCTCCACCGGGACGCCCTGCCTCAATGCCGGCGACAACTCGGCCAACAGCGAGATGATCGACCTCGGCGGCCTGCCGCGGCGCACGGGCACGATCGACCTCGGCGCCCACGAGGGGGCCGTGCCTCCGGGGGACGCGGACAACGACGGCCTCGCCGACCCCTTCGAGCTCGCCTTCACCCAGCCGCCTTCGGCGACGGCGCTGGCGCCGTCGGCCAACGCCGACGGCGATGACTTCTCGGCGCTCGAGGAGTTCGCCTTCGGGCTGAGTCCCGACCGCGCGGAGCCGAGCTCGGCGGCCTACCAGGCGAGCGTGACCGACGACGGCGGGGTCGACTACCTCTCGATCATCGGCTACCGGCGTCCGACCTCGATGCCCTTCGTCACGGTGGGGCCGGAGCAATCGCTCGACCTCGGAATCACCGATCCCTGGTCGAGCGCGGGCCTGGTGCCGCTCGGCCTCCCCGCGCCGATGATCGGGGCGCGCTCAAGCACGCCGATCGGCAGCGAGGCCGCCGAGTTCCTGCGCTTCCGGGTGGAGAAGAACTGATCCGAGCGGGGGAAGCCGCGGGTTTTCGTGGGTCGTTGGGGGAACCGCAAATTGTGGAAACCGCAGATGGACGCGGATGAACGCAGATGGGGGACGAACGAGAGAGGACCGCTCGGTCGGGCGGAGGAGAAGGGGGCAGGCAGGGGCCCTCGTGCGCGACTGGGGTCGCGCGGTCCGGCTGGCCGGAGGCCCTTGGAGTGCGGCGGTCTCGACGCCGCTTTGCGTGTCGTTCTCGGGCGTCGCGACCCGGCCCGGCTCCGCAGCGGAGGGCACCATCGCCTGCGTGGGCTCGGCGGCAGCCATGTCGGACCGGGGCCGATCCAAGCAAGCGATGCTTCTCCTCCGCAATCCATTCAGGGTTGGAGATCCCCGGTCATCCGAAACCCCGTTGGGGTTTTCCATGGTTCCCATTTGCCTCCATGGAAACTGCCCGACTGCGGGTGAGGGGAACCGCAAATGGACGCGGATGAACGCAGATGGGGGGATGAACGAGAGAGGACCGCTCGGTCGGGCGGAGGAGAGGAGGGCAGGCAGGGTGCCTCGTGCGCGACTGGGGTCGCGCGGTCCGGCTGGCCGGAGGCCCTTGGAGTGCGGCGGTCTCGACGCCGCTTTGCGTGTCGTTCTCGGGCGTCGCGACCCGGCCCGGTTCCGCAGCGGATGGCACCATCGCCTGCGTGGGCTCGGCGGGAGCGATGCCGGACCAGGGTCCGACCAAGGGAGGAGACGCCTTTCCCCGCGTCCCTTCCACAGCCCCCCGGCGGGTAGCATCACTGGAGCGCAGGCGTTCCAGAGCAAGCCAAGCGGCGAGGCGCTTGCCAGGGCACGATTCGCCGGATGTCCCTTTCAGCCGCCCGGCCGGCGGATCAGGCCGGCTGGGGTTCCGGGGACAGCGACGACAGGCGCGCGGCCAGCTCGCGGGTCTCGCGGCGCCAGCGGTCGAGGACCTGGCGGGAGATCTCGGCTTTTTGGGCCATGGCTTCCTCGAGCTCGTGGTAGGCGGCGAGCAGCCGCTCGTGGAGCTCGGTCACGGCGTTGAGGGCCTTGGAGCAGACGCTCTCGCCGGAGGCGTCGAGCTCGGCGAGCCGTTGCTCGACCCGCTTGCGGGTTTCCATCATCTCCGCGAGGAGGATCTGGTGTTCCGGCACGCGGCGCATGTTCGAGACCAGGCCGAGCTTGGCGAGGCACCAGATGGCCCACTTGGTCGGGTCGAACTCCCAGGGCTTCACGCCGTTGCGGTAGTCATGCTGGAAGCGGTGGTGGAAGTTGTGGTAGCCCTCACCGAAGGTGAGGAAGGCCATCAGCGTCGAGTCGCGCGCGCTGCACTTGCTGGAGTACGGCTGGCGCCCGATCGTGTGGCACAGGCTGTTGATGAAGAAGGTGCACTGCTGGACGACGAAGACACGCAGCGCGCCGACGATGAGGAAGCCGCCCAGGGCGCCCTCCCACCCGTTCCACCAGTAGCCGAGCGCGGCCGGAAGCAGCAGGCCGACGATCACCGCGATCCACTTGTCGGTGCGGTACTGGAAGCGGACCAGCGGGTCCTTGCGGAGGTCGGCGACGTTGTCGAGCGGCGGCTCGGGAAGGACCTTGAACAGGATCCAACCCATGTGCGCCCAGAAGAAGCCCTGCTGGATGTTGTAAGGGTCGTCGTCGTGGTCGGTGTGCTTGTGGTGGCGACGGTGGTCCGAGGCCCAGTTGATCACCGAGTTCTCGAAGGCGCAGGAGCCGAAGACGAGGGTGAACAGGCGGACCGGCCACTTCGCCTTGAAGGAAAGGTGCGAGAACAGCCGGTGGTAACCGAGCGTGATGCTCATGCCCGTGGCGATCACATAGAACAGGAACAGGCCGCCGAGGAACCAGTCGATGCCGTGGCGGAACAGGTAGATCGGGGCGGCGATGAGGGCGAGGAGCGAGAGGATCCCGAGGAAGATCGTGTTCGCCCAATCAACCCGGGCGTAAGGAATCTTGAGTGGCATGGGTCTGTGTGTGGATGGAGCCAGTTTGGATGAAGCCTTTCGGCCTCCCGGCCGACCCTAGCCGGAATCGCCGGCTTTACCAGCCCCGATGTTCCGATATCGGGGGAAGCGGCCGGAGCCCGTTTTCGGGGCCATCGCCGGTCCGGGGGCCTGCCGGGAGCTGGTGTCAGGTCCCCGGGGGAGGCTGATGGGAATCCCACGGAGGCCGCACGGGGTAACCTGAGGCCCGCAATTGCGAGGAAAGGGGTGCATGGAAACGCCCCAATCCATCGACCGAAACGCCCGATGCCTGGGAGCTGCCGGCATTCTCCTGCTCAGCTCCTGCGGCATTCAGCAGCACATTGATCATCAAGCCCATCAAAAGACGCCCGACGCGCCCTCCAGCCGCTTCTGGCGGGCCCTCGCCCACAGCAATCCCTACAGCGAGTCCCGATGAGCTGCAATGGCTGGGGCAGGATCACCCCAGCAGGCTGAGGAACACGCCGGCGGCGACGGCCGAGCCGATCACGCCGGCGACGTTCGGCCCCATGGCGGCCATCAGCGGGTTGACCTCGCCGTCGGTCTCGTCGGCGACGAACTTCTGGACGACCCGCGCCGCCATCGGCACCGCCGAGACGCCGGCGGCGCCGATGCACGGGTTGATGCGCTTGTCGCGGGGCAGGATCAGGTTGAGCAGCTTGGCGAAGAGGATGCCGCCGGCGGTGCTGAAGCTGAAGGCGACGATGCCGAGCAGGAGGATGAAGATCGTGCGCGACTGGAGGAAGGAGGAGCCCTCCATGGTGGCTCCGATGACCAGGCCGAGGAAGATGGTGACGATGTTGATCAGCGGCCCGGCCGCGGCGGCGCCGAGGCGGTCGGTGACGCCGGACTCGCGCAGCAGGTTGCCGAACATCAGCATGCCGAGCAGGGGGGCGGCCGAGGGGATCAGCAGGCAGGCCAGCACGCAGCTGATGATGGGAAAGAGGATCACCGCGGTGCGCGAGACCTCGCGGGCCTGCTTCACCCCGATGTGGCGCTCGTCGCGGGTGGTCAGCAGGCGCAGGATCGGCGGGAAGATCACCGGCACCAGCGCCATGTAGCTGTAGGCAGCGACCGCCACCGCGCCGAGCAGGTGGGGCGCCATCTTGGCGGTCAGGAAGATCGAGGTGGGCCCGTCGGCGCCGCCGATGATGCCGATCGCGCCGGATTCCTTCAGGTTGAAGCCGAAGACGTGGTGGGCGACCAGCGCGGCAATGAAGATGCCGACCTGGGCCGAGGCGCCGAGCAGGAAGGTGATCGGTCGGCTCAGCAAGGGCCGGAAGTCGGTCAGCGCCCCGACGCCCATGAAGATGATCGGCGGCAGCAGCTCGGTGCGGATGCCGGCGTCGTAGATCAGCTGCAGCAGCGGAACGTGGGCCGGATCCCCGCCGGCGGCGTTCGAGGCGCTCATCGCCGCGAGCGGGAGGTTCGCGAGGATCGCCCCGAAGCCGATCGGCACCAGCAGCAGCGGCTCGAAGTTCCTGCGGATGGCGAGGAAGATGAGGGTCCCGCCGACCGCGAACATGACGAGGTTCTGCCAGCCGAGGTGCAGCAGGCCGAACTGGTCGAGGAGTTTTTGAATGACCTCCATGGGTCAGCGGCGGAGGGTGAGGATCGGGTCGCTGCCGGCGACCTCGGAGCCGAGCGACACGTCGACGGAGATGACGGTGCCGTGGGCCGGGGACTTGACGTCGTGCTTGGCCTTCATCGCCTCGACGGCGGCGACGACCTGGCCCTTGTCGACCGTGTCGCCGACCTTGACCTTGATTTCCACGACCTCGACCTTGCCCTCGAAGGGTGAGTGGACCGACACGGTCGGGCCCTCGGATCGGCTCGGCGCGGGGTCGTCGGAGGGGGCGATGGTGATCTTGAAGGTGCGCCGGGTGTCGCCCTCGACCACCTCGCAGGTCGTGGTGGTGGGAACCGCCGTCGTGGCGGCCGTCGTGGCTCCCGCCGGTGCTGCCGTCGCGGCGGGCCTCGCCGCGGGTGCCGGGGCCGCCTTTTCCTTGAGCGGCAGGGCGATCCGCGGGCGCCCGCTGAGCAGGCGGATCCCCTCGTTGAGCTCCATGTCCTTGCCCGGGACGATGGCGGCGGCGACCAGGAAGACATTCTCGTCGGTCTCCGCGAGCTTGCGCTGGCGCAGCGCCTCGTGGGCCGGGCCCAGGCTGTCGGGGGCGGCCTCCAGCGGGTCGCCCTCGAAGGGGGGCAGCTCGAGTTGCTCGGAGGCGATGCGCACGACCTTGGGATCGGGTGGCAGCGGCGGGCGGCCGAAGTAGCCGAGCACGGCCTTGCCGTAGCCGGCCTCGATCTTCTTCCAGCGGCCGTGCAGGACGTTGTTGAAGGCCTGCAGCCAGTACTGCTGGCTGCCGGGCGTGACGCTGGTCCAGGCGCCGCCGGCCTCGACCACCACCGGGAACTCGGCGAGGACCTTGCCGTAGCGGTCGAGGATGCCGGCCTGCTCCATCATGTGGACGTTCGGGCCGATCGCACCGCCGGGCATCGGGAAGTTGACCACCCGGGCGTCCGGCGTGGTGGTCACCGGGCTGAACTTGTAGTCCTCGAGGCCCTCCTCGAGCAGGTGCTCGATCTCGTCCATCTTGCGGTGGTCGATGTCGAGCGAGTAGCCGGTCCCCTTCAGCGCGTGCCACATCGATCGCACGTCCGGCTGCACCGTGCCCGAGGCCATCGGCCGGACCGAGAGGTCGATGCCGTCGACCCCGCCCGCGATGCCGGCGAGGTAGCAGGCCACGCCCATCGAGGCGGTGTCGTGGGTGTGCATCCAGAGGGGAATCTCGGGCGGCAGGATCGCGCGGATGCCCCTGGCGGTCTCGTAGCAGGTCTTCGGGTCGGTGGTGCCGGAGGCGTCCTTCAGGCACACCGAGTCGATGCGCACGTCGCGCTCGAGCAGGCGGCGCATGACGTCGATGTAGAACTCCGGCGTGTGCACCTTGTCGGAGGCGAACGGCAGGCCCATCAGCGCGATGGTGACCTGGTGGTGCATGCCGGCCTCGACGATCGGCCGCCCGGTGGCGACCAGGTTGTCGACGTCGTTCATGTAGTCGAAGTTGCGGTCCCAGGTGGTGCCGTGCTTGGCCATCAGTCGGGCCTGCATGGCGAGGGCCTCGCTGCGCTGGGTCGTCAGTGTCACGCCGGAGACCGAGCGGGTGAGGATCTGCAGGTCGGCATCGGGCCCGGCGGCCTCGCGGATCCGGTCCATCGCGACGAAGGGGTCCTCGCCGCAGTAGAAGTAGGGCGCCTGGAAGCGCGCGCCGCCGCCGAACTCGAAGTGGCGGATGCCGGCCTCGGCGGAGGCCTCGATGGCGGGCAGCAGGTCGGCCACCCGGGCCTTGCCACCAAAGAGGCTCTGCAGCCCGTCGCGGAACGGGGTGAACATCACCCGGATGGTCTTGGGTTTCTCGGCAGTGATCATGGTTTCATCGGGTTGGATGGCTACGGCTCAGGTCGTACTCAGGGGGCGGGCTCGATGCGGGTGACGACGTGGCCCGGGAAGCGGCTGGCGACGACCAGCTCGATGGCGGCGACGGTGGCGGCATCGGTCGTCGGGTCGGCTTCGACGGGAACCGGGAACAGCCGGGTCAGCAGGCGGATCACCGCGGCCAGCACGGAGAGCAGGCACATCACCGTCAGGAAGGCGATCAGGCACACCACGACGAGATTCATGGCCCTCGATAACGAATGCTCCCGGAGGACTCAAGGTTGCGCCCCGGGGATCGGAGATGGTGAGCAGAAAGCGGCAGGATTTGCCCGGCGGAGCGCGGAATCAGGCGCCCGGACGGCGGGCTGCGAGGGCCGCCGCCACGTCCTCCTCGTAGGCGAGCCGGCCACGCGTGACCGGCTGGCGCCGGCCGCGGATGCGCAGGCTGAGGTCCGGGAGGATGTCCTCGAGGGTGCCGCGGGCGAGCGGTTCCCGGTCGAGCGGGTCGGCCGGCTCGTCGAGCCAGATGCGCACCGCGCGGCCGATCCCGCGGTGGTGGTGGCGGTAGGCCGCGAGGAGGGCCTCCGGGCCGTCGGCGGCGAGCATCCCGAAGCGGCGCTCGAGCTCGCCGGCCAGCTCGTCGACCAGCCTGCGCAGCGGGGGGGGATCGATCCATTCGGCCAGGCAGGTGGTGCCGGTGACGAAGACGTCGGGCTCGATGGGCGGTGCGCTGGCGAGGTTGAGGCCGATGCCGAACAGGCAGTCCTCGAGTTGGCGGCCGCGGATGCTGCTGGAAGCCAGCACGCCGCCGATCTTGCGGCGGTCGACCAGCAGGTCGTTGACCCACTTGATCTCCGGCGCCGTCCCGGCTGGCAGGTGGTCGGCGAGCCAGTCGGCGACCGTCACGGCGGGCAGCATCGACAGCCCGCCGCCGATGCGCGAGATCTCGAGGGACCCGCGGACCAGCACGCTGAGGTGGAGGTTGCCGGGCGCGGCCTCCCAGCGGCGCTCGCGCAGGCCGCGCAGGCCGGACCCGCGGCCGACGAGGCTGAGGAGCACACGTGGCAGGGAATGGTCCGCGGCGAGCGCCGCGCGGATGGCATCATACTGCGAGCGCCGGGCCTGGGCGACGTGGACGAGGACGCGGTCGTCGCCGTCGCCGTCGGTGGCCGCGAATGCCTGGGCCGGGGCCGGGCCGGCCAGGCAGGCCCATGCGGCGCCGACCGCCGCCGGCAGGGCAATGCCGGGCCGGGCCTCGATGCCGAACTCCGCGGCGAAGGCATCCGGCGAGTCGGTCAGCCACCACATCGCCGCCAGTCAACACGGCGCCGGAAGCGGCGACCAGCCGCAAGAAGGGGACCGGCGGCGATGGGGATGATGGGCCCGGGGACGATGGCTTCGGTTCTGCCTTGCGCGAATCGGATTCCGGTTAAGGATTTGGCTGTGAATCCATCCCACCCAAGCAGCCCGTTTTCCGCCGGGGCCTTCGCCGCAGCCCTCGTCCTGGGACTGGCGGCTCCCCTCGCCGCCGCCGAGCCCGAGACCCGTGGCAATCCGATCGTCACCGAGCGCTTCACCGCGGACCCCTCGCCGCTGGTGCACGACGACACCCTCTACATCTACACCGGGCATGACGAGCAGAGGGAGGGTGCCCAGGGCTTCCTGATGCGCGACTGGTACTGCTACTCGACCGAGGACATGGTCGACTACGAGGAGCACGGTCCGTTGCTCTCGTGGAAGGACTTCGAGTGGGCCCGGGGCGATGCCTTCGCCAGCCACGTGACCGAGCGCGACGGCAAGTTCTACTGGTACGTCTCGCTGCGCCACAAGGACGTCCGCGTCCACGAGGGCTTCGCGATCGGGGTGGCCGTGTCGGACGGCCCGACCGGACCCTTCCGCGACGCCATCGGCAAGGCCCTGATCACCGACGAGACGCCGAACTCGGTGGTGCTCAACATCGACCCGGCGGTCCACGTCGACGACGACGGCCAGGCCTACCTCTTCTGGGGCTCGTGGAATGCCGGCCGCTGGGTGAAGCTCAAGGAGAACATGGTCGAGCTCGACGGCGAGGTGCACGAGCTCAAGGCGCACAACTTCTTCGAGGCTCCCTTCATCCACAAGAAGGATGACATCTACTACCTGACCTACGCCGCGCACTACCCGTCGACCACCGAATATTCCACCAGCAAGAGCATCACCGGCCCGTGGGAATACCAGGGGGTGATCCACGACAAGCTGCCGAAGTCGGAGACCAACCACCAGGGGGTCGTCGAGTTCAAGGGCGAGTGGTACTTCATCTACCACAACGCCCAGCTCCCCGGCGGGGGCGTCTACCGGCGCTCGGTCTGCGTCGACAAGCTGGTGCACGACGAGGACGGCAAGATCCTCAAGGTCGAGCGCACCAGGACCAGCGTGCCGAAGGTGGAGTAGGGAGTGGGGCGCTTGGGGGCTTCGGGCGCCATGGTGCGGGGAGGCGGTCTGCCGACCGCGCCCGGCGACCCGGAGGTCGTCGATCCCGGCCATGGCTCCTGCAAGGAGCCACTCCGATGCGACCCCGATGCCACTCCAGCTTGCCGCATCGGCGGGAATCTGCGGCAGTGGAGGCATGATTCCCGTCGTCGAACGCCTCCCGCCTGCCGACCCGGAGTCCCACGGTGGCGAGGAGATCATCCCTCTGGTCGAGACCCGCCATGCGCGGCTCGAGTGGATCACCTCCCGCGGCGAGCCCTCGCCGGAGGGCTTCTGGTATGACCAGGAGTGGCCCGAGTGGGTGATGCTGCTGCGGGGCGAGGCGGTGCTCGAGTTCGAGGAGGGACGGCTGGAGCTCGCCGCGGGCGACAGCCTGACGATCCCGGCCCGCCTGCGTCACCGGGTGGCCGCGGTTTCAGCGGACGCGCAGTGGATCGCCCTCCACCACGCGCCGTGAGCGGAGTGGCGTGCTTGGCGCGCCATGGCCATGGACAGGCGGCCTCCCGGCCGCCATCGCCAAACGGCGTCCTCAAGTCGTCTGATAAGCCCGGCGGTCGTGCTCCGACTGGCGCTCGCTCGACCAGGACGACACACGCTTGAGGTAGCCGATGATGCGGGTGGCGTGGTCGACGTTGTCCGAGCCGCAGGCCGGGCAGCGCTCGAGGGTCCGCTTGTCGATGTGGTTGCAGTCGTTGCAGCAGGTCACCCGGACGTTGGTGCAGAAGTAGTTGCAGCCGGTGCGGATCGCCGCGCGGATCAGCTTGGCGCAGCTCTCCTCGCTCGGGTAGCTCTCGAGGTTGAGGTGCAGCGCCGAGCCGCCGTCGAGCCAGCGGGTGACCCGCTCGCCGTGGAGGATGAGCTTGTCGAGGACGTGGATGTCGTCGCGTTCGACCGGATAGAAGTATGAGTTGTAGCACGGCCGCGGCACCCGGTAGCCGGCCTCGCGGTCCCAGCGGGCGAACTTGACGCCGAGGTTCTCGGCCGGGACGAACTCGGTGTTGAAGCGGGCGCCGTGCTCGCGCGAGGCCTCGCGGTTGAGCTCGTTGATGCGCCGCAGGCGGCCGGAGACCCACTCGATGTAGTCCTCGTTGTTCGAGGGGTCGAGGCCGAGGAACTCCGCCGCCTCGACCAGGCCGTTGACGCCGATGGTGAGGTACTGCTTTTCCGGGACGATGCACCTGGCGGAGTAGATCGGCAGCAGGCCGGCGGCGTCGAACTCGGCGAGGGTCGCGCGCCGCGCGACCAGGTAGCGGTGGAGGTCGCGGACCTGTCCGTCGAGGTCGCGGCCGTCCTGGACGAGGCGGTTGAAGTTGATCGTCATGACCTGCATCGAGCCGGTCATCACGCCGCCCGCGCCGAGCGAGAAGGAGAAGTCGTTGTCGCCGTCGAGCGCGTTGCGCAGGCGGCAGCAGGACGACAGCGAGTCGACGCTGTCGCTGGCGTAGATGAAGAACGAGTTGCCGCTGCCGAGCTGGCCGGCGAGCATCTCGGCGAACTCGCGGTCGCGCGGTTCCTCGCGGTCGTGGACCAGCGCGGCGGTGACCACCGGGAAGGTCAGCAGCGAGCGCTCGCGCTCGCGGTTGAACCACTCGAGGAAGAAGGCCTGGAGGCGCCGGACGCTGGGCCAGCACGGGCGGTCGCCGTCGGGGAAGACGAAGTCGCCGAACATGCTCTCGAAGTAGTGGCGGTCGAACACCGAGATGTTCCAGAACACGCTCTGGTAGCTGCGCGCGGCGGCAGGCTGGTTGAGGGCGTAGACGACGTGCTGGAGGTGGTTGGCGATCTCGGCGCGGTGGGTCCGCAGGTAGTCCTCGCCGTGGTCCCTGCGGGCGAAGTGGTCGAAGCAGTTGAGGAACTCGACCGTGGCGCAGGCGCCGGCGAGGTTGGCGGAGATGGCGAAGACGTAGTTGATGAAGCTGCCGCAGAACGAGGCGAGGTGCTTCGGCGCCCGGCTCTCGCCGCCGAGCGGGACCAGCCCGTGCTGCAGCAGCGGGAACATGCTGACCGAGGCGCAGTAGGGCATGAAGGGTGCGGTCTCGTCGTGGGTGTAGATCTCGTGGCGCTCGAGCTGGCCGGCGTAGCGCTCGGCGGTGGCGTCGCCGAACATCGCGCGCAGCTTGCGGTCCATCAGCTCGCGGTGGATGCGGATGTTGGCCTGCTTGTGGATCTCGGCGGAGAGCACGGCGACGTTCTTGCAGGAGACGTTGGCGTTGGCGTCGACGAGGGAGCCGTCGGCCGAGTTGCGCGCGGCGATGTAGCGGTCGATGAATTCGAGTCGGGATTCCATGGTGGTGCGTTGGTGAAAGGGGACGGGCGCTGGCTCAGGCGGCCGGGCGCAGCGCCGCGGCGTCCGTGGGACGCCGGAAGCGGTGGGTCAGGTCGCGGCCGTCGCGCAGGTCGAGGAAGCGCTGGTTGGTGGTCGGCTGGTCGAGTCCGCCGAGTGCCGCGACCCAGGGGCCGAGCTTGAGGTAGTCGAGCTCGGCGGCGATGCGGTCGTCGACCGAGTTCCGCCCGCTGTAGAGGCAGGTGGCGAAGCCGTGGCGCCGCGCCTCGCGGAGCAGGGCGACGAGCCCGTCGGGTTGCCACTCGCCGCCGAGGAAGCACACGCAGGTGGCGAGGCCGCGGTAGCGGCGCAGGGTGGCGGCGAGCGTTTCCGGATCGAGTGGCTCGCCCTGCGAGGCATCGCGGAGCTCGGCCGAGTGGCAGCCCGGACAGCGCAGCGGGCAGCCGGAAATGGTGTAGATCAGGGAGACCTCATCGGGCACCTCGAGGGTCCCGACCGTGTGGGCGGCGAAGCGGAGCAGGGCAGACACAGCGCCAAGGACCTCCGCATATTCTCTTTGAAAAATCAAACATATTGTATTGTAATTAAATTAGGCATACAAGATGTGGGAATTAATTAAGATTACCAGAATACTTGAGGATTGGGTCATCTCCCACCGGCTCAAGCGCTTGTGGGGGGGCGCGGGGCGGATGAGCGGGAATGGCGATTCCCAAGATGTGGCACCGTCGGGGGAAGGGGCGGACCGGGAGGATGCCGGCGATCGGTCCTTGCGCCACGGTCGCGGATGCCCAGCCTGACGCCCATGAATCAGCGACGCCTCGGCAGGAGCGGAATCGTGGTCAGCGAGATCGGCATGGGGACGATGACCTTCGGCAACCAGGCCGACGAGGCGACCGCCTTCCGGGTCTTCGACCGGGTGGTCGAGGCCGGCATCGACTTCTTCGACACCGCCGAGATCTACCCGGTGCCACCGGACGCCGAGCTGGCCGGGGCGACCGAGGAGATCGTCGGCCGCTGGCTCAAGGGCCGGCCGCGCGACGGCGTCATCCTGGCGACCAAGGTCGTCGGGCCGGCCCACGGCTGGTTCAATCCGCCGATCCGCAACGGCAAGGCGGCGATCGACCGCCACCAGATCCGCCGCGCGGTCGAGGGCTCGCTGCGAAGGCTGCAGACCGACTACATCGACCTCTATCAGGTCCACTGGCCGGACCACGGCATGCGCCCGGAGGACACGCTCGAGGCGCTCGACGAGCTGGTGCGCGAGGGCAAGCTGCGGGCGATCGGGGTCTGCAACGAGGACTCCTGGGGGCTGATGAAGTCGCTGTGGACCGCCGAGCGCGAGGGGCTGCGGCGCTTCGACACGATCCAGAACAACTTCTCGCTCAACAACCGCCGCTTCGAGGACGAGCTGGCCGAGGTGTGCCGTCGCGAGCAGGTCAGCCTGCTTCCCTACAGCCCGATCGCCGGCGGCGTGCTGAGCGGCAAGTACAACGACGGCGCGCGCCCCGCGGGGGCGCGCTTCACCGACTACCTCAACAGCGACGGCGAGCGCCAGAAGGCGATGGTGCGGCGCTTCGTCAACGACCGCTGCCTCGAGTCGGCGAAGCGCTTCATGGACGTCGCCGCGGAGGCCGGGATCCACCCGGTGACCCTGGCGGTGGCGTGGAGCAGGCAGCACGACTTCGTCGCCAGCACCCTGGTCGGCGTCACCTGCGAGGAGCAGCTCGAGCCGATCCTCGCCGCTGACGGCCTCGAGCTGGATGCCGCGACCCTGGAGGCGATCGACGCGGTCAGCCGCGAGCTTCCCTATCCGATGGGCTAGGGTCGCCCGGGCGCCCCGCCCCGCGCTGATTTGACGGGCCGCAGCAGCGGTTCAAGGGTGGGGATCATGCCCTACCGAATCCTCGACCCACGCCAGGCGGCCGACGAGGTTCGCCGCATTGCCGTTGAGCAGATCGACCGGGCGCTGGGGGAGATCGACGATCCGTCGCTCGACCGCAGCCGCACGGTCCACCAGGTGCGCAAGCGCTGCAAGAAGCTCCGCGGGCTGCTGCGGCTCGTCCGCAAGTCGCTCGGCAAGCACTACAAGCGCGAGAACGCCTGCTTTCGCGATGCCTCGAAGAGCCTCGCCGACCTGCGCGACGCGGAGGTCATGGTCGAGACCCACGACGCCCTGATGGAGCGTTTTCGCGACGAGGTCCGGCGCTCGTCCTTCGCGCCGGTGAAGTGCAAGCTGACCCGCCGGCTCAACGAGCTGGTGGGCGGGGAGCAGGACGTTGACGAGCGGCTCGCGGTGTTCCGGGCGGAGATGGTCGCGGCGCGCGGGCGGGTGGCGGACTGGCCGCTGGAGGTCGACGGCTTCAAGCCGCTGGCCAAGGGGCTGCGCAAGACCTACCGGCGCGGCTGCAAGGCGATGAAGCGCGCCCTGCGCAAGGAGGGCGGCGAGGATTTCCACCAGTGGCGCAAGCGGGCGAAGTACCACTGGTATCACCTCCGCCTGCTCAACGATTGCTGGCCGGGAGTCGTCGGCGCCCGCGAGGAGGCGCTCGACCGCCTGTCCGACCTCCTCGGCGACGAGCATGACCTGACCGTCTTCCGCCGCCGGGTGACCGGCGGGTCGATCGAGATCGCCGACGACTCGCGCCGCGAGGCCCTGCTGGCGCTCGTCGAGCGCAGGCAGTCCGAGCTCCGCGACCAGGCGACGAGGCTCGGCCGGCGGGTTTTTTCGCGCGACGAGGACCGGCTGGCGGAGGAGTTGGCCGGCTACTGGAAGGCTTGGCGCCGGGAGCCGGGAAGCTGACGCGGGCCAGTTCGGGCCGGTTCGGGCTGGATTCCGGCGTCGGGTTGCCGGTCGGCGCGGAAAATGCTGCAATCCGGGCATGTTCGACCTCGAGAGGGACTGCTGCGAGCTGCCGCTGCGGGATTTTGACGCCGACGAGGTGGTCATCCGCGAGGGCATGCGCCAGGACACCCTGTTCGTTCTCGTCGAAGGCGAGGTCGAGGTGACCCGCAACGGGGTGGCGGTCGCCCGGCTCGACCAGCCGGGGGAGATCTTCGGCGAGGTCTCGGTCCTGCTCGGGCGCCCGACGATCGCCGAGGTTCGGGCCGTCAAGCCGAGCCGTTTCCGCGTCGCCGAGGATGCCGAGCAGTTCCTCCGCGACCACCCCGAGGCCAACGTCGCCCTGGCCCGGGCCCTCGCTGAGAAGTTGGATGCGCTGGGTTCCTACCTGGTCGACCTCAAGCGCCAGTACGGCGGCGAGGCGAACCATTTCGGCATGGTCGGCGAGGTGCTCGACTCCCTGCTTCATCAACGCTGAGCCCGGCGATCACGGCGCGCCCTCGAGCGGCCGGCGGACCAGCGGCGGGGTCAGCGTGGCCTGCTCGGCGTCGCCGAGCGCCACCCAGCTGGCCTGGCGGGTCGCGGTGTCGATCACGGTGAAGGTCGGGACCCCGCCGAGCTGGCGGCCGCCGTTGATCACCCAGGTGTCGCCGACGAGGTCGATCCACGAGCCATCGGCGTAGAAGGGGGCGTTGTGGATGTGGCCGGAGAGCACCAGGTCGGGCCCGAAGCGCTCGATCCAGCCGCGGGTGACCTTGTCGCCGGCGTCGGTCCGGCCGGACCAGGCCGTCGGCGAGCCGGTCGGCGGCGGGTGGTCGATCCACACCCAGCGGTCGCCGTCGAGCTGCTGCTCGTGCCCGGCCAGCATGGCCTCGACCCGCCCGCGCTCGGCCTCGCTCTCCCACCACGGCAGGATGCTGAAGAAGTGGCCGTCGGCGCGGTGGTTCTCGCCGTCGACGTGGAGGTTGGGGCCGGAACAATCGGCCAGCCAGGCGGCGTCGCGAGCGCCCGAGCGGTCCTCGACGAGGTCGTGGTTGCCCGAGCAGACCAGCAGCGGCCCGGCCGCGGCGAGTCGGTCGAGGTACTTGCGCACCACCACCACCTGGGCGTGGAGCGGGACGATCGAGGCGATGTCGAGCAGGTCGCCGGCGACCACCACCAGGTCGAAGCGCCCGCCGACCGACAGCAGCCAGTCCCACTGGCGCAGGGTGTAGTGGAGGTCGGCGACCAGCAGGATCTTCATGGCGGGAAGGCACCCTGGCGGATCCAGGGCGCATGGCCAGCATGGAGCAGCTGCGATGCCGTCCGCAGCAGATCTACGACAGCAGGATGACGCCGCCGACGATGCCGGCGACGCAGAGGGCCTTGGCGCCGAGGTGGCGCTCGCGGAACAGGAAGATGCCGAGCAGGAAGGAGACGATGACCGAGCTGCGCCGCACCGGCGAGATCAGCGAGATTAGCGCGTCGGGCTGGCTGATGGCGATGAAGTAGAGGATGTCGGCGGCCAGCAGGGTGATACCGATGACCGGGATCGCCCAGTGCCAGCGGAACGGCTGGCGCTCGCGCGAGCGGCGCCGCAGCCACAGCGAGGGCAGCAGCATCACCGCCATGTAGAGGGTGAACCAGGCCTGCACCGCCGAGGGCGCGATGGCGGCGGACTGGAGGAGGAACTTGTCGTAGAGCGCCGACACCGCCCCGAGCAGGGTGGCACCGATCATCAGGAACACGCCCTTGTCGCGGTGGAAGTGGATGCCCTCGCGGCGGCCGACGAAGGTGAAGGCGAAGAAGGAGGCGAGGATCACCGTGATGCCGATCCACTGGCGCGGGCTCGGCGACTCGTGGAACAGCAGGACCGCGAGGGCGATGGTCCACAACGGCCCGGTGGCGCGGATCGGGGTGGCGATCGACAGCGGCAGCGACTTCAGTCCGAGGTAGCCGCAGACCCACGAGGCGCCGACCAGCGCGGCCTTGGCGAGGAGCAGGGCGTGGTCGCGGCCGCGGATCGAGGCGACGTCGAAGAAGGGATGCGGCAGGGTCTCGGGCGCGACCGCCGACCACAGCGCGAAGGGCAGCCAGACGAGCGCCGAGGCCGCCACCCCGCCGAACAGCACGGGGATGACGTCGTTCCTCCGCAGCGCCGCCTTCTTGAAGTAGTCGTAGAGACCGAGAAGCAGCGAGGAGGCGACCGTGAGGAGAAGCCAGGACACGCGGCCCGGCGTGGACCGGGAGGCCGCGATTGGAAAGACATTTCAGGGCCGGATGGCTTCCATTTCGGCCTGCGGGTCTCCCACGGTGCCGCAAAAGTCCCCGCCCCGGAACAACCGGTCCGGGACGGGGCGCGGTCCCCTCCGTGGGGGCGGAGGAGGGATTCTATTTGCCGCCCTTCTTGCGCTTGCCGCGGTCATGGGGGACCAGGACCACGCAGCTGGCGCTGCTGTGGTTTCCCGAGCTGTCACTGACCGTGCAGTCGATCGAGTAGGTGCGGCCGTCGCCGCTGCCCAGGCGTTCCGCGCGCAGCCAGACGACTCCGTCGAATCGGCCCGATGCGGAATCGAAGGAGAGGTCGACCGGAACGGGCAATGTGTGGCCGTCCTCGCCGTCGACGTCGCCCCTGCGCTTCTTCGCGGGCGGTCGATTGTCCGGTTCATCGCTCGAGACCAGACAGTCCACCGTGATCGTGTCGGCGGACGCACAGGCGTCGCTTGCTTCCACCGTGATCAGGACCGGACGCAACTTGTTGTTCGGCGGCCACAGCACCGCCAGGTCGGTGGTGCAGGTGGCGACCGGGGCGACCGTGTCGATCACGCTCACCGTGACGTCGGCGGAGTCGCTTGCTCCGCTCGGGTCGGTGACCGTCAGGGTCACCATGGTCGAACCCAGCGGGAACCAGCCGAGCGGTTCCGCCAGGCTCGGGTCGTCGAAGGACGCTCCCGATCCGCTGGCGACCTGCCAGTCAAAGGCAAGCGGGTCACCGTCGCAGTCGTCGCTCGCCGTCCCGGACAGCATGACCGGGGTCAGCATGGCCTCGCACTCGACCGTCACGTCCTCGCCCGCATCCGCCACCGGCGGCCGGTTCGGCGGGTCCTGCAGGTAGACCGAGATCGAGTCATGGTTGGAGTTGGAGACGACCAGGTCGGGCGCGCAGTTGCCGTCGAGCTCCACCACGCCGATGCCCGGAAAGGCGTTCGGCGCGGGGATGACCTGCGGGCCGGTGAAGGTTCCGTCGCCGGCACCCCGGAAGATCCGGAGTCCCTGGGAGGCCATCACGATGTCGAGGGCCCCGTCGAGGTCGAGGTCGGCGATCGCCAGGTCGTAGACCGAGGCCCCGGTGCCCATGACCGTCTGGGGATGGAAGGTGCCGTCCCCCTTGCCGAGCAGGATCGACAGGGTGTTGTTGAGCGCGTTCGGCGCGGCGACGTCGGCATGGCCGTCGTCGTTGAAGTCGCCGGTGGCGAGTGTCCACGAGCGTGGCCCGATCGGCGCGTGCGGCATCAGGGTGTAGGTTCCATCGCCGTGCCCGAGCAGCGGCCTGACGGTGTAGCTGTACCAGTTGGTCAGCACGGCGTCGTCGTGCCCGTCGTGGTTCAGGTCGGTGACCGCGACTCCGTTCGGCCCGTCGCCGACCCCGATCAAGGGGCCGAGGCTGAACCCGCCCATCCCATCGCCATACACGAACCGGACGGCGTCGCTGCCATGGGCGGCAACGGCCATGTCGAGGTGCGTGTCGGCATTGAAGTGGCCGGCCGCCGCGTGCATCGGCTGCGAGCCGAGGCCGCCGACCGTGGTTGGCGGGCCGAGCATGGTGCCGGTGCCGTTGTTGGCGTTCAGGTAGACGGTCAACGAGCCGCCGAAGCGGTTCACCGCGACCAGGTCGGGAGCACCGTCGGCGTTGAAGTCGCCGCTGGCGATGCCGCTGGGGAACCGCCCCGCGGTGTAGTAGTTCGCGGTTTGGAAGGTCCCGGTCCCGGTGCCGAGGTGCACCCCGAGCTGCCCGATTCCGGATGGATAGGGGCCGGTGTTGGTCACCGCGCAGTCGGGAATGTCGTCACCGTTGAAGTCCGCGACCACCAGTTGGTAGGGGTGGTCGCCCGTTGCAATCGTCGAGTCCAGATCGAAGTCGAACGACTGGGAAAGGGCGGGCATCGAGGCGAGGGCGACGAGCCCGCCCACGAGGGACAGCCCGACAGGGTGTCCCCGGATGGTTGGGAATGGCGTTTTCATGGCTTCTCTTGGTTGGTGGTTGCCTGGAACCGCCCTCTGGGGAGGCATCGGTTTCAGCATCACGGAGAAGCCAGGTGTCCCGCCGGGGGGCGGGAGTCTTCGCGTCGGTTGCCCGGCAAGTTGGGGGGACCCGAGGTCCCGGCGTTTCAACCCACCTCTACCCTAGCCGGCGGGCTGCAAGCTGCATCGCGGATCCTGCCCGCTATTCCGCAAATCCTGCCACGGTCGGGATGCGGCCGCTTGAGCGGCGGCCTTGCCACCGGCGTGGCGGGGCTGCTAGGTCTGCGGCGCCCCGCCGGGGGCCCGATGAGACCCATCCTCGCTTTCAGCCTCCTTCTCGCCGCGGATCCGGCGAGCGGCCAGAACCTGCTGCTCTCCCCGGGTGGCAGCGGGGCGGCGGTCGACAACGTCATCCTGCAGGTCGACAACGACCTGTTTTCCGGGTCCGACCGCGACTACACCAGCGGGGTGCGCCTCGCCTGCGGCGGGCCGCTGCCGAGCGAGGAGATCAACGGCTGGCTGAGGGGGCGGCTGAGGCGGCTCCTCGGCGAGGAGGGCTCCTACCCGCTGTTCGAGAGGCTGGCGGGTTTTCCCGAGTGGAACGAGCCGGAATACGGCTGGGGCACCTCGCTGAGCCAGCTCTTGTTCACCCCGTCGAACCACCTCACGCCGGTTCCGCCGCCGGGCGAGCGGCCCTACGCCGCCTGGCTCGGTGTCGAAATCTCGGTGCTGGCGCGCGACGAGGTTTCGCTGTCGTCCGCCACCCTGAGCCTGGGCGTGACCGGCGAGTGGGCGCTGGGCGAGGTGACCCAGGACTTCATCCATCACGAGATCTCGCACAGCCCGTACTTCAACGGCTGGGACAGCCAGATGCCCGAGGAGGTCACCCTGAACCTGCACCTCGACCACAAGCGCCGGCTGTGCTTCCTCGACGACTGGCGGGCCGGCGACTTCGGGGTCGACGGCTACTACGAGTTCGGCGGTGCGGCGGGAAACCTGCGGACCGCCGCCTACGCCGGTGCGCTGCTGCGCGCCGGGTGGAACCTGCGCGGGACCTACGCGGTGCCGCGGCTCGAGCTCGGCTCGTTCTCCAACCAGTACTTCCGCGGCGCCAGTGGTGCGAACGGGCCGTTCTCGGCCTATCTGCTCGCCGGGCTGCGGGGCTCCGCGGTGCTGCACGACATCACGCTCGATGGCCCGCTGTTCTCGAGCCACGCCTACACGGTCAACTCGAAGCCCTGGGTCGGCGAGGTGACCTTCGGCGCCGGGGTGGCGCTCTGGTCCGTGGAGCTGGTCTTCTCGCGGACGATCCGAACCGACGAGTTCGAGGGCCAGCGCTCGAACCACGGCTACGGCTCGATGCAGCTGCGCTGGACCGGGGATTTTTGACGCCAGCCCGACGTCGGGTACGGGCTACTGCGAGACTGCTTGGCACCCGATGAACATCAGCACCGGAGGTGCGCCGGCGAAGTTGCGAGCGACCCCTTGGAACCATCCCCGCCTACGCCCCTCCCGGGGCTTGGTTTGATTTTCCCCCCATGCCCCCCCGGGGTGAACCCCGCGGCTACGTGCCTGCGCCCCTGTCGGGGCTTCCGGTGGGACGGGTGGCGGTCGTTCATCCGGGCCCGCCATTGCGGATGACCCCGATCGACCCCATGAATCGATCCGGATTCAGGAAAGCAACCAACCTTCGTCAGGCGTGGCTGATGGTCGCAGATTGAATCGGAGATCTGCGTCCATCCGCGTCCATCTGCGGTTTCCCCACTTCGAAGCTCGCAAGCTCCACCGGATCACTCGATGAAGGGTGCAATCACGAAGAAGCACTGCGGGTCGGCCGCGGTGTCGACCGGGACCGCGAAGCGGTAGAGGCCCGGCTCCGGCACGTTGACCTGCGCGGGCAGCGAAACGAAGGTCCAGTCGTCCGGGAAGCTTCCGGCAAGGTTCGCCGACTTGTAGAGCAGGAAGCCGTCGATGGAGGTCTGTTCGGCCTCGCGGAAGTCGATGAGGAACTCCGCGCCGTCGAGTTCGGCGCCGACCACCTCGATGGCGGGGATCTCCCCGGTGCCACCCGAGTCGCTGGTGATGCTGAGGAGGACGTCCATCTCGTGGCTCGCGTCGGCCGCGAGGGCGGGGAATTCGAAGGCCATCGCACCGCTGACCCAGCGCTCCTCGGGAGGGTCGAAGAAGTCGGTCTCATCGAGGTTGTCGGCCTCGACCGAGAGATGGGTGCCCTCGCTCGGCTTGCCTTCCTCGTGGTCGTCGATGCCCGCGATGCCGTAGTAGCCGCACTCGTAGTCCGTCGGCATCACCATGGCGTGCATGCAGACGGTGTCGAAGTGGTCGAATATCTCGCCGGTGTCGTTGTTGATGCTGCGGCTGGCGCCCTGCTGGGTGTTGTCGTAGCGGTACTCGCTCATGGTGCCGGGGTAGACCCGGTCGTCCCACACGGAGGTGCCGGAGTTGAGGCCGTGGAGGAACTGGAAGAAGCGGAAGTTGCCCAGCGGGCCGCCACTGACGTTCTTCACCGAGTAGCTGTGGCGCAGCACGTAGCGGCTGCTGGTCAGGCTGGACCCCGAACCCGCGCTGGCGGGGGAGAGCCCCTGCTCGATGCCGCCGACGGTGTCGATCATCTCGTAGTGCATGGTGATCTCGACGTCGCCATTGGTGATGATCGAGCGGTAACGGTCGAAGCTGCCGCCGTTCGGGCCGAGGTTCACGATCGGCTCGACCACTGTGAAGTTCGAGTTGCTCGTCCAGCAGGGAAATCCCCACACCGAGCGGAACCAGATCGGTCCGGTCGGGTTCGAGCCGCCGGTGTAGTGGATCGCCGCGGCCCATTCACCCGAGAGGTACTCGCGGCCGACGAATCCCGGCCGCTGGTCGAGCGCGACGTCGGAGTAGCCCTCCGGCGTCATGATGATTCCCCAGTCCGGGTTGCCGATCAGGACGCCGGGGATCGAGGGCAGCGCGGACAGCGGGGCGATGGCGGCGGGAAGCAGGGCCGCCAGCGCAAGCGCGGCCGGGAGAGGTCGAGGGAAGACCATGATCCCCATTCAACACCGGGACTTGCTCGAGGGACAAGGTCGAAGTCGGTCGGGTCGCGCAACTCCCGGGGAACCGGGGCCTGGCGGGTGCTTCGGGGGCCCGGAGAGCTCGCGCAGCGGCGTCAACGCGTTGCGACCAGCCTCCAGAACAGGCTGGGGGCGTCCTCGATGGCGGGCGTGAGCACGTAGGTGCGGATCTCGCCGGTGCCGGTGCTGATCGGGGTGCCGACCTCGATGGCGCCGGCGTCGCCGGTGAACGCGAGATCCTGGGAAACCTCCAACTCGAGGCTTGTGCCCATCAGATCGAGGGGGATCTCGACCTCGATGACCCGGTGGGTCTTCGCCGGCTCGAGGCCGAGCGCGTAGTCGGCGTTCAGCGAGGCGCTGTCCTGCACGCCGCCGAAGGCCAGCGGAGCGGGGACCGAGGCACCGTCGCCCGGGTCGGTGCCGTAGAGGAACTCGACGAGGTTCGGGTAGCCGTCGCCATCCGGGTCGTCGTCCTCGCCCTGCTGGTCGAGCGGAAGATCGGCGACGAAGCCGTCGAAGGGGTCGCCGCCGCCCGCAGCGAAGCCGTTGAGGACGACCAGGCGGGGCACGGACTCACCGCGGTAGGTGGTGAAGCCGCCGACGACCCACAGGCGCCCGGCGGAGTCGGTGCGGATGGCCTCGGGGTTGCCGTTGGGGCCGTCGCCGGGGGCGAAGCCGGCGACCAGCGAGCCGTCGGGCTCGAGCGCGGCGAGGCGGTTGATGTCGGTGCCGGAGTAGCTGGTGAAGCTGCCGCCGATGACCAGCCGCTGGTCGGGCAGCACGACCCCGGCGGTGACGTCGTTGTTGGGGCTGAAGATCCCGTCGGCCGGCCAGTCGCTGCTGAGCGAGCCATCGGCCTCGATGCGCTGGAGGTTCGGGTTGCTGGTGCTCAGCGAGTAGACCGAGCCGTCCGGGTTCGGCAGCACGCCGTAGGAGCTCATGAATCCGGGGTAGCTGAAGCCGGCTGCCTTCGCCCCGGTCGAGGTGACCCGGACGATGCGGCTCTGGCCGTCGTAGCTGTTCGGGTGGGCGAGCCAGTAGCCGCCCTGGCCGTCCTCGGCGACGTCCTGGATGGTGGTGGCGGCCTGCGAAATGAAGCTGGCATCGACCGAGCCGTTGGCTTCCAGCCGGGCGACGTAGCTGGTGTTCGCCTGGCCGTCGACCGAGTTGAAGCTGCCGGCGATGAGGACCTTGCCGTTGCTCAGCGGAAGGATCGCCTGGACCTGGTTGTTGGGGCCGCCGCCGGGGTTGAAGGTGGTGTCGACGCTGCCGTCGGTGTTGATGCGGGCGATGCGGGTGGCCGGGACCGTGCCGCCGGGGGTGCTGAGCTGGGTGAAGTTGCCGCCGACGTAGATCCGGCCGGCCGCGTCGCGGGCGAGGCAGTTGACCTGCCCGCTGCCGCTGACCTGCGGGAAGTCGAGGTCCGCGCTGCCGTCGGCGTTGAAGCGGGCGAGGTAGCGCCGCGAGGCGCTGCCGCCGGTGTAGCCGATGCTGGTGAAGAACCCTCCGATCACGTAGCTGCCGTCATCGTCGGGGAGGACGTCGTAGATCGTGCTGCTGACCGAGAGCGGCGCGTGGATCGTGCGGTCGATCGACGCGGGCAGCTTCTCGACCAGCAGCGAGGCGGTGTCCGAGTCGAGCGTGCCGAGGGCATTGGTGAGGCGAACGAAGACTCCGCCGCTGTCGGCGATTTCCAGCCCGGAAAGGGTCAGGGTCGCGCTGGTCGCGCCACTCACGCCGGGGCCGTCGGTGAGGGGCGAGCCGTCGAGGAACCACTGGTACTCGAGCGGCGAGACGCCGCGGGCGGCGACGCGGAAGGTGGCCTCGAGGCCGACCTCGGTGGCCACGTCCTCCGGTTGGGTGAGGATTTCCGGGGCGGCGAGGAGGACGAGCTCGGCCTCGTCCGAGACCACCGTGCCGGCCTCGTTGCGGACCTCGACGGAGTAGAAGCCGCCGTCGTTCGGGTCGCTGAAGGCGAAGCTGAGGGTGGCCGTGTCGACGCCGCTGATGCGGCCGGTTTCAGCGAGCGGAACCCCGTTGCGGAGCCACTGGTAGCTGAGCGGGGTGGTGCCGGTGGCGATCACCGAGAGGCTGGCCGGCTGGCCCGGCTCGATCGCGAGGTCGGCGGGGTCGGCGAGGATGTCGAGCGGGACCTCGTCGCCGTTGAAGACGAGCACCTGGCTCGGGATCAGCGCGTTGTCGAAGCCCGGCGAGCTGGTCGACACCCAGATCCGGCCCTCGCCGTCGATGGCCATCGCGGCGACGTTGTACGACGAGTTGTTGTTGAAGCCGGCGCCGAGGTCGAAGGTCGGGTCGGCGCTGCCGTCGGGGAGGAACCGGGCGAGGTAGGGGAGCACGGCGTTGGTCGTCGAGCGGAAGCTGCCGGAGGCCACGATCTTGCCGTTCACCTGCATCTCGAGGTCGCTGTAGGTGCCCGTGTTGGGCAGGGCGTCGGGGGCGAAGGACTGGTCCCACGAGCCGTCGACCAGGCTGTAGCGCCGCAGGCCGGTCTGGTAGCCGAGGTAGAGCTCGTCGCCGGCGACGAGCATGCGGCCGAAGTTGCCGGGCACGCTGATCGAGATCGACTCGTCCTCGCTGCCGTCGGGGTTGAGGAAGCCGACGCGGTAGAAGGGCGAGGTCAGGGTGCCGCCGACGACCAGGCGGCCGTCGTCGAGGACCTCGACCTGCCGCGGGTAGTAGCCGAGCCCGGGCTCGAAGGAGGTGTCGAGCGAGCCGTCGGGGAGCAGGCGGACGAGGTGCGGATGGCGGCTGTCGCCGCCCCAGGAGCTGAAGTTGCCGGCGGCGTAGATGCGGCCCGCGGCGTCGACCGCGAAGTCGAGCACCGCGCGGCCGGAGTTCGGCCCGCCGGGCTGGAAGGACGCGTCGTGGCTGAGGTCGGCATTGAGCCGCGCGACGCGGTTGTGGGGTTGGCCGTCGATGGTGCTGAAACTGCCGGCGATGAGGATCTTGCCGTCGGGCTGGCGGTGGAGGAGGTCGATGTTGCCGACGATGAAGGAGAAGTTGAAGGAATCGTCGACCAGGCCGTCCGGGTTGATCACGAACAGGCGCAGGCCGGAGTTGGAGCCGTTGGCGTCGCTCGGCGCGTTCTGGATCGCCAGCAGCGTGCGGCCGTCGGGAAGCGGCAGGATGTCGCTCGGCGCGCTGGCGGAGTCGAGCGAGGCGTAGGTCGGGTCGAGACCGCCGGGCGGCGGGATCACCTCGATGAAGACCGGCGTCGTCTGGGCGCTGCCGAGGGCGTTGTTGACCGTGAGCTGGTAGTCGCCCTCGTCGCCCAGGGCGACCGGGTCGAGGGTCAGGGTCGCCGCGGTGCCGACCTCGCTGCCGTCGCGGGTCCACGAGTAGCTGAGCGGCTCGAGGCCGATGACCTCCGCCTCGAGGGTCAGCGAGGCGCCGGCGAGCACCAGCATGGCCTCGGGCTCGGCGAGGATGCGCGGGGCGTCGTTGACCCACAGCCTGGCCGGCGTGCTCTCGACGCTGAAGAAGGCGGTCGAGACCTCCACCGAGTAGTCACCCTCGTCGGCGAGTTCGGCATTGGCGATCTCGAGGGTGGCGCTGTCGGCACCCGAGATGTCGCCACCGTTGGCCAGCGGCGCGCCGTCGCGGAGCCACTGATAGCTCACCGCGCGGGCGCTGAAGACTTCCACGCTGAAGCTGGCGGTGTCCCCCGGGTCGATGACCTGGTCCGCGGGCTGCGCGGTGATGGCCGGCTCGTTGAGGTCGCCGTTGAGGACGACCAGGTTGGAGGCGGCGGTGCCGTCCCAGTCGCTGAACAGGCCGGCGATCCAGACGCGGCCGTCCGGGGCGGTGTCGATCGAGTAGACGGTGCCGTTGTGGCCGCTGCCGATCGCGCTGCGGAAGGCGGAGTCGAAGCCGCCGTCGGCCTCGAAGCGGTCCAGCCCGGTGCCGGTGTAGGATCCGCCGACGACGAACTTGCCGTTCGGCTGCAGGCCGACGGCGTGCAGGGTGTTGATGGTCGTGCCGCCGGGGAGGAGGGAGCCAGCGTCATCGACCAGCTTGAAGCTGCCGCCGGCGAGGCTGTTGCCGACGACCGCGACGCGTCCGTCGGGCAGGGCGAGCAGGTCGTTGATGCCGGTGTTGAAGGTGGTGACGTCGTCCGCGAACGACAGGTCGCGCGAGCCGTCGTCGAACAGGCGGACCAGGCGCGAGGCGCCCTGGTAGTCGAAGTAGCCCCCGGCGACGATGCGGCCGGCGTGGTCGACCGAGAGGGCGTTCACGCTGATGGTGCCCGTGCCGCTCAGCTCGGCGCTGAAGCCGGCGTCGAGGGTGCCGTCGGGATTCAGCACGGCGATCCGCCCCGGGTAGGGCGGCGCATTGTAGCTGGTGAAGTTCCCACCGGCGACGATGCGGTCGTCGGGCAGCAGGTCGACCGCGAGCACGCTGTTGTTGAAGTTGTCCCCGATGTTGGCAGCAAAGCCGGCGTCGAGCGAGCCGTCGGTGTTGAAACGGGTCAGGTAGCGGCAGGTGGTCGAGTCCACCGTGGTGAAGAGGCCGGCGGCGAGGATTTTGCCGTCGGACTGCACGGCGATCGAGCGGATGCTGCCGTTCGGCGCCGCGAAGGTGACCGGCGCCAACGCGCCGGTGGCGTCGAGCTTGACGATGTAGGCGGCCGGGTTGGCGTCGGCCTGGGTGAAGTCGCCGGCGACGATGGCCGAGCCGTCGTCGAGCACGGCCAGGTCGCGGATGGTGCCGTTGAAGACCGGCGCCGCGGTGAAGCCCGGCGCGATGAGGTGGGGTCCGGGCGCGACGAAGAGGGCGGCGGCGGCCGAGGTGACCGTTCCGGCGCTGTTGGTGACCTCGACGTGGTAGTCGCCCGAGTCGGAGGGAGCCGCCGCGGCGATCTGGTAGCTGGCCATGGTGGCGCCGGGAATGAGGCCGGACGGGCCGAACCACTGGTAGCTGAGCGGCGACTGCGAGTCGGCAGCCACGTTGAAGACGACCAGGCCGTTCTCGCCGACGGTCTGCGGGGCCGGCTGGGTGGTGATGGCCAGCGGCGAGTCGTCGTCGAGGATGGTGGCGGTGGCGGTGGTCAGCGCGCCGGGAGTGCTGTCGGCGGAGAAGTTCGCGAGGGTGACGACGAAGTCCTCGGGGGACTCGACATCGGAATCGTCGGCCAGGCTGACGATGACGGTCTTGTCGGCCGTGTCACCGTCGGCCCAGCTGACCGTCTGGCTGACGGCGGTGAAGTCGGCCGGTGAGGTCGCGCCGGCGTCGCTGCTGACGAGGTCGACCGAGACCATCCCGACGGAGGATCCGCCGCGGCTGAGGGTCACGCTGAGCGTGCCGTCGCTCTCCAGTGCGGAGAAGCTGGCGGCGCCGATCGAGAGGATCGCCGGGTCCTTGACCGTGACGAGGGCCGCCGCCGAGGAGGTCGTGCCGTTCGGGTTGGTCACCTCGACGGTGTAGCTGCCGTTGTGCAGGCCGGGGTCGGCGTCGGTGACCAGATGGAGCGGGCTGGTCGCGCCGGGGATGGCGACGCCGTCCTTGAACCACTGGTAGCTCATCGGGTTGGCTCCCGGAAGCACGCCGACGGAGAGGATGAAGCTGTCGAAGGGCGGGACGAAGAGCGCCTGCGGCTGGAGCACGATCTGCGGCGGCGAGTTCGAGTCGAGGATGTTGAGTTTGGCGCTGGTCAGCGTGCCGGCGGAGGCGCCGGTGATGCCACTGAGGGAGAGATCGGCGACCTCGGGGCTCTCGGCCAGGGCGTCCGCGGTGATTGGGATGTCGACGTACTGGACGCCGCCGACCCCGGCGGCGAAGTTCACGCTGACGCTGACCGGCGTGTAGTCGGCCGTGGTGGCGGTGAAGGGGGTGATCGAGAAGCTCGCCGAGGCCGTCCCGCTGATGCCGCCGCTGCGGGTGACCGCGATGCGGGCGATGCCGGACTGCTCGGTGGCGGAATAGGCGTGAGCGGCGAACTGGATCGTGCCGGGCGATGAGGACAGGGCGTCGCCCTCGAAGCTGACCACCTTCGTGCTGCTGACTCCGTTCACGGTGTCGAAGCCCGACCCGGAATAGATCCGGCCGCTCGGGGCGGTGGTGAAGTTGCCGAAGTAGCCGTTGCCGGCACCGGTCGGCCCGGCCACGTACGAGGAAACGGCGTTGAAGGTCGGGTCCAGCGAGCCATCGGGATTCACCCGCACCAGGGTGGTCTGCGGGGCGGAGGGGCCGATGCCGGTCGCCAGCAGGAACCGGCCGTTCGGGCCGACCTCGAGCGGGCGGGCGGCGACGCGGCCGAGCGAGGGGTCGAGGGTGAAGTTGCCGGCGGACGAGCCATCCGGCTGCAGGCGGGTCATCCAGCTGCCACCGCTGCTGGTCTGGCCGAGGACGACGATGTCGCCGGAGGGCTCGACGACGCAGCCGAGGACATACTCGAGGTCCGCGGGAAGCGTCGGGCTGAAGGCGAGGTCGCGGCGTCCGTCCGGGAACAGGCGGGCGAGCACGGGGAGGGAGGCATACGGGTAGCTGGTGCCCCAGCTGAACTCGCCGGCGACGTAGAGGTTGCCGGAAGCGTCGAGTGAGGCCTGGCGGAAGAACCCGGAAAGGTTGGCCGCCCCGGCGGGGACCGCGAAGTCGGCGGGGTCGATGGCGAAGCCGGCGTCGAGGGAGCCGTCGGTGTTGAGGCGGGCGATGCCGTGGCGGCCGACCGCAGCTGCTGCGGGGCTGTCCTTGATGCCGCCGAAACCACCCACGGCGATGATCCGGTCGTCCGGCTGGATGGTGACCTCCTCGATGAAGTTGAATCCACCGGAGGGCGTCGTGCCGGCGGTCTGGAAGCTGGTGTCCAGGGTGCCGTCCGGGTTGAGGCGGACGATCGAGTTCGACACCAGCGTGTCGGTCCCGTCGCGCATCCCCTGCATCACCCCGGCGGCGATGATGCGGTTCGCGGAGTCAAGCCCGAGCGCGTGCACCTCGGGCCAGCCGGCGGCGTCGTAGTAGATCCCCGTGCCGGAGCCGTTCGGGTCGTTGTCGGCGGCGAAGGTGTTGTCGACGCTGCCGTCCGGGTTGAAGCGGATCAGCGGCAGGTTGAGCGGCATGCCGGCCACCGTCCCGGGCATCTCGTTGGAGCCGAACAGGACCTTGCCGTCGGGCTGGACGAGCACCGAGGAGACCCCGCCGTAGGAGGTCGGGTCGAACACCTGACCGGCCGAGGCGGCGAAGCCGGCATCGACCGTGTCGGGGGCGGCGTGGAGGGTGGCAAGAAGGGCGGAGGCGAGGGCGAACGAGCGCAGCGCGGGTGTCATTGGGGGCATTCTTCAGGAGGAACGCCGCACCTGTTAGCATATCCTGCGATCCTGTCGACGCGGAATCCCTCCGCCCGATCCTCCCGGCCCCGGCCCCGGCCGTGCTCACTCGCGGTGGCGCGGCGCGATGCGCGCGACGAGATACTCCGGGTCGTCCTCGGTGACCTCGATGTCGATCAGCGAGCCGGCACGGTCGAGCATGCGGCGGCAGTCGGCCGAGAGGTGGCGCAGGTGGAGCTTCTTGCCGGCCTGGCGGTAGCGCTCGGTCAGGGCGTTGATGGCCTCGATCCCGGACAGGTCGCAGACCCGCGCCCGGGCGAAGTCGATGACGATGTGGGGGACGTCCGAACGGGCCTGGAAGTGGTCGGAGAAATCGCGCACCGAGCCGAAGTAGAGCAGCCCCTCGAGCGAGTAGATGCGCATCTCAGGGGTGTCGTGGACGAGGTCGACGTGGACGTGGCGGGAGCTCTCCCAGGCGAAGACCAGCGCGGAGAGGATGACCCCGACGAACACGGCGAGCGCGAGGTTGTGGAGGAACACGGTGACCAGCGTGACCGCGAGGATGATCAGGATCTCCGACGCCGGAACCTTGCCGAAGGTGCGCAGCGAGGACCACTCGAAGGTGCCGATGACCACCATGAACATCACCCCGACGAGGGCGGCGATCGGGATCTGCTCGATGACCGGCCCACCGACCATGATGAAGATGGCGAGGGCGACGGCGGCGGTGATGCCCGAGGTGCGGCCGCGGCCGCCGGATTTGATGTTGATCAACGACTGGCCGATCATGGCGCAGCCACCCATCCCGCCGAACAGGCCGGAGAGGAAGTTGGCGCCACCCTGGGCGACGCACTCGCGGTTGCCCTGGCCGCGGGTTTCGGTGATCTCGTCGATCAGCTGGAGGGTCATCAGCGACTCGATGATGCCGACCATGGCGACGAAGAAGGCGATCTTGAGGATGAACTTCCACTCGCCGGCCCAGTCGATGTCGGAGGGCCACTGCGGCAGGGGGAACGAGCCGGCGAGCTTGCCCTCGGGGTTGCCAGGCGCCTGGGCGAGCACGTTGGAAACCGTCGGGCTGTCCTTGAAGACGAGGAAGGCGATCAGGCCGACGCTGACGATCGCCATCAGCGAGGACGGCACGGCCTTGGTGAGGCGGGGGAAGAACTGGATGATCAGCATCGTCAGCAGCACCAGCCCGATCATGACCGCCATCCGGGCACCCTCGAGCCACTCGCCGCTGGCGGGGTCGCGGAAGGAGGGGAACTGGGCCATCAGGATGACGATGGCCAGGCCGTTGACGAAGCCGATCATCACCGGGTGCGGGACGAGGCGGATGAAGCGGCCGAGCTTGAGGACGCCGAACAGGATCTGGATGACCCCGGCGATCATGATGACGGCGAAGAGGTACTGCAGGCCGAGCCCCTCGCCGAGCTGGTCGCCGTGCTGCACCGCCTTGCCGGCGACCACGGCGATGGCGCCGGTGGCGCCCGAGATCATCCCCGGCCGGCCGCCGAAGGCCGAGGTGATGAAGCCCATGAAGACCGCGGCCCAGAGCCCGACCAGCGGGTCGACCCCGGCGGCGAAGGCGAAGGCGATGGCCTCCGGGACGAGGGCGAGGGCGACGGTCAGGCCGGAAAGGACGTCATCCTTCCAGTTGCCGTTCTTCTTGCGGAAAAACTCGGAGAACATGGTGCGGGGCGCGGGCGGGCGAAGGTTGGCCGCATAGGGGTCATCCGACCGAAGAGCAAGGGTCGGGGCGGGGTTTTTCCGGATTCCGGGGGCCGTTGCAGGCGGCGATGGGCATATTCTGCCCAGTCGGGCCATTGCCGCGCCCTTGCCTTGCACCTGCCGGAATCCCGGGCTTGGTTGCTTTCAACGACCCAAGCGCGATGAGTGTTCATGCCCAACTGAGTCCCGAAGCGCAGGCCAAGCTCGCCGCGCAGCGTCGCAATTCGAGCATCACCTCGGTCCTCGTGGCGATCCTTGGGCTGGTGCTGATGCTGTTGATCCTCGGGCTGATCTTCCTGGCCCCGGTTTCACGGGACCAGCCGCCGATCATCACCTATTCCGGGCCCGAGTCGCGGGATTCGCGGCCGGAGACCAAGAAGATGCAGCGGGTGCAGAGCAAGCCGAGCTCGCCATCCGCGGCGGCGACGAGGATGATCGTGGCCAACACCGCCTCGCCCACCGCGATCCCGGTGCCGGACTTCGAGGTCACCGAGCCGACCCTCGAGTTCGGCGCGGGCGACGCCTTCGGCGACGACTGGGGCATGGACGGCTTCGACGGCATGGGTGGCGGTGGCGGCGGCCTGTTCGGGTCCTCCTCCGGTCCCGGCCTCACCGGGACCTTCTACGATCTCAAGCAGACTCCCGCGCGCAAGCCGACCGAGATGGGGCTCCAGGACTGGGAGCGGGGTGGCAGGTTCGAGATCGGCCACCCGGTCAACCAAACCTACGACGACCGCCTCGCGAGGGTCGTGCGGCGCGATCTCGACGACCGGGCCTTCGCAGACTTTTATCGTGCCCCGAAGCAGCTTCGCCTGACCCAGCTCTACGTGCCGCAGATCGGCGCGCAGGAGGCGCCGGAGGCCTTCGCGATCGGCGACGAGGTGCAGGGGCGCCGCTGGGTGATCGCCTATCGCGGAGCCGTGGTTCCCCCCGAGCCCGGTCGCTTCCGCTTTGTCGGATTCGCCGATGACGTTCTGGTGGTGCTGGTCGACGACAAGGTGGTCCTCGACGGCAGCCTGGCGGAGTTCCAGCGCGGCGCCGACCGCCGCGATTCCATCCAGCAGGAGCACACGGTCGGCAACTGGCCGAGCTACGTCGGCGAGTGGATCGATGTCAGGAAGGGCTTCCCCATCGACATTAAGATCCTCACCGGTGAGCGCCCCGGGGGGCACTACAGCGGCTACCTGCTGATCGAGAAGGACGGCGTCGGGTATGAGAAGGACGGCCTCGGCGCCCCCAGGCTGCCGCTCTTCAAGATGGCCCCGAGCCCGACGCCGGAGCGCGGGTCGACATTGCCCGACCTGGCGCCGGACACCTCGTGGTCGATGTGGCCCGCGAAGGCCTGATCCGAGTGGTAAGAGACAAGCTGATCCGGCCCGACCCAGCGAGGTGCGGACCAGGAAAGCCGCCAGTCCCCCTTTGGGCCGTCGCCGCCGACCTCCGGAACGCGGCTGCAAGCCGCCGGGCGATGGCCATGGCGCCTCGCCATCGCCATTGCCACGTCGCGATTCGTGATCCCGGAGGGATCGTAGCCACTAGCCGGGGATTGAGCGCAGCGACATCCCCGGAGGCAGGTGCGAAGGGGAGCGCATCCTGGAGGGATGCCAGCCGGGCCCGGGTGGTCTACCAAGCGCCCCTTCCATCCTCACCCTCGCCGGACCGATGGAGCCGGCAGGCGGACTGGCTGCGACCCCTGCCGGGGTCGGGATGAAGAGTCGTGACGACCCCGGGGGTGTCGTCGCGTTGCTCCTCAACCCCCGGCTAACGGCTGTCATCCCTCCCGGGATGGAGAAGATGCACGGCCAACGACGTCAGGGGGTTTCCCTGAAACGGTATCAGACGACCTTCTCCGGCCAGCCATTCGCCGCGCAGAGGGCGGTGTAGGCGGAGTGGCTCATGACGGCGAAGGCGAAGCTGCCCTGGGCGGTGGTCGAGCCGTCCTTTTCCTCCAGGTTCTTGCGCCACTTGTTGTCGAAGCCGAGGCCCTCGGTGTCGGCTGAGCTGCCGGTGATCAGGCGCGCCCAGGGGCGGTTGGAGACCACCGCGGTGGCGGCCACGGCGAGGCCCTCCTTGCCTCGCGTGGCGAAGGCGACGTCGGCATTCAGGTGGCGGTCGGGGTCGGGCCGCGGCAGGCGCTTCTCGCCGGCCTGCTGGCATCCTCCGGGCAGCGAGAAGCGCAGCTTCTTGTCGCCGGTGCGCAGAACGATCACCCGGCAGGACCGGCCGGCGGAGGTGCCGCGCACCGTGCCGCCCCAGCTGCCGGCGGCCTCGGTGGCGAGGGCATTGACCTTGAGGTCGATGGTGAAGGTGCCGCGGGTCGCCCAGCCGGCGAGGACCCGCGGCGGATTCATCTCGAGGGTTGCCTCGAGCCGCCAGAATCTGCCGGGTTGGCCGCCGACCGCCGCGACCTCCGAGTTGCGGATCAGCGAGAAGCTGCCCGGGGTGGGGAAGGGGTCCTGGAGGCAGACCAGCAGGTCCTCGTCGAGCTCGCGGTAGAGCGGCAGCGAGCGCGTGACGGGCTCGCCGGGGAGGGCGAGCGGCGGGGCGGGCCGAACCGCCCGCTTGCGGGTGGCCTTCTTCGGCGGCTTCGTCTTCTTCTTCACCTTGGCACTCATCGGGATGTCAGGAGGAAAGGATTCGCCGGCGCAGCTGGGCGGGGGCGCCGAGGATCGAGGGGTTCTGGGCGTAGCCGATGCGCTGGAGCTTCCGGGTGGCGAGCTTGGCAAGGGCGGCGTAGGTCGGCTGCTCGCCGCCGTCGCCGGCATCGCGCAGCGCCTGCACCAGCGAGTAGGTGAAGGCGCCGTAGCTGACCGCGCCGTGGACGTACTCGCAGGCCTTCTCGTGTTCCTGGCAGGCCATGTAGATCAGGGGCAGGTAGGGGCCGAGGTGGCGGCCGCCGCCGCCCTCGCGCGACTTGCCCTTCGCCGCGGCGCGGTCGAGCGAGCGGCGGATCTGGTCGTAGCGCTTGTCGGAGAGGTCGCGCAGCATGCTGGCCCGGCCGATCCGGCGGCTCGATCCCGAGCTGCCGTAGTAGAGCGCGAGTTCCTCCGCCTTCTTCCGGCTCTTGCGCTTGGAGTCGAGGAAGTCGGGGTTCAGCGGCGGCAGCCCGCGCTGCTCCCACATCTGCTCGTCCTCGACCCAGCACAGCTGGCGGTGGGCGATGTCGCCGGGCGAGCTCACCGCGCGAATCAGCGGGCCGCTGTCGCGGTCGCTGCCGCCCGAGTGGCAGCAGTCGAGGATCATCATCAGGCGCGCCTCGTAGGGCAGGTTGGCATACCACTCGTAAAGGGTGTCGTCACGGATCCCCGAGCCGGCCTCGAAGTCGTAGTCGTGGGTCACGAGCACCTCGTCGAGGTGGTCGGGCTCGCCATTGAGGTCGTAGACCGGGACCTGGTCGCCGTGGCCGCTGAAGGCGAGCACCCGCTCGGCGCCGGAGTCGATGTCCTCGAGCAGCCAGTCGAGGCGCTCGAGTACCCCGTCGCGGGTCGCGCGCTCGTTGTGGAGCAGACGGATCTCGTGGGCCTCGAAGCCCTGCTCCTGCAGCGCGGCGCTGAGCAGGTAGGTGTCGTTGACGCAGCCGCCGAGGGTGGGGATCCGCGGGTCGGCGTAGCGGTCGATCCCGATCAGCAGCGCGCGCCGTTCCGGCACCGGGGCGGCACGCTGGAAGATCTTGCGCGAGCGAGTGTTCTCGCGCAGCCAGCGGCTGCCCAGCGAGATCGGCCGCCACACACGCTCGGCGGTCTCGCCGAAGCCAAGGTAACCGGTGCCCGAGTGCCCCTCGCCGTGACGGGTGACCAGCTGGGTGTAGTTGGCGCCGCGGATGTGGGCCATCGAGGCCACGAAGACCGGGTCGCGCGGGTTGTAGAGGTTGAACCAGTGCTTGCAGGCGACGCTTTCCTGGCGGCCGCCGAACTCGCGTCGCAGCAGCGCGTTGCCGATCTGGGTTCCCATCGTCACCAGCCAGGTCTTGTCGATCAGGTCGGGACGCTCGAAGAGCAGGGTGTCGTAGAGGATCAGGCCGCCGTAGCTGTGGGCGATGATGACCTCGGGCTGCTTGGCCTCGATCTCCTCGATCACGCGCTGGCGCAGGTCGGCGCGCAGCTCGTCGTTGATGACCCACGCGGCGACCTGCCGGGCCTTCCACTTGAGCTCGTCCGGGATCAGCCCGCGGGTGCCGAGGAACTCGCCGAGCCGGGTCGACACGTAGCTGGCAAGCAGCTGGCCGACGACCTTGAGATACTCGCCCCCGCTTGGCTCCGGGTGGGCGGCGATGACATCCTCGTAGTAGAGCAGGCCGGGGTCGTCGGGAGGCGAGGGGAGGTGGTCCTCGCCGAGCGGATCATACATCGGCAGGTTGACGCCGATCCGTTGCGCCGCCGCCTGGATCGTCCCCGACCAGGCCGGGACCCACTCCTTCAGGGTGGCCGGCTTCTCGTGGAAGCCAACGCCGTGCACATACATGAATCTCATCTTCAGCCAGGTTCGGGTTGTGGGGCGCCGGAGGTTCGATGCGCCGCCGATTCCCGCGATGAGACGGGAAATGGTGCGGGGTGGCAACCGGTCGGGGCGAACGAAATCCGAACCAAGCTTCGGATCGGCTGATCTCCTCGGGATTCAGACCGGAAGGATATGATATGATTTGACAACATCAGTTAGGTTTCCGTAAACATGGACCCTTGTTCCCCGATGAGGATCGTCCGCTCCACCCAGGGTTGGATCCTGATGTGCAACGCCGGGCCCGTCTGCCTGAGACGGGCCCTGCGGCGCTGTCGCTACCGGGTCGGCGAGCTCTGCGAGGTGCTGGGATGCAGCGAGAGCTACCTGCGCCGCGTCTTCGTGCGCGACCTCGGCCTCGCGCCCTCGGCGCTTTCGGCGGAGTGGCGCATGGTCGAGGCACGGCACCGCCTGCGTGCCGGGGAGGACGAGGACCGGCTGGCCAGGCGGCTCGGATTCAGTTCAGTGGCCGGGCTGCGGCGGGCGTTCCGCGAGTGCTACGGGGTGACGCCGCGCAGCTACCGCAGCGCGGGCCGGGAGCGCTGGTGGGCGGGCCGGGTCGCGGACGCGCGCCGTTCGGCCTGAGGGCGGCGGGGTCCTGTGGGTGGGCGGTGGGCTCCCGAGCTTGGGCGGGGGGTTCCTGAGGGCTCGCGCATCGCCCCGTCCGGTGGCAGGTTGGCAGCGCCATGGCCATCGAAACCTACGAGTCCTTCGCTCCCGACATCCACCCCGATGCCTTCGTCGCCCCGAGCGCCGACGTGATCGGCCGGGTCACCCTGCATGAGGAGTCGAGCGTGTGGTACAACACGACCCTGCGCGGCGACATCAACGAGATCGTCATCGGCCCGCGCTCGAACATCCAGGACAACGCGGTGGTGCACCTGGCCGACGACTTCGGGTGTCATGTCGGCGAGCTCGTCACCGTCGGCCACTCGGCGATCATCCACGCCTGCACGCTCAAGGACGAGGTGCTGGTGGGCATGGGGGCGATCGTGCTCGACGGCGCGGTGGTCGGGGAGCGCTCGATCATCGGCGCAGGCGCCGTGGTCACCGGCGGTAGCGAGATCCCGCCGGGCTCGCTGGTGCTCGGCACGCCGGGGAAGGTGGTGCGCACGCTGTCGGCCGAGGAACAACGGGGGGTGAAGCACTGGGCGGAGAAGTACGTCGTGCAGTCGCGCAAGTTCATGGACCGGCCGGATGGCGGCCGGGTCGGGGGATCCTAGCGGGGCGGGTCGGGGGATCCTGGCGATCTTGTCCGGGCGAGTACTGGCAGGGCGGCGTTCCGACCGGACCGCAGGCTTCAGCCTGCCGAGTTGCGACGACGGACCCGCGGGGCTCACTCGGCCGTTGACCGCCTACCTCGCCGGGTCCTGCGACCTTGCGGTGCTTTCGACAGTCCAGAACCCCCGCGGGCCCCGGGCGGGGACCGGGACGCGGAACATCTCGGGTTCGCCCGGATGGGTGGGCTGGAGCTGGACCAGCACCTTCCAGGGGCCGCGCGGTGATTCCGCGCTGCGCACGGTGTAGACGTGGCCGGGGATGCCGGGAAAGACGAGCACCGGGTCGTCGCCATCAACCCCGCCGGTGCCGCCGACCGCGGGCGGCCAGGGCAGCGCGCCGGTTCCGGTCGAGGGCCAGTCGACCGCGATGGGAGGGCCGACCTCGATGCCGCACTCCTCGATCGAATATCGCCAGAAGCCGTAGTTCTCGAGGTCGACCGCCTCGGCGGGGCCGAGGTTGGACTCGAGTTGGTGGATCACGGAGTTGACGTGGAGCAGGCTCGGCCAGAGCTCGTCGGGGCCGCACTTCGGCTGGATGGCGACCCTTGCCTCGGACAGCACGCCACTACGCTCGTAGTCGGTGGCCTCGTCGAGGGCGGTGAAGGTGTCCTTGGAGAAGGTCATCAGCGAGACGCCGGCGAGCTGGGCGTCGATGGCGGCGAACCAGCCGTCGCGGTCGGAGGCGTCCGCCCAGCCGACCGACCCGCCGTCGGCTGGCAGCTTGTCCCAGAAGAAGGGGATGTCGGCATGGATCGGCAGGCCCGCCAGGCCGGCGGTGTCGAGGTGGGACCGGATGTCGGTGTAGGCCTGCAGGAGGTCGTCGAGGAGGTCGCGCTTATCGGCCGGGGAACCGCCGTCCCACTCCGGCAGCCCCTGCGGCTCGAGGTCGAGGTGGAGGGCGTCGAATTGCTTGGCGGGTTCCCCCGCATGGCTGGCGTTGAAGTTGATCAGGCGGTTGGTGATCTTGCCGAGCCAGTTGGCGACCTCCGCCGGGTCATTCACCGCGTTGCCGTCGAGCAGGAGTTGCGACTGGATGCCCACGGCGTCGAGCTTGGCATTCCACGAGGCGATGGTCGCCGGCTCCGACACCGGGCGATTCTGGTAGCTGCCGTAGAGGCGCTTGACGCCGTGGGCGACGAAGAAGGCGACGCTCTCGTCCTCGGCCACGCCGTCGCCGACGACGAGGGCGGAGCCGAAGGGGCTGGTGGTGTCGTCGGGCAGGGTGGTGGAGCCCCAGAACCAGAGGCCGCGATGGATATCAGCCGGTGCGGCGGGGGCGATCGAGAGCAGGAGGAGGAACAGGCGGAAGGGCATGGCTCGAGCTTGGGAGGTGAGAGCGGGTAATCCCCCCTTCCAATCGTGGTGGAAACTCCGGGTTTCCAAAAAGTCCGCACGGGGCCGGAGGCAGCGCTTGCCGGAATGGCCGCGGCGGAGTCGTCGGGGTCGCCGCCCGGCCGACCCCGGCCTGCCCGGTCGGTGACCGTCGGCTTGTCGCCATGGTGGAGATTTGCGAGCTTGGTCGGCAATGAAGGAAGCAAGAATGAAGCGCTGCCTGGTGCTGCTGGCATGCCTCACGGCGGGGATCGCCGTGGCGGAACCGCTTCCGGAGATCGAGGCCGCGGGGGTGATCTCCGCCCCCGAGCAAGGCTGGCCCTATTTCTTCGGCAGCTGCAGCTGGTACTGCGGTGCCCCCGCGATCGAGGTCGCCGCGTCGAGTTTCCTGACCGAGAAGTCCGGCCTCAGGCACCCGCCGCTGCAGGCCCACGACCAGAGCATGGATCAGGTCTGGAGCGAGGGCGCGGATGGCAACGGGATCGGGGAAAGCCTCACCTTCACCTTCACGACGACGGAGAAGGACACGACCGGTCTCGGCGTGACCTCGTGTGCCATCGCGAGCGGGCACCAGGGATCCGAGAAGCTGTTCCGGCAGAACGCGCGGCCGAGGGTCATCGAGCTCAGCTACGACGGCGAGCCCGTGGCGCGGCTCCGATTGGGGGACGCGATGGGCCTGCAGCGCTTCGAGATCCCGAAGCTGGTGCTGGAGCGCCCGAGCCGGCACAGGATCCGCCTGAAGATCATCGAGGTCTATCCCGGGACGCACTTCGAGGACACCTGCATCGCCGAAGTCCGCTTCCAGGGCACGGGGAAGATGCATTGAGCCCGTGTGGGGCGAGGCTCATCGGGTTTGGAGTGGGGGAACCGCGGATGAACGCAGATGGACGCAGATGGTGAATTTCACCTGCGCAGATCAGCGCCGATGGATTCTGAAATCTTCGCAATCCGCGGCTTTCCTTTCGTGGAAGCTCAATCGGTGCGGTTGATTCCCGGAACGCGTATCAGTCGGCCGACTCGCCGCGCAGCAGCAGCCTCAGGCTGTTGAGGACGACCACCACGGTCGATCCCTCGTGGCCGAGCACGCCGATCGGCAGTGGGATGATGCTGCCGAGGGCGGCGAGGCCGAGGAGGACGACCACGCCGAGCGAGATGGCCAGGTTCTGGCGGATGATCACGCGGCAGCGCCGGCTCAGCTCGAAGGCCTCGAGGATGCGCTCGAGGCGGTCCTTGGTGAGGACGATGTCGGCCTGCTCGAGGACGGCATCGCTGCCGCGCAGGCCCATTCCGATCGAGACGTCGGCCGCGGCGAGGCTCGGCGCGTCGTTGACGCCGTCGCCGGCCATCGCCACGCGCTCGCCGGCCTCGCGCCAGTCGCGGATGGCGCCGACCTTGTCCTCGGGGTGGAGCTCGGCGCGCCAGTCGCGCAGGCCGAGCTCGTCGGCGACGAGGCGGGCCGACTCCTCGCGGTCGCCGGTGAGCATGGTCACCTCGACCCCCTTTCCGGCAAGCTCGCGGACGGTGCCGGCGGCCTCCGGGCGGGGGGCGTCGCGCAGCAGCAGGCGGCCGCCGAGTTGCCCGGCGGCGACGAGGACCTCGGTCAGGCCGGGTGCCGGTGGCGGCAGCTTGGCGGCCCACGGATGGTCGTCGAACAGCGAGCGACGTCCGAGGGTGATGGCGGTGCCGTCGACGCTGCCGCTGAGACCCTTGCCGGTCAGCGACTTGAAGCTGCCGCTGTGGAGGGTCGCCACCTCGCGGCGAAGCTGAGCGGCGACGATCGCGCGCGACAGCGGGTGGGTCGAGTTGCGCGACAGCGCGGCGGCGAAGGCGAGCAGCTCGTCATCGCTGCCGGGCGTGGCCAGCTCGATGCCGGCCAGCTCGAGCTCGCCGCGGGTGAGGGTGCCGGTCTTGTCGACGGCGAGGCGGTCGATGGTGGCGAGGTTCTCGAGGGCGACGCCGCCGCGGAACAGGATGCCGCGGCGGGCACCCGCCGCGATGCCGGCGAGGATGGCGCTGGGGATCGAGATGACCAGGGCGCAGGGCGAGCAGACCACCAGCAGGGTCATGGCGCGGTAGAAGGCCGAGCGCTCGCCCTCGGCGGCGAGGAAGGCGGGCAGCCCGAAGGCGAAGTGCCAGACCAGGAACATCACCAGCGAGAGCCCGAGGATGCCGATGGTGTAGGCGGTGCCGAAGCGGTCGGTGAAGCGCTGCGAGGGCGCCTTGCTGGCCTGGGCCTGCTGGATCAGGCGGATGATCCGGGCATGGGCGCTGTCGCCCGGCGGGCGCAGCACGCGGGCGTCGAGCCTGCCCCAGGTGTTGAGCGTGCCGCCGAAGACGGTGTCGCCGGCCGACTTGCCGACCGGGACGGACTCGCCGGTGAGGGAGGACTCGTCGGCCGCGCTCTCGCCGTCGATGACCAGGGCATCGGCGGGAAACTGCTCGCCCGGGAGGATGCGCACGGTGATGTCGGCGGCGAGCCCGGCGGCGTCGACCTCGCGCGTGGTGCCATCGTCGCGGACCTCGAGCGCCTGCTTGGGGGCCTCGCGGAACAGGCTGCGGATCTCGCGGTCGGTGCGGGCCATGGCCATGCCCTCGAGGGCGTTGCTCAGCGAGAACAGGAACAGCAGGGCGGCGCCCTCCCACCAGGCGCCGATGAAGGCCGCGCCCAGGGCGACGGCGAGCATCAGGAAGTGGATGTCGAGGCGCAGGCGCTTGAGCTTGCCCAGCGTGTCCAGCGCGGCGTCCCAGCCGCCGGCGAGGTAGGCGGTGGCGTAGAGCGCGGTGGCGATGTTCTCCATCCCCGGGAAGCGCTGCGCGACCACGCCGCCGATCGTGGCCAGCCCGCACACGACCGCCGAGGCCAGCAGCAGGGGCCACGGGGGTTCGCTGGAGGAATGGTCCGACACTGCCCGAGTTTGAGCGGGAGGGTGGGGCTTGGCGAGGCATGCCTTGCCGGATGCCGTGCGGATCCGGCCCGGCCTTCCCTCCCCAGGGAGCTCCCGGGGAATTTCACGGCCAGGCAAACCACAGCACCGTGGCGCCGGCGAGCGAGAGGGCGAAGACGAGGGCGACCGGCATGAGCATGCGACGCGAGCCGATCAGCGCCACCATCAGGGCCTTGAAAACGAGGTTGGCGCAGCCGCCGACGAGGATCAGTCGCCAGCCGGTCGAGGCCTCGAGGTGCTGGTCCTTGACCAGCTTGGCGGTCGACAGGGTGATGGCGTCCATGTCGGTCAGGCCGGACAGCGCGGCAACGGTGTAGAGGCCGCCCTCGCCGAGCCGTTCCTTGGCAAAGGCCACCCCGGCAAGGACGGCGACGTAGAGCAGGGCGAAGACGATGGCCGCCTTGAACTCGGACGGGGCATCCTCGTCAATCGAGGTGTCCGCCTCGACGTGGCTGAAGCGCGCCATCACCGCCGAGACGGCGACCATCCAGGCCATCATGGTCCCGAGCGGGAGCAGCATCGGCCGGCCGGCCTCGCCGCCGGCGAGCACCACCTCGACCATCACGCGGCCGAAGACCACCGCCGAGGCGATCATGGCGATCAGGGCGAAGGCGCGCGACGCGTCCGGGCTCGCCTTGCTGCGGCGGGCGGCGCTGACGGTGGTCGCGGTGCTGGAGATCAGGCCGCCGAAGATCCCGGAGACCACCGCCCCCTTGCGGCCGCCGAGGAACTTGGCGGCGAGGTAGGCTGCCAGGCTGACGCCGACGATGAGCACCACCAGCAGCCAGATCTCGAAGGGGTTGATCACCCCGAGCTCGCCCATGTCGCGGTTCGGCAGCAGCGGCAGGATGACGAGGGCGGCGAGGACCAGGCGGGCGATCTCGCGGAGCTCGCCCTCGCCGAACCTCCGAATCGCCCGGTGCAGCGCCTTCTTCACCTGCAGGAGGACCATGACGGTTCCGGCGCAGACCGTCGCCTCGAGGCGATAGCCGAGCACGGCGACCAGGCCGATGGTGAAGGTCAGCAGCAGCGCGAACTCGGTCGTCAGGCCGACGCGGTCCTCCTGGTCCTCCAGGTCCGCATCGTCGCCGCGGGCGCCGCGACCGCGGCGGCTGGAAAGGTTGGCGAGCAGGGTGAGGGCCACGGTCGCGATCAGCCCCGCGGCGGCGATCCAACCGCCGTGCTCGCCGGCGGCGACCCCGCAGAGGCCGCCGAACAGGGCGACCAGCGGGAAGGTGCGGATGCCCGCCATGCGCTTGTGGGTCCACTCGCGCTGCAGGCCGATCAGCAGGCCGAGCCCGAGCGCGATGCCGAGCGACTTCAGCAGCTCGGTGGCCTCGATGATCTGGACGGCGAGAGTCATCCGCGATCCCCTATCTAACATGGCTGCCCGCCTCCTTCAACCCGATGCTGGCGACGCGCCGCCGGCCCGATCCCATCGAACGGGAACCGGGAGTGAGCGGCGGGTGGTGGCGGCTCCTGCCAGCAAGGGATGCCAAGAGAGTCGCGCGATTTGCATCGGTTTGCGCCTGTCGCCGCAAGCGGCTTCGTGTTCCAATCACCCTTGCGAACCATGAGCGATGCCCATCTCTACCTGGTGCTGATTCCGGAGTCCCTGGTCGCGTCGCAGCTCGAGCCCGAGGCCTTCGGTGCCTACCTCGCGGTGGGTTCCACCTCGCGCTCGCGCGGGCAGGCGATCTACTTCGAGGTCGACCCCGCCTTCCGCAGCGACGCCTTCCCGATGTCCCTCGTCACCGAGAGCGCACTCACCAAGGAGGACGGCAGCCCGAAGAACTCGCTCTACCTGTCGGCCTACCGGGTGCTCGAGCACATCCCGATCCGCGCGATCGGCGACCTCTTCCTCGCCACCGACGACGGCCGGGTCCTGCGGCTGAAGCGCGGCGGCGACCCGCCGCACGAGGAACGCCTGCTCCACCTCTACCAGGAATTGTGCCCGGTGAGGCCGGGGGTCGCGAGTACCCTGGACGCAGTCGACTTCGGCCGCTTCATCACCGCGTCGGAGAACCCGGTCCACTTTCCGCGCCTGGTCTACTCGGAGCTGATCCTGCGCGAGCTGGCCAGCGACCCGCAGCACGGCCGCATCGGCGAGCTTCCCTACACCAACCTCGGCCACCTGCGCGACGGGCTCACCCTGCTGCAGGCCGGTTCGGGCAAGAAGAACAAGATGATCTACCGCCGCCTGCCCGAGGACCTCTCCTTCCGCACCGTCCGCAACGGCTTCTTCATCGCCGAGCAGGGCGGGCACGCCTACTACCCGATGCCCACCGTCGAGCAACTCGAGCACGAGCACTACGAGTGGTGGAAGTCGGCGCAGGTGCTGCGCGGGGGCTGAGGGCGGCCCGGGGGCGCCCGGCAGCGCGGAGATTTCCTGACACGACCACGAGACGATGAACGAACCGATCTTCTGGCTGGCACCGGTTGCCGCCTTCCTGGGACTGGGCTTCGCCCTGCACTTCTTCCGCCGCATGAAGCGGGAGGACGAGGGCACCGAGCGGATGCGCAAGATCGGCCAGCACGTGCGCGACGGCGCGATGGCCTACCTCAGGCAGCAGTACCGCGTGATGCTGATCGTGTTCGTGGTGGTGACGGCGGTCTTCGCGGTGCTGGCCTACGGGCTGAAGGTTCAGAACCCGTGGCTGCCGGCGACCTTCGCCTTCGGTGGGTTCTTCTCGGCGCTGGCGGGATACTTCGGCATGCGCACCGCGACGCAGGCATCGACCCGCACCGCGGCGGCGGCGCGCAGCTCTCTCGGCGGCTCGCTGAGCATCGCCTTCCGCAGCGGCGCAGTGATGGGGCTCACGGTGGTCGGCCTGGGCCTGCTCAACGTGTGCTTCTGGTTCCTCGTGCTCAACCGGGCGATCCAGGGCGACGGCGACGAGTCGCATCGCATCATCCTGGTGACCACGACGATGCTGACCTTCGGGATGGGGGCCTCGTTGCAGGCGCTCTTCGCCCGCGTCGGCGGCGGCATCTACACCAAGGCGGCCGATGTCGGCGCCGACCTGGTCGGCAAGGTCGAGGCGGGCATCCCCGAGGACGACCCGCGCAACCCGGCGGTCATCGCCGACAACGTGGGCGACAACGTCGGCGACGTCGCC
>JAUIJB010000141.1 GCA_030430455.1 Verrucomicrobiia bacterium | reverse complement strand
GGGGGGGGGGGACGACTCCGGCGCGGGCTTATTCCCATGCTCGCGTTGAGGGGTCGCCTCGCGGAGTGGTGCTTCTGCGCGTGGAGGGCGGACGGAATCCGCCGCCGCCGCTTACTTGAGCATCATGGCGGCCTTCTCGACGCAGCTCGCGAGGGTGTCGATCTCCTCGGCGGTGTTGTAGCAGGCGACCGAGGCGCGGGTCGTGCCGGTGACGCCGAAGCGGGCCATCAGCGGCTGGCAGCAGTGGTGGCCGGTGCGCACGGCGACGCCCATCTGGTCGATCAGGGTGCCGAGGTCGTAGTGGTGGACGCCCTCGATGGCGAAGGACAGCGCGCCGGCTCGGCGGCGCGGGCCGTAGAGCCGCACGCCGGCGATGCCGGAAAGCGCGTCGGCGGCGCGGGCGAGGAGCTGCTCCTCGTGGCGGTGGATGGTGTCGAGGCCGATGGCGTCGGCCCAGGCGAGGGCCGCGGCGAGGGCGATGGCGCCCTCGATGTTCGGCGTGCCGGCCTCGTACTTGAAGGGCAGGTCGTTGTAGGTGGTGCCCTCGAAGCGGACCTCCTTGATCATCTCGCCGCCGCCGCGCCAGGGCGGCAGCTCGTCGAGGACCTCGCGGCGCCCCCACAGCACGCCGATGCCGGTCGGCGCGTAGACTTTGTGGCCGGAAAAGGCGAGGAAGTCGGCACCGAGCGCCTGCACGTCGACGGGCAGGTGCGGGACGGCCTGGGCGGCGTCGATGAGCACCCGCGCGCCGGCGCGCTTGGCTGCGGCGGTCATCTCGGCGACCGGGTTGACCGTGCCGAAGGCGTTCGAGATCCAGGTCAGGGCGAGGACGCGGGTGCGCCCGCCGAGCAGCTGGTGGAAGGCGTCGAGGTCGAGGGTGCCGTCGTCGTGGCAGGGGATGACCTTGAGGCTGGCGCCGCTCCGCTCGCAGAGCATCTGCCAGGGGACGATGTTCGAGTGGTGCTCGAGGGTGGAAATGAGGACCTCGTCGCCCGCGCCGAGCTCGCCGCCGAGGATGTTGGCGACCAGGTTGATGCCGTCGGTGGTGCCGGAGGTGAAGATCACCTCGTCGGACGACGCGGCGTTGAGGTGGCGGGCGACCGCCTGGCGGGCCTCCTCGTGGGCCGCGGTGGCGGCGCGGGCGAGGTGGTGGGTGCCGCGGTGGATGTTGGCGTTGACCGCCTCGTAGTAATGGCGCGAGGCGTCGAGCACCTGGCGCGGCGTCTGGCTGGTCGCGGCGTTGTCGAGGTAGACGAGCGGCCGGCCGTTGACCTCGCTGGCGAGGATCGGGAAATCCTCGCGGATGCTGGCCGGGTCGAAGCTCATGCCAAAGGGGAATCCGGGGGCGGCGGGAATGCGAATGAAAAAAGGCGCGGGGTGAACCGCGCCTCGTTTCATGCCGGGCCGGGGTGGCCGCGTCAGCCGCCGGGGAGCTCGATGAAGCCCTCCAGCTTGCGGATGCGGGTGGGGTGGCGCATCTTGCGCAGCGCCTTGGCCTCGATCTGGCGGATGCGCTCGCGGGTGACCTGGAACTGGCGGCCGACCTCCTCGAGCGTCCGGCTGTAGCCGTCCTTGAGGCCGAAGCGCTGCTCGAGCACCTCGCGCTCGCGCTCGGTGAGGGTGCAGAGGACGTCGCCGATCTTCTCCTTGAGCATCGAGAAGCCGGCCTCCTCCATCGGGTTGTCGGCGGTCTTGTCCTCGATGAAGTCGCCGAAGGAGGTGTCGTCGGAGTCGCCGACCGGCGCCTGCAGCGAGATCGGCTGCTGGGCCATCTTGAGGACGGCGCGGACGCGCTCGACCGGCAGGTGGATCTCCTCGGCGATCTCCTCGGGCGAGGGCTCGCGGCCGTATTCCTGGACCAGCTGCTTCTGCACCCGCATCAGCTTGTTGATGGTCTCGATCATGTGGACCGGGATGCGGATCGTGCGCGCCTGGTCGGCGATCGAGCGGGTGATCGCCTGGCGGATCCACCAGGTGGCGTAGGTCGAGAACTTGTAGCCGCGGCGGTACTCGAACTTCTCGACCGCCTTCATCAGGCCCATGTTGCCCTCCTGGATCAGGTCGAGGAAGGACAGCCCGCGGTTGGTGTATTTCTTGGCGATCGAGATCACCAGGCGCAGGTTGGCCTCGACCATCTCGGTCTTGGCCTTGAGGGCCTCCTTGAGCCAGTGGCGGAGCTTCTTGTTGGTCTCCTCGAAGTCCTCCGAGGTGTGCCACGCGCGCTGCTGGAGCTCGCGGACCTTGGTCAGGAACTCCTTGTCGTCCTGGGCGGACTGCAGCTTGCGGCCGTAGCGCCAGAACTTCGACTGGACGTCCTCGACCTGCTCGCAGAAGTCCTCGGTGACCTTCTGCTTGAAGTAGAAGCGCGAGTAGGTGCGGTGGAGCGTCTGGAGGTTCTTGCCGAACTGGTCCTGGAGCTTCTTCTTGCCGCGCGGCGACTTGGCGGAGAGCTGGCGGAAGATCGTGTCGTTGCTCTCGTGCAGCTGGCGCAGCTGGTCGCAGAGCTTGGGCAGCGTCTTCATGTAGCGCTCGCGGCTCTCGATCTTCTTGTCGAGGATGACGCGGTCGAAGCGCTCCTTGCCCTTGAGCAGCTTGTCGGCGAGGGCGAGGTAGCTTTCGGCGGT
>JAUIJB010000007.1 GCA_030430455.1 Verrucomicrobiia bacterium | reverse complement strand
CACCGCGCTCGACGACGACAGCGGCGCGATCCGGGTCATCGAGATCCTCAACGACCTCGACCTCGGCTACAACGAGGTCGAGCCAGCGGTGCGCGAGTTCGGCATCTTCCGCGAGCACTCGACCCCGCGCCTCCACCCGGTGCTGATCGCCTCCGGCGTGTCGCGCATCGACGTCAAGGAGCTGTCGAACCTGACGATCTTCTCCGCCAACGGCGCTTCGATCCGCCATGCCTCGCTGAACATCAAGCGCTGCAACAACATGATCATCCGCAACCTGAAGTTCGACGAGCTGTGGGAGTGGGACGAGGATTCCAAGGGCGACTACGACGGCAACGACTGGGACTTCATCACCCTCGGCGACTCCGGCACCGTGTGGGACATCTGGATCGACCACTGCACCTTCACCAAGTCCTACGACGGCATCTGCGACATCAAGGGCGGCAGCTACGACATCACCTTCTCGTGGTGCCACTACGCCGGCGACGACGGCGCGACCAACCCGAACAGCTTCGTGCGCCGGCAGATCGCCGCGCTCGAGGCGAACCGCGGGTCCCACGGAATGTACGACTTTCTTCGTAGCAATGGCTTCTCGGTCGAGGACATCGTGGAGGTGATGCAGGGGCCGTCGAAGATGCACCTGATCGGCGCCAACACGCTCAACAGCGAGAACGCCGACCACAGGGTGACCCTCCACCACCAGTGGTACGAGAACCCCTGGGACCGGCTGCCGCGCCTGCGCGCCGGGAACGTCCACAGTTACAACATCTTCGTCGACTGCGAGACCGCGCGCCAGGCCAAGGCGATGCGCGACGCGCGGGTCGCCGCGATGGACCCGTCCGACGCCTCCAAGCTGAGCAGCTCCGGCCAGTACAACTTCAACCCCTTCCTCAACGGCTCGATCTCGACCGAGGACGGCGCGGTGCTGGTCGAGAAGTCCTACTACAAGGACTGCCTGACCCCGCTGCGCAACAACCAGACCGACCCCTCCGACCCGGTCTTCACCGGCAAGATCCTCGGCCTCGACTGCATCACCCGCATGACCGACGACCTCGGTGTCTCGACCACGGTACGCGGCGACAGCACCGACCCGGGCAACCCGATGGGTCCCGTCCAGGCGCCGGTGAAGCCCTTCTCGTGGAACCTGCCGGGCGGCGTGCTGCCCTACAGCTACACGATGGACGACCCGGCCGACCTGCCCGACATCCTCGCCGCCGGCGCCGGTGCGGGCAAGCTGACCTGGGACAAGGAGAACTGGCTCAAGACCAACTACGCCTCGCTGCCCCCCAGCATCGTCAGCGGGCTGTCCCCGGTCAGCGCGGCCTTCGGCGAGGAGGTCAGCTTCTCGGTCGGCGTCACCGGCGACCCGCCGTTCAGCTTCGTCTGGACGCGCGATGGCGCGACCATCGCGGGCGAAACCGAGGCGAGCCTGGTCATCGCCGCGGCAACCCCCGCCGACGCCGGCACCATCAACGTGACGGTGAGCAACCCCTCGGGAAGCGACCAGAGCAGCGCCCTGCTCAGCGTGGCGGACCCAAACGATGAGGAACTCCTGCGCTACGCGCTCGGCAGCGACCCGGCCAGCGGCCAGACCCTGCTGCCGACCGTTTCGGTCAGCGGCGGCGTGGCCAGCATCCATTTCCAGCGGCTGCGCGTCGACGTCGACTACCTCGTCGAGGCCACCGATGACTTCACCGGCTGGGACCCCGTCGTCACCAACCCCGGTCTCCCCGGCGAGTGGGTCGAGGTCGCCGACCTCGCGGATCCCGGCGAGCCCCGCCGCTTCCTCCGCCTTCGCCTCGTCTATCCGCAACCCTGATTCTCCATGAAATCATCCCTTCTTCGCACCACCCGCCTGCTGGCCTGCCTCGGCCTCCTGTCGTGCGTCCCGGTCCACGCCAGCGTGGCGGTGGACTCCTCGCTGCTCGCAGCCGACTACTCCCAGGACTTCGACACCCTCGGGTTCTCCAGTTCCTTCAACTGGGTCAACGACGCCACCCTGAGCGGCTGGCATGCAGTGACGGCGGGCGGGAACCTCAACGCCAACGTCCAGATCTCGTCGGGCTCGTCGAATGCCAGCGCGCTGACGCTCTACAGCCTGGGAACCAGCGGCAGCACCGAGCGGGCGCTGAGCTACCACACGATCTCCGCCGACACGCCGACCTACCTCGGCCTCGCCTTCAGCAACCAGACCGGCGGCGAGATCGCCGGCTTCACGGTCGGCTACACCGGTGAGCAGTGGCGCGAGAACACCGACAACCGGACGCTGACCTACACCGTCGAGTACCGCATCGGCGCGACCGCCGACGAGCTCGATGACGCCGCCGGGTGGACCGAGATCGCCGGCCTGGCGGTCGACACCAGCGGCGGCTCGGGAGGCGCGGCGACCCCCGTGACCAGCGGCCTGGTCCTCGATGCGATCCCGGCGGGCTCGAGCTTCTGGCTGCGCTGGAAGCTGGCCAACGACGCCGACTCGACGACCAACTCGAACGACATCCTCGCGATCGACGACGTCACCGTCGAGTTCGAGGCGCCGGCCGACCTGGCGCCTTCGATCGTCGCCCAGCCGCTGCCGCAGCTGGTGGCGGTCGGCGACACGGCGAGCTTCACCGTCGAGGTCTCGGGCACTCCCGAGCCCGGCCTCCAGTGGTTCCTCGACGGCTCGCCGGTCTCGGGGGCGAGCTCGGCCACCCTGGTGCTCGACAACGTGCAACTCTCGCAGGCCGGAAACTACACGGTGACCGCGACCAACAGCGAGGGCTCGGCCACCAGTGACCCCGCGCTGCTCACCGTCTCGACCACGCCGCTGACACCGCAGATCCTGGTCCAGCCCGAGGGCGGCAGCGACATCCTCGGCGGCAGCGTCACCCTCGAGGTCACCGCCACCGGATCCGGGACCCTGGCCTACCAGTGGTTCCGCGACAGCGTCTTGATTCCGGGTGCCGAGATGAACGTCCTGTCCCTCGACCCGCTGCAGGCCGGCGACCTCGGCAGCTACACCGTCACGGTGAGCAACGTCGCGGGCGAGGAGACCAGCACCCCGGTGCTGGTGGAGGTGACCCTGCCGCCGAGCTTCGCCACGCAGCCGACCGCCCAGGCGGTGGCCGAGGGTGGCGAGGCGACCTTCGAGGCGCTTGCCACCGGCGAGGGGGAAATCGACTACCAGTGGTTCAAGGACGGCAGCCCGCTGGAGGAGGAAACCGGCGCAAGCCTCACGCTTTCCGCGGTCAGCGAGGAGGACGAGGGGAGCTACCGGGTCGATGCGACCAACCTCGCCGGCACCGCCGCCAGCAACAGCGTGGCGCTCACCGTGCTGCAGGCCCCGGCGATCACCACGCAGCCGGCCGGCAACCACCTGGTGGTCGGCGGCAGCCACAGCTTCACCGTCGGGGCCACCGGCTCGGCGCCGTTGGAATACCAGTGGACCAAGGACGGCGGCGACCTCAGCGGTGAAACCGCGGCGACCCTGACCATCGACGGCGCCGCCCTGGCCAACGCCGGCGACTACGCCGTGCGGGTCAGCAACGCGGTCGGCAGCGCGACCAGCAGCGCGGCCCAGCTGCAGGTCAGCGCGACCGCCGTCGCCCCGGTGATCACCGGCGACCTGGCCAGCTTCAGCGCGCCGGCCGAAACCGCGGCGAGTTTCACCGTCGAGGTCTCCGGCACCGCACCCTTCACCTATGCCTGGACCAAGGACGGCTCGCCGATCGCGGCCAGCGGTCCGGTGCTCGATTTCGACCCGCTCAGCGAGGCCGACGCGGGCACCTACCAGGTCACCGTCAGCAACGCCGCCGGCTCCGACGTCTCGTCCAGCGCGACGCTCACGGTCACCGCCTCGACCCAGCGCGACTACTACGTCGCCCCGGACGGCCTGCCCGATGCGGCCGGCACCCTTGCCGACCCGACGACCCTGCCCGTCGCCATCACCCTGGTGGAGCCCGGCTTCCGGATCTACATGCGCGGCGGCACCTACTCGTTCAGCGAGGAGATCACCATCGCCCGCGACAACACCGGCCTCGACGAGGCCAACCGCAAGGGGATCTTCGCCTACACCACCCCGGAGGGCGTGCTCGAGGAGCCGCTGCTCGACTTCTCCTCGCAGCCCTACGGCAAGACCTCCCAGGTCAGCAACCCGCGCGGGATCAAGATCGACGGCCACTGGTGGCACCTCTACGGCCTGCGGATCTACCGCGCGGCCGACAACGGCATCTTCGTCGGCGGCAACCACAACATCATCGAGCGCTGCACGACCTACGGCAACCGCGACACCGGCGTGCAGATCTCGCGCTACAGCTCGAGCGCCGATGACAAGGCGGAGTGGCCGGCATACAACCTGGTCCTCAACTGCGACTCGTTCGACAACCACGACCACGACCCGAACCAGGGCGAGAATGCCGACGGCTTCGCGGCCAAGCTGACCAGCGGGCCCGGCAACGTCTTCCGCGGCTGCGTCGGCCACAACAACATCGACGACGGCTGGGACCTCTTCACCAAGAGCAGCACCGGGACGATCTTCCCGGTCGTGATCGACCAGTGCATCGCCTACGGCAACGGCACCCTGACCGACGGCACCACGAACAGCTCGGGCGACCGCAACGGCTTCAAGCTCGGCGGGTCCGGCATCGCGGTGGTCCACTACGTCACCCGTAGTGTTGCCTTCGACAACGGCAAGAACGGCTTCACCTGGAACAGCAACCCGGCGGCCATGCTCATCGCCAACAACCTCGCCTTCGACAACGAGCGCGGGAACTTCAAGTTCGACGACCCGGCGCCGATCTTCCTCAACAACGTCTCGCTCTACACCAGCGGCGAGGGCGAGAACGACCGCTACGGCGGCAACAGCGGGATCGCCACCGGCCCCAGCAACCTGTTCTGGTTCACCGGCTCGTCGTCGCGGGGTCCCTCGATCAACGACCAGGGCCTCGAGGTCTCGGCGGCGAGCTTCCGCTCGCTGGTGAAGCCGGGCGGCGGCTTCGCCCGGCGCGACGACGGCAGCCTCGACCTCGGCGACTTCGGCCGCCCGGTCGAGGGCAGCCCGCTGATCAATGCCGGCACCCTGCCGCCGATGGACCTGTGGGACGAGCTGGTCTACGACGTCGAGACCTACTACGAGGACGCGCCGGACATCGGCCTGGTCGAGACCTACCTGCTGCCCCCGCCGGACGCGGGCGACGAGCTCCTCGGCTATGCCCTCGGCTACACCGATGCCGGGGAGACCCAGATCGACCTGCCGTCGATCGGCCTGGTCGATGGCAAGGCGGCACTCAGCTTCCATCGCCTGCGCGCCGACGTCGACTACGTCGTCGAGGTCTCCGACAGCCTGGTCGGCTGGGAGGTCCTGGCGACCAACCCGGGCCTGGTCGGCGAGTTCGTCCAGGTGGTCGACACGCCCGGCAACCCGGCGCCGCGCTTCCTGCGGCTCCGCGTCACCCTGGTCGAACCTTGAGGCCGGAACGAAGGCGGTCCAACCACTTCCCCCGGATGCAACCCGAAGCCAGCTCCCCCCGCGAATCATCCGCCTTGAGCGGATGCGGCGGGGTCGCCGCGAGGCGCGCCGCCGAGCGCCGGCTGGCCGGGCTGGCCGGGGCCGCGCGGCGCCTGGGGTCCTTCGGGCTGATGATCCTGGCGGTCGGGTTGATGCTGGTCATGCCGGCCCGTGGCGAGGCCGGGGCCGTGGAGGCGGACACCCCGGCGGCGCAGACTCCGCCGGCGGGAGCCCCGGCCGAGGACGAGCCGCTCACCAAGGGCGAGGCCCTGCTGCTCAAGCTGCGCCAGGGCGGGGTGACTGTCCTGCTGCTGCTGGTGGTGTCGGTCTTCGGCCTGGCCTGCGCGCTCGAGCGCGTTTTCCACCTCCGCCTCGACCGGATCGCGCCGCGGGCGCTGGCGCGGCGTCTCGACGAGCTCACCCGCGAGGGCCGGCTCGATGACTTGGCCGAGGCGGCGGAGGGCCACCCGTCGACCCTCGGGCGGGTCGCCGCGGCGATGACCCGCCACCGCGAGCTGGCGATGCCGGAGCTTTCCAGCCTGGCCGGCGACCTGGCCTCGCGGGAAATGAAGCTCCACCTGCTGCGCGCCTACCCGCTGATGATCTGTGCGACCCTCAGCCCCCTGCTCGGGTTGTTCGGCACGGTGGCCGGCATGATCGGCGCCTTCGACAAGGTGGCCGCCGCCGGTTCGCTGGGTGATGCCTCGATGCTCGGCGGCGACATCTCCAAGGCCCTCATCACCACCGCCGCCGGCCTCGTCGTCGCGATTCCCGCGCTCGGCCTCTACCACTATTTCCGTAGTCGCACGAACCTGCTGGCGATCCTGCTCGAGGAGCAGGTCAGCGAGCTGATCTCCCACTGGCACCCGGCCGGCCGCGCGTCATGAGGATCGACCTTTCCGACGGGGACCCGATGGAGGTCCAGATGGCGCCCCTGATCGACTGCGTCTTCCTGCTGCTGATCTTCTTTCTCGTGGCGACGACGCTGAAGAAGATCGACCGCGAGCTGCCGCTCGAGCTTCCCGAGTCGGCGGCTGCGGTCGCCGCCCCGCGCACGGCCGACCAGCTCGTCATCTCGCTCGACGCCGGCGGCCGGGTCTACCTCGACGGCTCGCCGGCGACGACCGGAATGCTGCACGACCGCCTGCGCGAGGTCGCCGCCGAGGACCCCTCGCGGAAGATCCGCATCGAGGGCGATCGCGCCGCGCCCTTCGAGGGCCTGGTCGAGGTCCTCGACCTCTGCAACTTCGAAGGACTGAGCAATGTGCGCATCCGGGCCAGGGACGAGGAATAGGCCGGCGCAAGCCGGCAGCAGACCCGGCGGCGGGCGCTGGTACCTCGGTGCCCTCGCGCTCCACGCCGCCGGCTTGGCCGCGCTGGTCTGGCTGACCCCGCTGCGCGGCCTGGTCCGCGAGGCGCCCGAGCCGGCCCGCAGCCTGTCGCGTGACGAGGTCCGCCAGGTCCGCGAGACCGTCGAGAAGGCGACGGCGGCGAAGGTCCGGCGCCAGCTCGAGCGGCTCGACGAGATCCGCCGCGAGATGGCGGCCATGGAGGCCGAGCGACTCGAGCGGCTCCGCGAGGCCGCGCCGGAGACGGCGGCCGACCCCGCCCGGGCCCTGGTGTCGATGCGCCGGGCGGAGGAGGCCATGCGCCGGGGAGCCGCGGAAATGGAGGCCCCGGAGGAGCCTGCGACCCTCGCCTCCCTCGACGAGGCCGACCAGCAGCTCGCCGCGGCCTTCGAGCAACTGCCGGCGCTCGACCCCCGCTACCGGCCGATCCTGACCGAGCTCGACGAGGTCCGCTCGCTGCAGGACCGCGCGCGCCAGGCATGGACGCGGGGCAGCGTCGATGCGGCCGGATCCGAGCTCGGGGAGGCCCGCGACGATGCCGAGCGCCGCAGCCACGACTACGAGAAGAAGCGCGCCGAGCTCGAGAAGAAGGAGCGCCAGATCGAGGAACGCCGCGACAAGCAGGCCAGCGAGGAAGCGAAGCTCGCCGGTCTGGTGGAGGAGCTCGCCGCCGAGACCGACCCGCGCAAGCGGGAGCGCCTCGAGGAGAAGATCGCCAGCCAGCGGGAACGCGTGGCCAAGCGGGCGGGGGAGGTCGAGAAGTACCTCGCCCGGGCCGCCGAGGTGCGCCGCGAGATGGCCGAGCGCGAGGAGCTTGCGAGCGCGGCCGTGGCGGGGATCGAGGCGGTCCGCGAGGAGGTCGACGAGTCGCGCGCGACCGCAGCCGAATGGCAGGGCCGCGCGATCGGGGCGCAGCAGGAGTTGATCGACCGCCTCGAGGCCGCCATGCACGGAACCGCGGCGGAGCCGTCGGCGCCGGCTGCCGGCGAGACCGTCACCCCCGAGCAGGCCTACGCCCGCGCCCTCCAGCGCGAGCGCGAGATCACCGGCGCCTACAAGACCTGGCGCGCCGCGGAGCTGGCGCTGCTGCGCGAGATGCCCCTCGGCGAGGCGCTGCGCCAGACCGATGTCGTCCGCCCGCAGCGGCCGGCGCTCGAGTCTCCGGCAGGCGCGGCCGGCACCGCGGCGGCGCTGGAGGCGCGCAAGCAGCAGTTGGAGACGGTCCTGCGTGAGACCACCTCGATGGTCAGCCTCGCCGAGAACCTGCTGGGCATGTCGCAGCGCCGAGCCGCGCGCCACGGCGCGGGCCTCGAGGTCGCGCTCGAGCGCGAGCGCGCCGAGGAGCGCAACCGCCTCGCCAGCGTCGACCTCTCCGGGCGCGTCGCCGACCTGACTGCGCTCGACCCCTCGTCTTCCTCGTCTTCGCCGTCGCGTGGCCCGTCCGCGGCCGGCGCTGGGGATGGCAGTGCGGGTGGCAGCGATGGCGGTGACCGGGGAGCTCGCCCCGGCGACGGTCCGGATGGCGGTGGCGGTCGCGGTGAGGCCCGCTTCGCCGCCGGTGATGGCGATGGCTTCACCCCGCCGCAGGAGATTTCCACCGGCAAGCTCGACGTCTTCTCCCGCAAGATCAGCCCCCGCGGGGACGCCGCGCGCTGGATGTCGCCCGCCAGCTGGTATGTCATCGGGCCCTTCCCCAACCCCGGCCGCGCCAACATCGACCGCCAGTTTCCCCCCGAGAGCGTGATCGACCTGGATGCCTCGTACATCGGCAAGGACAACCGGATCATCCGCTGGGACTACCACCCGGCAGGGCGTCCGCGGGTGACCCCGCGCAACGAGGAGCCCTACGGGATCTGGTATGCCACGACGGAAGTCTGGGGCGATCGCGAGCGAGATGTTTGGCTGGCCCTCGGCAGCGACGACCAGGGCCGCCTCTGGGTCAACGGCCGGCTGGTCTGGATCAGCGCGAGCCGTCACAAGGACTGGACCCTCGGTGAGGCGCTGCGCCGCGTGCGCCTCCAGGCCGGCCGCAACCGCCTGCTCTACCGGGTCGAGAACGGCCACGGCGGCATGGCCTTTTCCCTCTGCATTTCCCTCAATGAATGATCCAACCACCATCCATCCAACCCGGCCCGGCACCAGCAACCGCTGGCCTGCCGGGCGTGCCTTCCTGCGGGTCGCCGGCTGCCTCTTCGGGGCGAGCGTCGTCGCGACCGCGGAACTGACTCCCGAGGCGATCGACAGCCTCCCCGCGCCGCGCCGCGAGGCCTGGCAAGCCTACTGGCAACGCTCGCGGGAGCTCGCCGCGAACGACCGGGCGGCGCTCGAGGCCGAACTGGCCGCCCACGGCCTCGAGGCCGCCCGTCCCGCGCCGGACGGCGGCGACTTCAAGCTCTCCGCCAAGCCGGGTGACCCGTGGTTCGGCGGCGCGCAGGCCGGCCAGCTGGCCGGCATCGTGATCTCCTACCAGACCCCGGCCGGCGGCTGGTCGAAGCACACCGGCTACAGCAAGGGCCCGCGCGAGCCGGGGATGCAGTGGAGCTCGCAGTACGATCCCGGCAGTAGCCCGCACTACCTCGGAACCTTCGACAACCGCTCGACCACCGAGCAGCTGCAGTTCCTCGCCGGGATCGCCCAGGCGACCGGCCGCGACGACTGCCGGGCGTCCTTCAACCGCGGGCTCGACTACATCCTGGCCGCCCAGTACCCCCACGGCGGCTGGCCGCAGGTGTTCCCGCTCGAGGGCGACTACCACGACGACGTCACCCTCAACGACGACGCCATGACCCGTATCCTCGAGCTGCTCGAGGGCATCGCCTCGGGTGACGGGCACTTCGCCTTCCTCGACGCCGCCAAGCGCGCCGAGGCCGCGGCGGCCCTCAAGCGGGGCATCGACTGCGTGATGCGGATCCAGGTCCGCCAGGGCGACCGGCTGGCCGGCTGGTGCGCGCAGTATGAAGCCCTGACCCTCGAGCCGGCGCCGGCCCGCAAGATGGAGCCGACCGCCCTGGTGAGCATCGAGACCGGCAACCTGCTGAAGATCCTGATGCGCATCCGCGAGCCGAAGCCCGAGCTGCGCGCGAGCATCGAGGGTGGCCTCGCCTGGCTCGAGCGGGTCGAGATCTCCGGCCTGCGCAAGACCAAGCGCGACGGCAAGACGGTCTACGTCGAGGACCCGGCATCGACCGAGACCTACTGGGCGCGCTTCTACGACCTCGCCGACAACCGTCCCTTGTTTCCCGGCCGCGACGGGGTGATCTACGACTCGTTCAACGAGATGGCCCGCCACAACGAGCTCGGCTACGACTACTACTCGACCCGCCCGAGCGGCGCGATCGGCTCGAGCCAGAAGAAGTGGCGCAAGCAGCTGGCCAAGGCCGACTGAACCCGAAGGCGGATTCCTCCCCGGGTAAACCGAAAGCCGGCCACCGGAGCCCGCGGGCTCCCGTGACCGGCGTGCCATGCCCGGCTGGTGGCCTCACCAACCGGCGAAATTCTCCGGCTCGTGGCGGTCGCTGGTGGCGAGGCTGCACCACATGGCGAGCTCGCCGACCGGCGGGATGGTCGCGGTGTGGTCGTAGTCGCCGCCACCGGGGCAGGTGCCGATGTTGACCAGGTCGAACTCGTTGCCGAGGGTGAACATGTTGATGGTCGTGCCGACCGGCAGGGCGTTCATGTTCTGGTAGCCGCGGACCATTTGCTGGGCCGAGCGGATGTTGACGATGCAGCCCGCGCGATCGGAGCCCTTCTTCCAGGCGCGGGCGCCGATGAAGAGGATCGAGATCAGGGACAGCAGGACCAGGATGACCACGGTCACCTCGAGGAGCGTCATGCCGCGGGGATTCTTGGACAGATTCTTGGACAGGTTGTTCATGTTGGCTGGGTGTGTGGGTGAAGGGGATGGTCGCGCTGGCTGGGCGGGACCGCTCCCGGGTTGCGATGGATGCCGGCCGACAAGCCAAGCATTGAGCGGGATGGTGCCAGCCCGCCCCGCCGCGCGCCATTACGTGACTGCGGGAGCGAGATCGTCGCGACCCGGAAGGCCCCATTTTCGGACGGGAAAGGGGCCGCCCGGGCTTGCCTGCCCGGGCCCGGCCGTCGCAGCCTTGCCGCCGTGAGGCTGAACGACTTCCACCGCATGGACCCGCACCTCCTCGTCGGCCTGGTCAACACCGAGCTGCGCAACCAGGCCGACTCGCTCGAGGACCTCGCCAAGACCCACGGCATCGATCAAGCCCGCCTGGTCGAGCGCCTCGCCACCGCCGGCTACGACTACCTCCCCGAGGCGGGCCAGTTCCGCTGAGCCCCGTGGCCCGGACCGCGCGACCCCAGTCGCGCCCGTCCATGCGGTTTTCTGAACCGCAGATGAACGCCGATGAACGCGGATGACAGACGCTCGCGACCCCCGTTGACGTCTGAAGGTGGCGGCTGGCCGCGAAGTGATCCCGCCGGGATTCTGATCAAGTTTTCCCGACCTCCCCCAGCCAATGTCCGAGCCAGGGGTCCAGGCTGTTTGGCGAACCCACAGGAACCATGCAGCCCCCCACCGACCACTCCAACCGCCCCGCCTCCTACTGGGAGGACAACGACCCCCTCGCCGCGATCCTGCGCAACGTGAAGGGAACCCGCCGCCGGCAGATGATCCGCGACTTCTGGGCCGCCGGGCGTGCCGAGGAGCTGGATCCCGCGCTCCTCGCCGACCAGACCGACCCCGAGCTCAAGGGATTCCTCGAGCGCCTTCACCCGACCTTCATGGGCGGCGAGTACCTCCCCGACCTGCTGCCGACCGAGGTGGAGATCGCGCGCATCGAGCTGGAGTCCACCACCGCCGACGTGATCAGCATCCGCGCCCGCCGGGAACCCGGCGGTGAGCGGATCCACTACCGGATTGTCGACGAATATGACAGCACCTTCCGGATCACCCCGGAGACCACGGAGGAGCCACTCACGCAGGATGAGCTCGTCCGGATGATCGACACGGTCGACGGCGGCGAGGGCGGCGGCCTGGCGATGTGCTACACCCGGATGAATGCCGAGAGCGGGGCCGACCCCGAATCCCTGCGCCACTTCACCACGGTCCGCTCGGAATGCTACCCGGAACTCATCGACCACTACGACAGGATCCACGCGGAGTGGGTCGAGCAGGCCCGCCGCGAGCCATCCAGGAACGGGTAGGAACGGGTAGCAGCGGGGCCCCGCCGCACTCGAAGGCCATCCATGCGATGCCCTCCCCCCGGCGGTGTCCCACCCCCGCCGGTAGCCTGATCGTGTGTTGCCAAGGCCCGGCGTGGGCTTGTTAGCATCGCCCCCTCGCTCGCCATCCGCCCCATCCGACCATGTTCCGATTCCTCCACACCGCCGACCTTCACCTCGACAGCCCGCTTCGGGGGCTCGCCGCGCGTGGCGACGAGGCAGCGACGGAACTCCTCGGGGCCAGCCGCAAGGCCTTCGGGAACCTGGTCCGCCTGGCGATCGACGAGGTGGTCGACTTCGTGGTGATCGCGGGTGACGTCTACGACCGCGACTGGAAGGGCTACGAAACCGGACTCTTCTTCCGCAAGGGGATGGTCCGGCTGCGGGAGGCGAACATCCCGGTCTACCTGATCTCCGGAAACCACGACGCCGCCTCGGTCATCACCCGCAAGCTGAGCCTGCCGGACAACGTCCATTCCTTCTCGAGCCGCAAGGCGGAGACCGTGGAGCCGCAGCCGTGGCCGGTCGCGATCCACGGCATGAGCTTCCCGAACCGGGCGGTGGAGGAGAACCTCGTGCCGGCCTACCCAGAACCGCTGCCCGGCAAGTTCAACCTGGGCATCCTCCACACCAGCCTGGCCGGCCGCGAGGGCCACGACACCTACGCCCCCTGCAGCGTCGATGACCTGACCGCCAAGGGCTACGACTACTGGGCGCTCGGCCACATCCACCAGCCGGAAGTGGTGCACGAGGGCCCCTGGATCGTCTACAGCGGCAACCTGCAGGGCCGTCACAGCCGCGAGTGCGGGCCGCGCGGCTGCCGGATCGTGACCGTCGACGACAACCTGGAAGTCTCGGCCTGCGACTGGCACGCGCTCGATGTCGCCCGCTGGGCCCGGGCGACTGTCGATGTGGGCGGCAAGAAGTCCTTCGACGAGGTGATCCGGGCGGTCCGCTCCGAGATGGGAACCTGTGTCGAGGACGCCGGCGACCGCCTGCTTGCCCTGCGGGTGATCCTCACCGGCCCGACCCCGCTCCATGGCGAGCTTTGCAGCCACCCCGATCGCCTGCAGGCGGAAGTCCGGTCGCTCGCTGACGAGTTCGGTGAGGGCGCCGTGTGGCTGGAGAAGGTGAAGCTCGCGACGAGCCCCGTCGTCAGCCTCGACGAGCTGGCCGATCGCGACGAGCTGACCAAGGTCGTCATCGGCGCCGCCCGGGAGCAGACGGCGGGCGACGAGCTCCCGGCGGAGGTCTCCGAAATGCTGGGCGCTCTCCCCGTTGATCTGCGGCATGAACTGGAAGCCCGGTGGCAGGGGGAGGAACGAAAGGCCGTCTTCGACGACGCCTGCGCCATCATTCTGGAGCGCCTGACCGAGAAGGGGGGCGAAGGATGAGATTCAGGAAGCTCGAGATTCCGGCCTACGGGCCTTTCACCGAATTCACCCTGGACCTGCCCAGGGGAGGCACCGACCTGCACCTGATCCACGGCCCCAACGAAGCCGGCAAGAGCAGCCTGCTGCGGGCCATCCGCTCGTTGCTCTTCGGGATTCCCGGGCAGACGGCCGACAATTTCCGCCACGACTACAAGAAGCTCCTGATCCTGGCCGAGCTGGAGGACGCCTCCGGGAATTCCCGCGTCTTCCAGCGCCGGAAGGGAAACAAGAACACCCTGCTGGACGGGGACGGCAATCCTGTCGACGAAGCCGATCTGAAGCGGATGCTGGGTGCGGTCGATGAAGCCTATTTCGACAGCATGTTCGGACTGGGCTCCGAGCAGCTTCGCCAGGGTGCGGACGAGCTGCTGCGGGGCGAGGGCAAGCTTGGAGAGGCGCTGTTCTCCGCCAGCCTGGGGGGGACGCCGGTGGATCGGGTGATCCAGGCCCTCGAATCCGAGGCAGGCGAGGTGTTTGCCGGGCGGGCCCAACGGAGCATCCGGCAAGTCGCCAGACGGCATGCCGACCAGCTGCGTGCGAAGAAGGAGGCGCTCGTCAAACCGGAGGCGTGGGAGGAAGTTGAACGCGGTCTCGGGGAAGCGGACAGGCAGCTTGAAAGCCTGAAGGAGCAGAAGACGGAGCATTCGAATCGCAAGTCGTGGCTCGAGCGTTGCCGGTCGGCCCTGCCGATGGTCGGGCAACTCGCCGAGCGGCGGGCGCAGCTCGACGCCTTGCCGGATCTCCCGGACCTCCCGACGACCTTCGCGGACGAGATTCGCGCAGCGCGCGGGGCCTGGTCCGGAGCCTCCGGAGCGGCTGGACGCCTCGATGGCGAGCTCGCCCGACTGAGGGCTCGTTCCGGGGAATGCCAGCTTCGCCCGGAAGTCCTGGCCATGGAGTCGGAGATCGACGCCCTGCACACCCGGCTTGGAGCGTATCGCGAGCATCAACGGACCCTGGTCGCCAAGCAGGGCGACGCGCAGGCGAAGGAAGAATCCGTGAAGCGGGCCTGCCAGGACCTCGGAATCACCGTCCCGCTGAACGAGCTCGAATCGCTCCGCATCACCCGTCCACAGTTCGCCGAAGCGGAGGACAGGGCCGCAGCGCACGAGGAGGCCGGTCGACTCCACGCGGAGGCGGTGAAGCGGGAGGCAACGCTCGAGAAGGACCTCGAGAATCTTCGCAACGCACCGACCAAGGCCGATCCCGACACGCACGCGCGTCTCAAGGGTCTGCTCGCGGGAGTTTTCGCGACCGAGACGATGGCGTCCAAGATCGGCACCCGGAAGACGGAGCTGGAACGCCTGCAGCGGTCGCTGCGCGATCTCCATGCGTCACTGAACGGAGCTCCCGATGAGATGGAGGCCACCCGGAGGCTGAAGCCACCGTCGCGGTCCGGCATCGAACGCTTCCGCGAGCACTTCAATGAGGCCAACCGGGCGATCCGCGAACTTGCGAAGGACAAGCTGGCCGCGGAGAGGAAGGTCGGCGAACTGGAAGCCGATGTCGAACGTCGCGCCCGCCAGGGCGAGCTGCCCAGCCTGGACGATCTGGCAGAAAGCCGCAGCCATCGGGAGCGCGGATGGACGCTTGTCCTGAAGGATTGGAAGGGTGGCGGCGCGGAGGAGCCTTTCGTCGAGGGCAAGCCCCTGGAGGAGGCCTATCCGGAAGCGGTTCATGCCGCGGACTCCATCGCCGATCGGCTCCGCACGGACGCCGAAGCCGTCGCCCAGTTGGAAGAGCTTCGGTCAAGGCTCGACCTGGAGCGCAAGAACCTGAGCCTGATCCACGACCGGGCCGAGGAAGCCGGGCGCACCGTCTCCGAACTCCGCGCCGAATGGACGAAGGCCTGGTCGGGAGCCCATGCTTCCCCCTCCAGTCCTTCGGAAATGATGGAGTGGCGGGAAACCTGGCTGGAATTCGGCCGCGCCTGGGACCAGTGGAGTGAGGGTCGCGAGCAGCTCGATGCGGATCAGCAACGGGTGGACGAGGTGGCCGCCCAGCTTGCCGAGGCTCTGGAATCCGACGGCACCGACTTCACCGAGCTTCTCGGCCTCGCCCGCGTGCGATTCGAAGACCTGGATGCCGCCCGGCTCGAGACCGCCGGCACCGAGAACAAGATCCAGGAAGCGCAGCGCGAGCTGGAGGAGCTCCGCAAGAACCTCCCGGAGCTGAAGGAGGCGGCCGAAGCCGCCCGCAAGGAATGGGAACGCGGCCGCAAGGCACTCACCCTGGCGCAGGACCTCTCGCCCGCCTCGCAGGTCGAGACGCTGCGCGCGCGACGGGAGATGTTCCAGGACTTCGACGCCTGGCAGGCCCTGCTGGGTGAGTGCGACAGCATCCGGGAGAGGATCGAGGGTTTCGAGGGGGAGGTCGCTGCGGCGGCATCCCAGCTCGGGATTTCCGACGAAGCAACCGAGGCTCGCGAGAAGGCGCTGTGGTCGGCGCTTGAGAAAGCAAAGTCGGCCCAAACCGCGTTCGACGATCTCCAGGACCGCATCACCGAGCTGACCGGGGAGCTGGATGCCGCCAAGTCGGAAGTCACCCGCACGCGGGCTGAATTCGATGCATTGCTGGCCAAGGCGGAGCTTGGTGACGAGGCGGACCTGGATCGACTGCTCGCCCACCTGGAGGAGCAGGGCTCGCTGCGGGAGAAGATCGAGGAATCCCGTGACGGCCTGGCCGGGCTGTCGCTCGGGACGGCAGTGGATGAATTCGTGGCGAAAGTCGGCGAGGAGGACGCCGAGAATCTTGAATCCGCGATCGCCGATCTTGAGGAAGCCCTCGAAGAAGTCGAGAACAGGACCGATGCGGTGAAAGCCGAGCGCCAGGAGTGGGACGGACGCCGCAGGGAAATGGAGCAGGCCCGGGACGAAGCGGCACGCCACGAACAGGAGGCGGCGTTCGCGGTCGCCCGGATGGAATCGGACGCCGAGCGCTTCGTGCGCCTGCGCGTCGCGATCCGCTTGCTCCGCGGGCAGATCGACGCCTTCCGCGAGCAGAACCAGGGGCCCTTCATGGAGAAGGCCAGCCGCTGGTTCGCCGGAATCAGCGGAGGATCGTTCTCGGGCATCGGCACGAGTTTCGCCGACGGTGATGAGCCGGTGATCGCCGGGCGCCGAGCCGAGGGCGGGGACGAGGTCCTGGTGCCCGGCATGAGCGAGGGCACCCGCGACCAGCTCTACCTCGCGCTGCGCTTCGCCGGCCTGGAGCTGCACCTCGACGAACACGAGCCGATGCCGATGATCCTCGACGACCTGCTGGTCCACTTCGACGACGCCCGGGCGACCCACGCGCTCGGCGCCGTGGCCAAGCTGGCCGAGCGCTCCCAGGTCCTCCTTTTCACCCACCACGACCACCTCGTCGAGCTGGCCAGGTCGAAGCTCGGCAGCGAACGCTTCACGCTGCACGAGCTCGGGTGAAGGAGGTCGGGTTTCACGTTCGGAAGGCGTGGGCTGGATCGCCCCCGGATTCGAATTGCGCGGGCTTGCGATCCTCCCCCCACGCTTGTCCCACCCCCCGCGCCAAGGTGGGGCCATGACTTCCTTCTCCATCGGTGACCGGGTCCGCTGCGTGGATGCCACGCCCCTTCCGATCAACCCGGTGGGGGCGGAGCCGGGGGATTTCGATTTCCCCGAGGGCTTCATCGAGGAGGGATCGGTTTATGTCGTGTGTCGTGTTGGCATCAACTCGCAGGGCCGCCCTTCGTTGCGGCTCTGCGGGTTGCCGGTTTTCTGCAAGGAGGTGGAGATCGCCTGGGACAGCCTGCGGTTCCGCAAGCTGGGCCGTCTCCGGCGACGGGCGGCAGCCGCCGGTGCCGCATCCCGGGCAAGGCTTCCCGTCGCGCCATGACCACGGCCAGGCCAGCTGCCGGGCATGCGGCCGTGGCGCGCCGGGCGCGGCTGGAGCCCTCCCGGCTCGGCCGGGGAAACCTCAACCTGTGGGACGATCTCCGCGAGGTTCTGCTCGATCCGGCTCCCGACCCGAGGGAGCTCGAGACCTTGCGCCGCTGGCTGCGCGACGTGGTGGACGCGGAACTCCGCGCGCGCCTTGGCCGTGGCAAGCGTGGCAGGGGCGCCGGCCTGGTCCGCTGGGCCTGCCGGCTGGCGCCGGAGATGATCTGGAAGCTGCCGCACAGCCGCGCCGAGCCGTCGCCCCGCCACCATCGGCGGATCGTCGCCATCCTGCTGCCGCACCAGTTGGCGCGGCTGGAGGAGACGCTGCGGGTGTGGGCGTTTCAGGAGGGACTGCGAGGGTCATGGGAAGGGTCGAGGTGGCCGGGCGGGTGAGGAGCGGCAGTGAGGCAGGCATTCAGCCTGAGATGGCTCGGTCGGAACCGGGTCCCAGGGCGTTGCCCTGGGCTACGTTGAGCGAAGGCCTTCAGCCTTCGGGCTCCGCAGTCCCTGCGCGACCCTCCAAACTCCGGGCTCCCAGCTCTCCGCTCACCCGATCTTCGCGGCCTCGGCGGCGACGAGTTGCCTCAGCTCGGCGGGCTCGCGGACCTTGGCCTGGCTGCCCCAGCTGAGGGTCCAGCGCACCAGCTCCTCGAGCCGGCCGACCTCGAAGCGGACCTCCACCCGGCTGGCGGTGGCGTTGAGCGCCCGGAGCTGCTGGCTCGGGTGCCAACGGCGCTCCTGGGCGAGGCGGGCGGCATAGCCGCTCAACTCGATGCGGACCTCCTGCTTGAAATCGGGCCGCTCCGGGTCGGTCCAGATGCCGAAGGAACCGCCGAGGTAGGCCGGGCCGTCGAAGTCGGCCGGCACTTCGAAGCGGCCCTTGCGCAGCTTGAGCGCGCGGATGCGGGGAAAGGCGAAGGTGCGCAGGGCCTCGCGGTCGAGGTCGTGGCCGATCAGGTACCAGCAGTGGTCGACCTCGCCGAGGTGGTAGGGCTGGAGGCGGCGCTTCTCGCTGCGATCGCTGCCGAGCTTGCGGTAGCTGAACTCGACCTCGCGCCGCTGCAGCACCGCCTCGGCCAGCTTGCCGAAGAGCTTGAGGTCGGTCCGGGTCACGCCGCCGGGCTTGCGCGAGAAGGCGCGGTCGAGGTCGGCCCAGTCGAACTTCACGCGGCCCTCGATCGAGCGGGTCAGGCGGCCGAACACCTCGCGCATGGTCTGCTCGAGCTGGGTCCCGCGCACCGACTCGAGCGCCTGGCGGGCGAGGAACAGGCCGGCGAGTTCCTCCGCGCCGACCTCGAAGACCGGGAAGGCGCTGACGTCGCCGGTGTAGCGGTAGCCGCGCGCCTGCTCGTCGTAGTCGAGCGGCAGCTTGAGCCGGTCGCGCATGAAGGTGATGTCGCGCTGGATGGTCTTGGCGGTGACCTCGAGCTCGTCGGCGAGCGTGCTGCAGTTCGGCAGGCGGCCTTCGGCGACGGCCTCGTGGATGTGGTAGATCCGCTCCATCGGGGCGCGGGTCTGGCCCGCGCGGGAACCGGTCGTGGAAATCAGCATGGCACAGGATCTCATGAAGAAATGAGACTGGCAAGCCACCTCCCCCCGCCCATGTCCGACCCCCAATGGTTGGATTGCTTCCAACAAGGCCACGGGGCCCGGCAGGCGCTTCGTCGCCCGGACGCCAGGCCCCCGACCTCCGTCCCGAAACCACCATCCCCAGCAACCAAACCGCCATGAATCCGAACCTCACCGAAATCGCCTACGTCCTCGACCGCTCGGGCTCGATGCAGCCCATGACCGAGGCCGCCATCGCCGGCTTCAACCGCTTCCTGCAGGAGCAACTCGACGAGCCCGGCGACGCCAACCTCTCGCTGCTGCTCTTCGACGACGAGTTCCTCCTGCCGAACGAGCGCACGCCCCTGCAGGACGTCCGGCCGCTCGACGCCAGCAGCTACGTGCCGCGGGCCTGCACGGCGCTGCTCGACGCGATCGGGCTGACCATCGACCGCCTCGGCAAGCAGCTGGCCGCGGAGCCCGAGGAGCGGCGGCCGGGCAAGGTGATCGTCGCCATCTACACCGACGGCTACGAGAACAGCTCGACCCGCTACACCCTGGAGCAGATCAACGGGATGATCACCCACCAGCGCAAACAGTACGACTGGGAGTTCCTCTTCCTCGCCGCCAACCAGGACGCCATCGCCACCGCCGCCCAGATGGGCATCGCCTCCCACCTCGCCGCGGTGAGCGAGCACTCGGCGAAGGGCGTGCACAGCAGCTCGGTGGCCTTCTCGCGCAAGGTCCGCTCGATGCGCAAGGCGAGCCTCAGCGGCGACCTCGACGAGGACTACCACAAGCCGATGGAGGACATCGTGAACGAGGAAGAGGAGCGCGATTGAACTTCCCCCAGAACGCCAGCGTCGCCGCTCATGACGGCTGGCACCGGCGTCGCTTCCCGCGGGAAGCGGCGCCGGATTGGTGGGCGATTCCGCCGGCGCGGACCTGTCGCCGCGCCGCCGCAACCATGGCCTGCCGCGGGCCGCGGCAGCCACGGCCGGTGCAGGGCCCGCGTCGGTTCTCGCTTGCCAAAGGGATGGAACGCGCGTAGTTCAGCGCCGTCCGGAGCGTTTCCGGACCTTGGGTCACGCCGACCTCCCTGATGGTTCCGGCGCTTTTTCGACCCGCTCCGTGTCCGGTCTTCATCGATGAGAGGAAAGGGTTCGGTTCCCAACCACCACCTTCATCGACCCTGCCCGCGCCGCTTCCCGGCTGTCGGGCCCAAGCAACACATGACCCCGAATTGTTTCGAGGCGCTGCCGCTGGCCGCGCCCCTCCAGCGCGCGCTCGCCGAGCGCGGCTACACCACGCCCTCGCCGATCCAGGCGCAGGCCATTCCCCTTCTGCTCGAGGGCCGCGACCTGCTCGGTTGCGCCCAGACCGGCACCGGCAAGACCGCGGCCTTCTCGCTGCCGATCCTCGACGCGCTGCACCGCCAGCCGCGACGGGTGAAGCCGAGGACCGCCCGCGTGCTGGTCCTCACGCCGACCCGCGAGCTCGCCAGCCAGGTTGGCAAGAGCCTGGAAACCTACGGCGCCCACCTCGACATCCGCCACGCGCTGGTGTTTGGCGGCGTCGGCCAGCGGCCGCAGGAAAATGCCATGCGTCCGGGCGTCGACGTCCTCGTCGCCTGCCCCGGCCGCCTGCTCGACCTGGTCCAGCAGCGCCACATCGACCTCTCGGAGGTCGAGTTCTTCGTGCTCGACGAGGTCGACCGCATGCTCGACATGGGCTTCCAGCGCGACGTCCAGAAGATCGTCTCGATGCTCCCGCGCAAGCGCCAGTCGCTGTTCTTTTCCGCCACGCTGGCGGACCCGATCGTCAAGCTCGCCCACGAGATCCTCCACAAGCCGGCCACGGTGACCATCGAGCCCGAGGTGACCACCGCCGAGAAGGTCGAGCAGCGGGTCTGCTTCGTGAATAAGGAGGACAAGCGGCCCCTGCTGATGGAGTGGCTGGGCGAGCAGTCATCCGGCGAGCTCACCATCGTCTTCTCCCGCACCAAGCACGGCGCCAGCCGGCTGGCGCGCCAGATCAGCAAGGCCGGCATCGAGGCCGAGGCGATCCATGGCAACCGCTCGCAGGCGCAGCGCGACCGCACCCTCGACAAGTTCCGCGCCGGCAGGCTGCCGGTGCTGGTCGCCACCGACGTCGCCGCCCGCGGCGTCGACGTCAAGGCGGTCACCCTGGTGGTCAACTACGACCTGCCCAACGAGGCCGAGGCCTACGTCCACCGCATCGGCCGCACCGGTCGTGCCGGCGCGACCGGCCACGCCGTTTCGTTCTGCTCGCCCGACGAGCGCGAGTACCTGCGCGAGATCGAGAAGCTGATCCGTCACGAGATCGCGATCGACGACCAGCACGACTGGCACCTCGGCGAGCTCGACCGCCTGCCGGTCCAGCCGGCGGGACGCTCGAAGGGTGGCGCGCGGCGGTCCAACGCCAATGGCTCGGGCTCGTCGAACGGTTCCGGCCGTTCCGGTGGCGCGCGTCGCTCGCGGCGCCGTCGTCGTCGTCCGGCGCGGGCCTGAGGGCTCACGCGGTCCGGAGTGGCGCCATCCCGGCGCCGCGGCCCCGGATCGACGGCTGGCAGCCGCGCGGATGTCCCCGGCGATGCCACCTGGCCGACCCGCCGGGGCGCATGGACTTGACCCCCTGCCCGCGACGGCCGAGACAGGGAGTCATGTCGAGGGAGTCATGTCGGGCATGAAACGTCACCGGGCGGGCCGATCCTGGTCCGCGGGGCTGCTGCTGTCCCTGCTCGTGCTGGGCCCGGCCGCCGTGCCGGGCCGCGCCGATGAAGCCGGCCCGCGGCCCCCGCTGGTTTACGCCAGCGAGCACGGCGGGGCGGACCACCCCGACCCGCCGCTGCCGGATCTCGACGAGCTTCCGCTGGTGCCGCCGCTGCCCGATCCCTTCGAGTGGTCGGATGGCAGCGGCCGCTCGACCGACTTCGCCGACTGGCCGCGGCGGCGGGCCGAGATCCACCGCGAGATCGAGCACTACGAGATCGGTCGCAAGCCGGGCCCGCCGGACGAGCTTCGCGCGAAGTTCGACGATGGCGTGCTCGAGGTGAGCATCGAGGTCGGCGGTGAGTCGCTGGTGCTGCGCTCCAAGGTGGCGCTCCCCGAGGGCGATGGCCCCTTCCCGGCACTGATCGGGATCGGCTCCGGCACCGGCAGCCTGCCGCCGGAGCTCATCGTCGAGCGGCGCATCGCCCGCATTGCCTTCGATTTCCAACAGGTCATGTCGCACACCCAGAAGCGCGGCCGGGAGCCGATCAACCGGCTCTACCCCGAGCTCGAGCACATCGGTGCCTACAGCGCGTGGTCATGGGGGATCAGCCGGCTGATCGACGGCCTCGAGCAGCTTGGCGACGAGTTGCCGGTCGACCGCTCGCGGCTGGCGCTCAGCGGTTGTTCCTTTGCCGGCAAGATGGCGCTCTTCGGCGGTGCCTTCGACGAGCGGATCGCGCTGACGATCGCGCAGGAGCCGGGTGGCGGTGGCGCGGCGGCCTGGCGGGTCTCGGAGACCCTCGGCGAGGTCGAGACGCTCGGCCGGACCAGCCGCGCCTGGTTCCGCGAGAGCATGTTCCGCTTCGCCGGCGGGAACGTCGCGCGCCTGCCCCACGATCACCACGAGCTGATGGCGATGGTCGCGCCGCGGGCCCTGCTGGTGCTCGGCAACACCGACTACCAGTGGCTCGCCGAGGAGTCGGGCTACGTCTCGTGCCGCGCCGCGGCGCGGGTGTGGCAGGCCTTCGGGGTGCCGGAGCGCTTCGGATTCTCGATCGTCGGCGGCCACCCGCACTGCCAGGTCCCGGAGAGCCAGCGGGCCGAGGTCGCGGCCTTCCTCGACCGCTTCCTGCTCGGCGACGAGTCGGCCGACACCCGGGTCGCGCGTCATCCCTTCGGCGAGGTCGACCACGAGCGCTGGACCCGCTGGTGGGGGAGCGGAAAGCCGGTCCTCCCCGAGCCGTCGGGCGGCGGGCCCGGCCCGGCGGAATAGCGGGCTCCCCCGGGGCGGGGAACGCGTCCCGGATGGGGCCCACCTCGCTCGCGAAGGGTCCCGATGGCCGATCCCGCCGGCGTCTCGGCCCACACATTCCAGGCCTGCCCACCCGCGGCAAATAGAACGGTTAATTCGCTTGTCAAAGGGACCGGTCGACCTAGCGTCGGAGCGCACTCGGGGGGCGAGGCATCGGCCCGAAGGGACGATCGCTGCCTCGCTCTCCGGGTCCCGCCGAACCCCGCGCCTGCCCGCCTTGGTCCAGCTCGAAGGGCCCTCGCCGAGGGCCACCACCCGCCCCAGCCAGCCGATGTCTCCGACCCACCGCCGCTCCCTCCTCCTCCTCCTCGGCCTCCTGCCCGCCGTGCCGGCCGGCGCCGCCTCGGTCACCGGCGAGTGCGAACTCGGGACGCTCGGTGCCGACTGGACGGTGACCGCCGACGCCGGAACCAGCTCGATCACCAGCGCGGTCAACTTCACCGGCAGCAGCAGCCCGGGAAGCGCCAGCCGCGTGGCCAGCATCAACCTGAGCTTTCCGCAGGCCGGCGAGTATGACCTCTACGCGCGGATCCGGGTCGGGCCGGGCGCCTTCGACGACGACAGCTTCTTCGTCGCGGGCGGCTTCGGCGAGCGCGCCCCCGACTCGGCGGCGGCCGGCGACTGGCTCCGCTGCAACGGCCTCGCCAGCTCGGGCTACAGCGGGGCGGCCGATCTCGTCGACGGCTCCGGCAACCAGGGCAGCGGCGTCTGGAAGTGGGTCAACCTCTCGCGGCGCACGGACGGCGCGAGCGACTCGCCGGTCAGCTACACCGTCGCGGCCGGCGAGCTCAGCCAAACCTTCCAGATCGGCAGCCGCGAGGACGGCCTGGAGATCGACAAGCTGTTGTTCGGGCTGTCGCAGAACCGCTTCACCGTGGCCGAGCTGGATGCCGGTGGCCCGGGCACCGACCCGCCTCCGCCGCCCTACCCGCCCAACCTCGTCCACGGCGACCTGATCCAGTTCAACGACAACGGCGCGTGGTGCTGGTACCAGGACGAGCGGGTGATTTACGATCCGGGCCGCGACCGGCTGGTCACCGGCAGCGTCGCCAGCGGCAGCGGAACCGGCGGCGGCGCCCGGGACTCCGACGTCGAGGCCGTCGTGTTCGACCTCGCCACGCGGGTCCCCGTGCGGAGCTTCATGCACAGCTACCCCTACACCGACGACCACAACGCGCCGGCCTTCCTGCGCTGGCCGGACGGCCGGGTGCTCGCGCAGTTTGCCGGTCACAACAACGACTTCCTGTCGCGCTTCCGCACCCTCGACGGCGACAGCTGGTCGGCGCAGACGAACTTCGACTGGACCACCGCGGGCGCGAGCGGCAGCGAGCAGACGAGCTACTCGAACCCCTACTACCTCTCCGCCGAGGGCCGCGCCTACACCTTCGTGCGCTGCATCGACAACCGCTCGCCCCATTTCCTGAACTCCGACGACATGGGCGCGACCTGGACCTACGGCGGCCAGCTGGTCGAGCCCGACGGTGCTGTCGGCTACAACAGCGGCTACTTCCGCTACTGCGGCAACGGCACCGACCGCATCGACTTCATCTGCACCGAGGGCCACCCGCGCGACCTGCAGACCAGCATCTACCACGGCTACATCCAGGCCGGCAGGAGCCACCGCACGGATGGCACGGTGGTCGACGCCGACATCTTCGACGACGGTTTCGTGCCGGTGTCGAGCGACTTCACCCGGGTCGTCGCCCACGGCGTCGAGATGCCGCCGGGCAAGACCAACACGCGGTTCTGGAACTCCGATGTCCAGCGTTACGCCGACGGCAGCATCCAGGCGATCGTCCATGCCCGCAATGACGGCGCCGAGGGTGGCGACTCGGGAATCAACCCGAACCACTCGTTCTTCTTCTGCCGCTACGACGGCAGCAGCTGGACCACGACCTACCTGTGCCAGGCGGGAACCAAGATGTATTCGAGCGAGGCCGACTACGTGGGCCTCGGGGCGCTGAGCCCGAACGACCCGGACACGATCTTCCTGTCGACCCGCTACGACCCGCGCGTGGTGGTCCCGGGCGAGCCCGACAACAGCCTGCCGGCCTCGCCCAAGCGCGAGATCTGGAAGGGGGTGACCGATGATGGCGGCGCGACCTTCCGCTGGACTCCGCTGACCGAGAACTCGAGCCGCGACAACTTCCGCCCGGTCGTGCCGGCCTGGGACGGGGACAACGTCGCCCTGATCTGGTTCCGCGGCATCTACAACGCGGCGCAGGACTACGACGCCGCCCTGATCGGCCTGGTCGAGCGGCGCTCGGAAGGGCGCGGCCGGATGAGCTACGTCGATGCCGGCCCGGCCAATACCACCCTGTCCGACGGCAGCCCGCTGGTGACCGGCGACGGGATCGGCCAGTGGCACCAGCTCGTCGGCACGGGCAATGGCGGCGTCCTTCTCGCCTCGGCGGACCTGCTCGCCGAGGACGCGCCGATGCTGCGCACCCTCGTCGAGGTCCCGGCGCCCGGCAGCTACGACCTGTGGGTCAACTTCTGGGGCGATGGCCGCGACGGCGACTGGCGGATCGCGGCGGGACCGGACGCCGGGCGGATGCAGGTGTTCCGCCAGATGGCCTGCGCGTCGGTCGATGCGGCGGATCACTCCTCCGGCATCCTCACCAGCGACGGAGGCGACCGCTTCCTGTTCCAGGGCTACCTCGGCCGGATGACCGCCGGCGAGGACCGCCGGATCGAGGTCTTCATCGATGACCACCCGATCGTGACCGGAACGAGCGACACCCTCGGAGGTGACGAGTCGCGGACCTGGTTCGACGGGGTCAGCTATGCGCGCGTCGCCGGTCCCACCGAGTTTAAGATCCTCGACTCCGGCCGCTCCGGGCCCGAGTCGGTCAAACTCACCTGGACCTCGTTGCCGCCCGACTCGCTGCTGGCGGCGGAAACCTACACGGTCCACCGCTCGCCGGACCTGGAGGACTGGAGCGCGATCGCCAGCGACATTCCCTCGGCGGGCGGGACCACCAGCTTCACCGACGGCTCGGCTGCGGGTGACACCTTGTTTTACAAGATCTCGAAGCCCTGACCCTCCGGCCCGGCCGCCGGGCCCGGCCACCGAGCCATGAGAACGACCTTCCACCACCCGCGGATCCTCGTCTGCCTCTGGCTGCTCGGGTCGGCCATCGTCGCCGCCGCGGCCGACGGCCGCTGGGTGGCCAGCTGGGCCACCGCCATCGAGCCGACCCAGGGCGGCGACCTGCCGCCGGTGCCGCTGGCCGACAAGACGCTGCGGCAGTACGTGCGGGTCTCGCTCCCGGGGCAGCGGATCCGGCTGCGCCTGTCGAATGCCTACGGCGACAGCCCGGTGCAGGTCCGCGCGGCGGCGATCGCCCGGGTGCCCGACGAGGCGGCCATTGGCGGCGGCACGATCGATCCCGCGACGAGTCGCACGCTCAGCTTTCGCGGCGCGCCCGGGGCGGTCATCCAGCCGGGCGAGGACCTGGTCTCCGACCCTGTCGCCTTCGACTTGCCGGCGACCGCCGACCTGGCGATCAGCCTGCATTTCGGCACGATCGGCTCGGCCCGGGTCAGCGGCCACCGCGGGTCGCGCACCGACTCGGTGATCGCGCCGGGCGACCAGACGACGGCGGCCGCGATCCCGCCGTCGACCGCCAAGACCCGCTGGTACCTCATCCACGCCGTCGAGGTGCTGGCGGAACCGCAGGGACGGGCGATCTCGATCCTCGGCGACTCGATCACCGACGGCTTGGGATCGACGACCAACCGGCAGAACCGCTGGCCCGACCTGCTGGCCAAGCGGCTCGCCGCCAATCCGGCGACCGCCGGGGTCGGGGTCGGCAACATGGGCATCGGCGGCAACGCGATCTTTGGCGGACTCGGGCCCGCCGCCGTCGATCGCTTCGAGCGCGACGTGCTCGAGCTGGCCGGGGTGCGCTATTTCATCCTCTTCGAGGGGGTCAACGACATCGGGAGCTTCAACGACGGCAATGCGGCGACGCGCGCCCAGGACCTGATCGATGCCTACCGGGACCTGGCCGCGCAGGCCAAGGCGCGCGGCCTGGAAGCCTACGGCGCGACGATCACCCCGCTCGGCGGCTACCACACCGCGGCGCGCGAGTCCGCCCGGCAGACGATCAATGCCTACCTGCGCGACAACGACGACTTCGACGGCGTGATCGACTTCGACGCCGCGGTGCGCGATGCCGACAACCCGGAAGTCATGCGCGCCGAGTACAGCCTCGACGGGCTGCATCTCAATCCCACCGGCCTGCAGGCGCTGGCCGATGCGATCGACCTCGGGATCTTCGTCCCCTGACCCCGCGGACCATGCCCAAGCCCAGCTTCTCCCGGAATTCCGTTACCTGCGGCGTGGCGGGCCTGCTCGCCCTGCCGCTGGCCGCCGTGCCGGTGGCCAGCTTCGATGTCAACGACGCCGAGTCCGGTCCCTTCACCGAGGCCGGCTGGACGCCGGTCAGCGGAGCCACCAACGACGCCGACACGATCAGTGGCAGCGACGGCAGCCACACGTTGACGCTGACGACCAGCGACGATGGTGGCGACCGCGAGCGCAATGCCGGCAGCTTTCCGGTCGCCGCCGACCTGTGGCGCGACTTCTGGTTCGTCAGCGGGACGGGTGCCGTCGCCAGCGTGAGCGGGCTGGAACCGGACCGCGACTACTCGGTCGAGATCTGGGGCTACGACCTCGCCTCGACCTCGCCGCGCTCCGCGGTGTGGAGCGATGCCGTCACCGGCAACAGCGCGACCCTCGCCTTCGATGGCGGCGTGGCGGGCAGCGTGCCGGCGTCGCTGGCGGACAGCGTGGCGGTCATCGCCGCCCGCTCGGATGGCACCGGCGTGCTCACCCTCGTGGCCAGCGGCGGCGGCGGGCTCCCCGACATCTTCGTCAACGGGCTGCGCGTCTCGGAAGGCGGGGCATCGGCGCTGGTCGAGGTCGAGGCGGAGGACGGCACGCTGGGCGGCGACTTTGCGGTCGCGACGGTCGGTGGGAGCACCGCGGCGGGCGTGACCACCACCACCGCCGCGCTCGACGCCCCCGGCGACCCGGCCCGGGTGGCGGGCTACGAACTCCAGTTTCCCGCGGCCGGAAGCTACAGCCTCTACGCGCGGATCTGGGTGGGCGCCAACGGCTTCAACGACGACAGCCTGTTTCACGCCACCGGCTTCGGTGCCAAACAGCCGGATGCGGCTGCCGACTGGGCGATGACCAACGGCCTGGCTGCGGCCGGTTACAGCGCGCCGGGCGACATCGTCGATGGCGGCGGATCGGCGGGCAGCGGGGAGTGGAAGTGGATCCGACTCGGCGGGCCCTTGAATGTGCCCGAGGGGGCGCTGGAGCAGGGCTACCAGCTGGCCGGTCGCGAGGACGGCCTCCACATCGACCGCCTGGTCTTCGCGCCCGCCGAGCTGAGTCTCAGCGTCGCCGAACTCGAGACCGGCGTGATCGACCAGCCGGAAAGTTTCCCGGGCCCCGACGGCATCGCGATCCATCGCTTCGGCGCGCCCAGCGGCGCCCGCACCGCCGATGGCGCGCATCCCGCCGGCGCGCTGGTGCCGGTCGATGGCCAGCTGGTCGGCAGCACCCTCGCCGGTGGCATCACGGCGGCGGGCGCGACCTTTCGCGTCAGCCCCGATGGCGGCGAATTCGAGGTCCTCACCCGCTTCCTCGGCCCGCTGAGCGGCGCCCACCCGCGCGGCGCGCTGGACGTGACCGCCGGCGGCTTCCTTGCCGTCACCTCCGGCGGGGGCGCCAACGCCAGCGGGGCGATCGTCGAGCTGGGAGCCGACGGCAGCGCGGGCCCCCTGCTGCACAGCTTCGCCGCGCTCGACGAGCACACCGGCGCGAACCTCGGCGGGGCGGTGCCGGTGGGACCGCTCGCCGTGGATGGCACCACCCGCTTTGGCGCGGCCAGTGCCGGGGGAGCCTTCTCGCAGGGCACCCTATTCTCGATCGGCGAGGACGGCAGCGACTTCACGGTGCTGCACGAGTTCAGCGATCTCGACCCGGCGAGCGGCACCAATGGCGACGGCGCGCGTCCCGAGGCGGGGCTGATCCACCACGATGGACGGCTCTTCGGCACCACCACCGCGGGGGGCAGCGGCGGCAGCGGCGTGGTGTTCTCGCTGGCCGACGACGGCAGCGACTTCACGGTGCTCCACCACTTCTCCGCACTCGACCCGGCCAGCGGGACCAACCCGGACGGCGCCCTGCCGTGTGCCGCGTTGACCCATGGCGACGGAATCCTTTACGGCAGCTGCCTCGCCGGCGGGGACGGCGGCAACGGAACGATCTTCTCCATCGCCACTGACGGCACCGGCTTCACCACCCGCTTCGCCTTTCCCGCGTTCGACTCCGGGGTCGCCGGGACCAATGCCGCCGGGGCGCGTCCGGCGGCCCGCCTGGTGCTCTCCGGCCAGCGGCTGTTCGGCGTCGCGGCCGCTGGCGGGGCGGGGACGGGCACGGTGTTCGCGCTCGACCTCGAAACCTCCGAGGTCGATGTCCTGCACCGGTTCGAACCGCTCGGCGAGGACGGCACCAACCGCTTCGGCGCCCATCCCGTCGCGCCGCTGCTGCCGCTCGGCCCCGCGCTCTACGGGACCACCTTCGGCGGTGGCCCCGGCACGACGGGCACCGTCTTCCGGATCCCCTTCCCGCTGTCGGCGCGCATCGAACTGGATGGCAATCCCGACGGCACGATCGACGCCACCTTCATCGGCCGTGGCGCGCCGTTCGGCTCCTACCTCGTGCAGGTCACCGGCGACCTGGCCATTTGGGACGACCTGCTGATGGCCTCGGCCGATGCCAGCGGGACCATCGTGTTCGACGAGCCCGGACTCGAGGTGCCGGCCCGCTTCTACCGGCTGGTCGAGCCGTGAACGGGGCCGGGATCCTCCCCGGCCGTGCCCGCCGCCGGGCTGGACGGTGGAGCGTCCGCCGAAGGGTTCGAGGCCGCTCCCGGATTCGCAAGCCCGTCGGCGTGTCGTGCAGCGGCATGCAGAACGGGACCGACCGCGCCTCGGCCTTCCGGCTACCCCGCGAGCGGGGATCGGGCGGCGGGTCGTCGCACGGCGCCGTCCGCGGCGGCTTTCCCCCCGGAGTCGTGCTCGAGGTAGTGGAAGCAGGAGAAGTCGGCGGGATGTCCGTAGCCGTCGAGGTCCTGGCAGCACAGCCCGACGAAGGCGCCGGTGAAGCCGAGGTGGTAGTGGTCGTCGGAAAGGATCCGCGCGTCGAGGGCGGGTCCGATCGACTGCCACCCGCCCCCGTTCACGGCGTATTCGAAGCGCAACTCGCTGCCCGCGAGGCGCAGTCGCATGCCGACGGCGCCGGAGGCGGGAACCGGGACCTCCTCGTCGAGGACCTCGCCGCTGTGACCGCCATCGGTGGCGATGATGTTGAGGCAGCGGCCGAGCTCCTCGTCGTGGCTCAGGCGGAGGTAGTAGTGGTTGGCGGTGTCGTAGTAGGCGATCAGCCCGGCCATCTGCTGGAAGGTCGCGGGGGCGAACTCGAGGGATGTCTCGGCGCTGGCGTGCAGCGACTGCACCCGTCGCGCGACGAGACTCTGGCGGAAGCTGCTGACGGTCGGCTCCATCCCCCGCAGGCGCAGGAAACCGGGACGCTCGGTGAGGCTCAGCCAGTCGTCGTCGAACGGCTGGCGCAGGCTCTGGAAGGCGGGATCGAGCTGCGCCGAGTCGAAGCGGCCGTCCCACGGCGGATCCGCCGGCGGTGCCGGCGGGGCGCCGCGCGGGGCCGCGACGACCTCGGCCGGAAGCATGCCGCCCTGCTCGAGGTAGGGCCAGTCGTCGTCGCCCCAGCGGCAGCGCTGCAGCGCGGTCTCGCGGCCGAGGATGCAGTGCTTGCCATCGACCGGCCGGCCGCAGAGGTGGGCGAGGTACCACTCACCTTCCGGGGTGTCGACCAGGGCGCCGTGACCGGCCTTCTGCAGGGCGAGCTCCGGGTGGCCGTGGGAGCTCAGCAGGTGCTTGTCGGGGTGCAGCTCGTAGGGGCCGTCGATCCGGCGCGAGCGGGCCAGCGTGCAGGCATGGGCATACTCGGTCCCGCCCTCGGCGGTCAGCAGGTAGTACCAGCCATTGCGCTTGTAGAGGTGGGGGCCCTCGACCAGCGCGCGGTCGGTGCCGGCGAAGATCCGCCGCACCGGGCCGACCAGCCGGCGGGTCTCCGCGCAGTACTCCTGCAGCAGGATGCCGGCGAAACGGTTGCGACCGCGACGGTGGTCCCAGAGCATGTTCAGCAACCACTTGCGGCCGTCGTCGTCGTGGAACAGCGAGGGGTCGAAGCCGCTGCCGTTGAGGAACACCGGCTCCGACCAGGGGCCCTCGATCGAGTCCGCGGTGACCAGGTAGTTGCGGCCCACCTTGTAGGCGTTGCCCGTCCACGACTTCATGTCGGTGAAGACGAGGTGGAAGCGCTCGCCGTCGTGCGACAGACCGGGCGCCCACACGCCCCCCGAGTCCGGATTTCCCAGCATATCGAGCTGGCTGCGGCGGTTGAGAGGCGCGGGAACCAGGCGCCAGTTGGCCAGGTCGCGCGAGTGATGGATCCGCACCCCCGGAAACCACTCGAAGGTCGAGTTGGCAATGTAGTAGTCCCCGCCGACCCGCAGAATCGAGGGGTCCGGGTGAAATCCCCGCAGCACCGGATTGCGGATCGTCGCGGGAGAATGTGCCGCAGTTGTCACGACTGAAACGTTTAATTTTATCCGTGCCAATGCAAGGATTTAGGTCGTCTGTCCGCGAATCAGGCTGGCGCGGTGGACCGACGACGGCAGCACCGTGTCGGGGCCCTGGTGGATCATCTCGATGGCCATTTCCCCCGCCTTGCGACCCATCTCGTAGGAGGGGATGCGGACGGTGGTCAGGCGCTGCCAGGCGCCGAGCGAGGCGTAGTCGCCGTTGAAGCCGGCGATCGCCAGCGAGTCGGGAATCCACAGGCCGCGGTCGTAGGCCGCCCGGGCGACCAGGTTGGCGAGGTCGTCGTCGTAGGCGATGACCGCGTCGAACTTCGAAATCGCCCGCCAGTCCTCCTCGCGAAGCATCACGTCGTCGCCGACCACGCCGGAGGTGACGACGGTGTGGAAGGCGGGCTTGCGGCGCGCCTTCTCCATGGCCGCGCGGTGGCCGGCGGCGCGGTCGCGGGCGCTGTGGTGCATGCGCGAAACCGCCGGGCCGCCCTCGATCTCGCGATGAAGGAAGCCGATCCTGCGATAGCCGCGGTCGATCAGGTGCTGGGTCAGCTCGCGCGCGGCGAGGACGTCGTCGACGTAGACCGAGTTGGACTCGTGGCGGTCGTTGATGAAAAGGATCGGCATGTTGGTGGCGGCGATCTGCGCGTAGATCCGCTGGGCGAGCTCGCTGTAGCTCTCGATGACGATGGCATCGAGGTTGCGCTCGCTGAGTGCGCCGAGCATGGCCTGGCTGATGTCCTCGAGGGTGACGGGCAGGCGGATCAGGGTGATCCGGTAGCCGGCCTGCTCGGCCGCGTCGTGGACCCCGGCGAGGTAGCCGGCCGGGGTCGGCGTGAGCAGGCCGCTCTTGGCCATGAAGTAGCCGATGTTGTGGAAGCGGTTGGAGCGGATCGAGCGGGCCCCGGCATGGGGCTGGTAGTTGAGCTCCTTGGCCACCTTGCGGACCCGCTTCACCGTGTCGGGGTTGAGCTTGATGTTCGAGCCAGGGTGCGGCCGCAGCGCTTGGGAAACCGCGGCGGTGCTCAAGCCGGCAACGCGGGCGATGTCCTTGATGGTGACGCGGCTGTTCTTGCTCATGCTCGGGAGGAAGGGGGGCTTGCCGCCGGGCCGCTGGGCTCGGAGCCCAAGGATAGGGAGCGCCCGGAGGACGGTCCAGCACGGTTCAGAATGGCCGGGTCCGGAAAGGCCGCGTTTGGGATGGAATAAAACGTTTCATTTTGTCCTTGTCAGGCGATGCTTCCGTGAAATTCTCTGCATCGGACCGCTCGGATGGCGCGCGCCTGCCGGCTCGGTCCGGAACTCCCGACCGTTCCTGTCGCGGCCTCGGCGGGTCCTGAGATTCAAGCTCCCATCGTCACAAGTCGTCCTCATCGCGGCCCGCCCGCTGCGGGCCGATTTCCTCCGCATTCACTCACCCATTCCGACCTCAAGGCAGCCCCGCTCGCAGCATCCGTCCTGTTTCCGCCGTCCGCACCGCTCCGGCACCGTGGATGGCTGAGGGAACCCGAGCAGGTTGCGAGGTTCCCGCCTCGGGCCCTCCGGCACTCGGCGCCGCCGCCGTCCCGCCGGGGCCCCGCGACCCAGCCAAATCCGACCCCATGAAGCGCTTCGCACTCCCCATCCTGGCCGTCCTGGTGGCGGCTCCTGCCGTGACCGCCCGTCCGGCCGCTGACGAGATCCGCCGGCAGTCCTCGCGGGTGGTCGAGAACCTCCTCGATCGCAGGGGCTACATGCGCTACGGCGAGGATGGCCTCCACTACGCCGAAGCCTGCGCGGCCATGGGCGCGCTGCGGGTCGCCCGGCACAGTGACAACGAAGGCCAGTTCAAGCGCCTGGTCGAGCGCTACGACGAGCTGCTGGAGCCGGGGACCGACCTGATCAGCCCGAAGTCCCACGTCGATTTCAGCGTGGTCGGGATCATTCCACTCGAGATCGCCCTGGCGAAGGGCAACGCCGACTGCCGGGAGCTGGGGCTCCGCATGGCCCGCGAGCAATGGAGCGAAACGCGCGAGGATGGCCTGACCCGGCAGACCCGCTGGTGGATCGACGACATGTACATGGTCGGTGCGCTCCAGATCCAGGCCTACCGGGTCAGCGGCGACAAGCAGCACGTCGACTGGGCCGGTCGCTTCCTGGTGGCCTACCTGCGCAAGCTGCAGCAGGACAACGGCCTGTTTCACCACGGTCCCGACGCCCCGTTCTTCTGGGGCCGAGGCAACGGCTGGGTCGCCGCGGCGCTGGCCGAGACCCTGCGCTCCTTCCCCCGCGACCACCCGCAGCATGCCGAGATCCTCGCCGGCTACCGCAAGATGATGGAGGCCCTGCTCCCGTTGCAGGCGGAGTCGGGCATGTGGCGCCAGCTGGTCGACCGCGAGGAGTCCTGGGAGGAGAGCTCCGCGACGGCGATGTTCGCCTTCGCCATCGAGACCGGCGTCGACCAGGGCTGGCTCGACCGCGAGCGCTACGAGCCCGCGGTCGACAAGGCCTGGGAGGCGCTGGTGGCGAGACTCGACGCCAAGGCGAACCTGCAGGACATCTGCATCGGCACCGGACAAAGCAAGGACCTGCAGTATTACCTCGACCGTCCCCGCCATGCGGGCGACTGCCACGGGCAGGCACCCTTTCTGTGGCTGGCCGCGGCGATCCTCGAAGAGGGCGCCGCGCCGGAGCCGAAGGACGGGTGACAGCGACACCGGCAAAGGTCCGGAACCCGGCTGGCCGGGAAATGGAGGCCGCCGAACTGGACCGGCTCGATCCCGACCGCGGGGGTGATTGCCGGCGGAGATCCAGCAGAAGCTCGCCGACCGCCGGGTCGGGCCTTTCAGGCTCATCCTCGACCACGCTGCCATGCGCCCGCCAAGAGCCTGCCATGCGCCCGCCAAGCGCCTGCCATGCCAGGCGCGGCTAGCCGAAGCTCAGGCGGGTTCGCCGCTCGGGCCAGTCGCTGACCGGGAAGCCGGCCGCCCGGGCGAGCTGCTCCATCTTGCGACGGTAGCGCGGCCCGGGGACCGCCTCGCCGCGCTCCCACTTCGAGATGCTCGACAGCGAACTGCCGAGGGCCTCCGCCAGTTCGGCCTGGCTCTCCAGCCGATGCTCGCGCAGCAGCAGGACCACCTGGGGCCAGTCGTGGCGAATCGGGAGGCGCGGCATTTCGGAAAGTTGGATAATCAATCAACTTGTCGTCGTCAAGGCGGAAGAGGATGGGCATCCCATCGGAAGGAGGTCGCCGGGAAGTGGTAAAATCGGGGAGCGTGAACCCGGGGAGGACGTCCCCGGGACGGTGGCAGCGCGACGCCGTTGCGGACCGAGCGGAGCAGGGTGAGGACGAGCTCGCCGGCAGGCAGGATGGGAAAGCCGAGGGCGGCTAACCTGCCGGGAGGCGACCCCGCGGCCGCCCGCGGCGGCTGCCGCGGAACTGCCACCCTCCGCGCTTGAGAATTGCCGGATCCGGTCATTGATAAGGGGCCCGCGTCCGCGGCGTTTCCACTCAAACCCATGCGACTCCTCACTTCCCTGCTCCTCATGGCCGGCCCGCTCGGCGCTGCCGATCCGATCCTTTCCCGCGGCTTCATCTACGAGTCGGCGCCCTATCCGTCCTGCCACGCCTCGACCCTGGTCGAGGTGGCCCCCGGCCACATCGCGGGCGCCTGGTTCGGCGGCACTCACGAGCGTCACCCGGACGTCTGCATCTGGTTCGCCCACCATCGCGACGGCAAGTGGTCGGAGCCGGTGCAGGTGGCGGATGGCGTCCAGCCCGACGGCAGCCGCGAGCCGACCTGGAACCCGGTGCTGTTCCAGCCGCCCGGCGGGGCGCTCCACCTGTTCTACAAGGTCGGCCCGAACCCGCGCGAGTGGTGGGGCGAGCTGAAGACCTCCGAGGATGGCGGCGAGACCTGGAGCGAGGCGCGCCGGCTCCCCGAGGGCATCCTGGGGCCGATCAAGAACAAGCCGGAGGTTCTCGAGGACGGCACCTGGCTGGCGCCCTCGAGCAGCGAGGGCAACCCGGACGGCTGGCGGGTCCACATGGAGATCTCCAAGGACCAGGGCAAGACCTGGAAGCGCTCCAAGCAACCGTCGAAGGGCGTCGGCTTCGATGCCATCCAGCCGAGCATCCTGTTTCACCCGGAGGGCAGGCTGCAGGCGCTGTGCCGCACCAAGCAGGGCGTCGTGGCGATGACCTGGTCGGAGGACGGCGGTGAAAGCTGGAGCGACCTCGCCGCCACCCTGCTGCCGAACCCGAACTCGGGGACCGACGCGGTGACCCTGGCCGACGGCCGCCAGCTGATCGTCTACAACCACTCGGCGCACCGCCCCGAGCGCTCCGGCAAGGGCAACCGCTACCCGATCGGGGTCGCGGTTTCCGACGACGGCCTCGAGTGGCGCGACGCGCTGACCCTCGAGACCGAGCCCTGTCCGGCCGGCTACGCCTACCCGGCGGTGATCCAGGCCTCCGACGGCAAGGTCCACATCAGCTACACCTGGGACCGCAAGAAGATCCACCACGTGGTCGTCGATCCCGCCGAGCTCTGAGCGCGGATCAGGTGGCCCCACAAGTTGAAAGGGAAACCGCAGATGAACGCGGATGGACGCAGATGATTCTCGGCGCCGCGTTCCCCGCCGCCCCTTGCACCAAGCTCACGGCGCCCGGGATGTCGACTGAGCCGGCGCCGGTCCGTCGTCGCCGCTTCTTCACTCGTGACCCGTTCCCCCGCATTTCCATGAATCGCCATTGTTCGCCGCTCCCGGTTCTTTGCTCCCTGTTCCTCGCCCTCGGCTCCCTGCTTTCGGCCGCCGAGTTCGTCGTCACCGACCTGCGCTGCGAGAATGCGGCCAACCCGCTCGGGGTCGACCGTGCCGAGCCCACGCTCAGCTGGCGGCTCGCGGCGGCGGAAGGCGAGCCACCGATCGCCGGACTGCAGCAGACCGCCTGGCAGGTCCGTGTCGCGGCGACCCGCGAGGGCCTCGAGTCGGCCGGCTTGTGGAACAGCGGGCGGCAGGCGGGCGGCGAGACCCGCGTGGCCTACGCCGGCGAGGCGCTGAAGTCGTCGCAGTCGCTGTGGTGGCAGGTCCGCGCCTGGGATGGCGCGGGCATCGCGAGCAGCTGGAGCGAGCCGGCGAGCTGGACGATGGGCCTGCTCGACCCCGCTGAATGGAAGGGCGGCTGGATCGTGGCGCCGTGGGTCAGCGAGTCGCTGCTGCTGCGCAGGGAGTTCGAGGTCGGGCCGGGGCTCGAGCGGGCGATCCTGCACCTTACCGGGGTCGGCCAGTATGAGGCCTGGATGAATGGCGAGCGCCTCGGCAGCGATCTGCTTTCCCCCGGCTGGACGAACTACGACCGCACGGTGCTCTACGACACCCGCGAGGTGACCGGGCTCCTCGCCGAGGGTGCCAATGCGATCGGCATGGCCCTCGGCAACGGCATCTACCACGTCCAGCGGCGCAACCGCTTCGCCAAGTTCAAGGGCAGCTTCGGGCCGCTGCGGGCGGTCGCCCACCTCCGGCTCGAGTACGCGGACGGCTCGGTCGAGACCGTCGGCACCGACCCGTCCTGGCGCGTCGACCCCGGCCCCGTGACCTACACCAACATCTACGGCGGCGAGGACTTCGATGCCCGCCGGGCCAAGCCGGGCTGGAACCGCGCCGGATTCGATGACTCGGCCTGGGCGACGGCCGTGCCGCTGGTCCGCCCGACCGGCACCCTGCGCGGCTTGTCCCACGCCGCCGAGCCGCTCGGCGCGATCGAGGAGCGCGAGCCGGTCGAGGTGCGTGAGCTGGGCCGCGACGCCATCCTCTACGACTTCGGCCAGAATACCTCGTTCATGCCACGGCTCACCGTCAGCGGGCCGGCCGGCAGCACGGTGCGGCTCGAGCCGGGCGAGACGGCCAACGACGACGGCACCATCCACCGCGGCACGATGGGCGGGAACCGTGGCAGCTCGTGGTGGCAATACACCAAGGCGACCGACGGGCCGGAGACCTGGTTCCCGCAGTTCCACTACATCGGCTCGCGCTTCGTCCGCGCGACCCTCGAGCCGGCGGTCGAGGGCGGCGAGCGGCCCACGGTCGACGAGCTGAGCATGGTGATCGTCCACTCGACCGCCCGCCCGCGCGGGTCCTTCGCCTGCTCGAACCCGCTGCTGAACCGGATCCACCAGCTCGTCCGCTGGGCCCAGCGCAGCAACATGGTGTCGGTGCTGACCGACTGCCCGCACCGCGAGAAGCTCGGCTGGATCGAGCAGTACCACCTCAACGGGCCGTCGATCCGCTACGAGTTCGACGTCGCCCGCATCTACGCCAAGGGGATGCGCGACATGGCCGAGGCGCAGACCGCCGAGGGCATGGTGCCGAACATCGCGCCCGAATACGTCCGCTTCGACGGCGCCTTCCGCTCGGCCGCGGAGTGGGGCGCCGCCTTCATTTTGGTCCCCTGGCAGCAGTATGTCTTCGAGGGCGACCTCTCGCTGGCGCGCGAATACTGGGATGCGATGACCCGCTACTACGCCTACCTCGAGGGCCGGGTCGGCGAGGACGGCCTGCTCGAGGACGGCTTGGGCGACTGGTATGACCTGCTGCTCGGCAAGAAGGGTCGCGCCAACCTGACGCCCTCGCGCATCACCGCCACCGCCTTCCTCGCCGAGGACGCGCGGGTGCTGTCGGAGCTGGCCAAGGCGCTCGGCAAGGACGCCGAGGCCGAAACCTACGCCGCCAAGGCGGCGGCCGTGCGCGAGCGCTGGATCGAGGCCTTCCGCAAGACCGACCCGCTGACCTACGGCACCGACCACCAGGCCTCGATGGCCCTGGCGCTGGCGCTTGGGCTCGCCGAGGAGGACGACCGCGAGGCCGTGCTCGAGCGGCTGGTGGCCGACGTCGAGGAGCGCGGCTACGCCACGGCGGGCGACGTCGGCTTCCGCTTCCTGCTCCGCGCGCTGGCCGACGGCGGCCGCTCGGACGTCGTCTACGCGCTGATCAACCAGGACGAGAAACCCGGCTACGGCTACCAGATCAAGCAGGGCGCGACCGCGCTGACCGAGGCCTGGGACGCCAACCTCGGCGCCTCGCACAACCACTTCATGCTCGGCCAGATCATCGAGTGGTTCTACCACGACCTCGTCGGCCTGCAGCCGGACCCCGCCGCGCCGGGCTGGAAGCACGCCTTCCTGCGTCCCACGCCGGTCGGCGACCTGGCGTGGGCCGAGGCCGGCCACGAGACACCGCACGGGCGGCTTTTCCTCCACTGGGAAAGGACCGGCGAGCAGCTCAACCTCCACGTCATCGTGCCGCCGAACACCACCGCGACGCTCGAGTGGCCGCAGGACTGGGGCGGGGAAGTCGTCGAGCTGAAGCCCGGCGAGTACCACCTCGGCGCGAAGCGCTAGGACTCCATCGGACCGCGGGCTTCAGCCCGCAGCCGAAGCACCGCAGCGCGCCGCCGGGACCACTCGGCCGACTGAAGTCGGCGTTGCGATCAGTCCGGCAGGATCCGGACTTGGAGGCGGACCCGCTCAGTCCGTCGGCAGGCTCAGCTCGGTCGGCTTGCCGTCGTCGCCGAGGCGGCGAACGCGGACGGCGATGCCCGGCTTGTCGGGCAGCTTCACCGTGCGGCCGGCGGCATCGACGAAGTGGTAGCGGTCCTTCTGCTTGGTGACGAGCTCACCCTCCACCGGCGTGACGGTCATGTCCCAGGTGTCGAGGATCTCGGCGCGGTAGCGCTGGCCCTCGGTCACGCCGTTCCTGTAGAGCTCCAGCGACCACTCAGCGGGTGTATGATTTCCGTAGTAGGTCAGGTAGTACTGCCCGGGAACCCCGGCGGTGCGCACGTCGCGCCACTTGTCGATCGGGTCGATGCCGCCCGGCGGGCCCTCCTCGAGGACCTTGCGGAGGAAGGCGAGGCGCTTCCAACTCTCGCCGCTCATCGTGCCGCCGAAGGAGGTCCAGGTGTCCTCGACCTCGGTGTCGAAGTAGTCGCCGTGGCCGACGTAGGTGCCGGCGACCGTGCCGCACCAGAAGGCGTGGACCATGTCACGCCCGCTCAGCGCGGCCCAGCGGTAGCGGCCGTCGCCCTCGTAGTTCACCTCGTCGTAGACCACCGGCTTGGTCCACACGTCGCGGTACATCTGGGCCCGGCCGGGCTCCCGGACCGCGGCGCCGTTCTGGATCGAGGCGTGGGTCACCCAGTCCCGGTTGTGGTTGTAGATCCGGGTGCCGTTGTGGATCGAGCGCAGCCGCTGGTGCGGGTCGCAGGCCTGGACCAGCTCACCGAGGCGGTCCCAGTCGTCCTCGGTCTTGGTGCGCAGGAAGTCGTACTCGTTCGCCAGCGACCACCAGACGTTGCGGTAGGCGCCGAGTCGCGCCACGGTGTAGCGCACCAGGCGGTCGTCGGACTCGTCGTCCATCGTCCCGAAGCCAAATCGGCCGTAGGGGTTGAAGAGGATGATGTCGGCCTGGATGCCGAGCTCGAGCAGCTGGGCGACGCGCTTTTCGTAGTGGCGGAAGTACTCCGGGTTGAAGCGGGTGAAGTCCCAGTCGGTCGGCGGCTCCCCGGCGTAGGGGAAGCGCGGCGGGGCGAACTCCTTGCGGTAGCTGGTCGGCTGCGGGGTGAGCAGCATGCGCACCTTGTTGAAGGGGGCCGCCGCCAGGGTCTCCAGCGTCTGTTGCTGGACCGCCTCCGGGGTGTCGGTCCAGTTGTAGATCGTGGTGCCGACCTGCTTGTAGGGAGTGCCGTCGGCATGGGCGAAATGGTAGGTGTTGTGGACCCGCACCGGGCCGTGGTTGTCCGGGCCGGGCGCGGTCGCGGTGAAGCTGCCGATCCTGCCGGTCAGGTCCCAGCGGTTCGACTTCGTCTCGTAGCTCCAGCGCCCGGTCGTGTCCGGGCTGAAGCGGATCTTGTAACTGCCGTCGCCGTCGTAGAAGCCGGGGACCTCGACGGTGCTGGTGCCGTCGCTGAACACCGCGCTGAGGCGCACCTCGGTGAAGGGGTTGCCGTCGCTGGGGCCGTCGAGTGCAAGCTCGAAGACGCCCCATTGCTCGACGGAGGCGGGCGCGTCGACCGCCTCGGCCTCGGCGGCGTGGAGCGGGCTGGCGGCGAGGGCGAGCGTGCCCAGGGTGGCGAGAAGGCGGAAGGTCATGGTCGTTGGGTTCGGGTGATCGGGTTGGGTTCGCGGCGGCGGGCGGCGTCAGTCGGACTCCGGCAACAGCTCGAGCAGGTCGCGGAACGGCTCCTGCAAACCGGCGCCGTCACGGATTTCCTCCGAGACGTGCGGGCCGTTGTTCTCGTAGGTGTTGGCCGGGCCGTTGTTGTTGAGGATCTTCTTCTCCGTGGCGGTCCAGTTGTCCTTCACGGTGACGTAGGACGAGCCCTCGTCGAGGTAGAGGTGGCCCCAGTGGGGGCGGGCGATCCACGGGCTCATGATGACCTCGCCGACGTGGTTCTCGGTGATCCAGGTGCCGGGCGAGGCCGACAGGTGGTAGACGCCGGCGCAGTCGTAGAGGATCCGGCCGATGCGGGTGATGCGGTTGGCGCGCACCCGGTTGTCGCGCTGGGCGGTGGTCAGCCGGGTCCAGCCCCAGCCGAGGCTGATGCCGGAGTAGGGCAGGTCGTCGATGTGGTTGTGCTCGATCAGCGACTCGCGGACGTAGCCGGCGGCGATGCCGATGCAGCCCCAGTCCTCGTTGGCGCAGTCGTGGATCAGGTTGTTGGCGATGCGCAGGCCGGCGGACACCTCGCGGTCGTCGGCCGGCTGGTAGGGCATGTGGGTCTCGATGCCGCCGTCCTGGAAGCGGCCGAGCTGCAGTCCGCTGCCGGCGATGTCGCGGAACACGCAGCCCTCGACCTCGAGCCGGCGCAGGCCGTGCTCGGCATCGAGCCCGGCGGAGGCGAGGTGCTCGAAGCGGCAGCGCTCGAAGCGGATGTCGTGCCCGGCCCAGACCCGCGCCGCCCCCGGCGGGCGCTCGACCCAGGCCTGGTTCTCGAGGGCCGCCTTCTCGGGCGTCCCGGGCGGCAGCATCTTGTAGGCCTCGGTCATCTGCATGCCGGCCTGGTGCGGGACGTGGCCGAACAGCGCCGGCCGCATCCACGCCGTGTGCTTGAAATGCAGGCCCTTGAAGTGGACGTGCTCGACCGGCCGGTCGAGCGTGCCGGCAACGTCGAGGAGGGTCTCCTGGACCGGCACGACGGCGGTCCCGAGGTCCTCGCCCTCGCGGGGCCAGTAGTAGATCTTGTGGGCGACCTGGTCGTGGAACCACTCGCCCGGCGAGTCGAGCAGGCACAGCGCGTTCTGCAGGTAGTAGGGCGCGCGGTGCTCGTCGGTCATGATCGGCGCCGGCCAGGGGTGCTCGAACTGGATGCGGCTCTCCGGCTGGTGGAAGCGGACCCGGAAGTGGTCGCCCTCGGGCTCGAACTCGCTGACCCTCAGCACGGCGATCTCCCACTGCTGGTAGATCACGAACTCGAGCGCGCGCAGGTCGCCGTCGATCCCCTCCCGCGCCGGGATGGTGGTGACTTCCTCGTCCACGTTCCAGGTCAGCACGCGATCGAGCTCGCCGGCGTTCGGCGTGCGGGCGCGCACCGCCTTGGCGTCGCCGACCCACAGCTGGCGGAACTCGCGCGGCCGCCCGCCGACGAAGGGCGCGTCGGCGACGAAAACCTTGCCGAGCGCGGCCTCGGGCAGGCCGGGGACCGGCTCCCGGAGCTGGCTCCAGCCGTCGACCGCCACCCCGCCGCAGAACACCACCGGCTCGCCGCCGGCGGGCTCGAAGACCGTCGGGCTGGCCTCGCTGCCCGAATCCTCCGGCCGCACATACCACGGCTGGTCGAGGGCGTAGCGGCCGCCGTGGAGAACGATCTTCACCGGCTCGTCGAGGACCTCCTCCGACAGCCGGCGGAACTCGCGCGCCTTGCGCTGGGCGTCCATCAGCGTCAGCGGGTCGGCGGCGGTGCCTTCCCCGGTCCGCGATCCGTCAGGTGCGGCGTGGAACTCGACGGCACCAGCCGGGTTGGCGGCGGCAAGCAGGCCGCTCAGCAGGGTCATGGGCAGCAGTCGGGGCATCATGGGAAGATTGATGAAGGCTGCGCCGCTGCAGGAAAAGGGGAATTCATGTCTCGCGGTGTCCCGGATTGGTCTGGATTCGGCCGTGCCCAGATGGCAGTGGATGAAGCCCCGTCCGGCAGCCCCGCTCGCGGCGGGTCCCCAAACCCAAGCTTCATGAAAAAACTCGGTCTCGGTGTCCTCGGCCTCGGCGAGGGGCGCAGCATCATTTCCGCCGGTCTCGGCAGCCCGCGCTGGCGGGTCGCCGGGCTCTGCGACGTCAACGAGGCCCTTGGCCGCGAGCGGCTCGCCGAGTTCGGCCTGCCGACGAAGGCCTTCACCACCGACTACGACGCCCTGCTGGCCGACCCGAAGGTCGACGTGGTCGGGATCTACACGCCCGACCACCTCCACGCCGAGCACGTCATCCGCGCGCTTTCCGCCGGCAAGCACGTCATCTGCACCAAGCCCTTCATCGACTGCCTCGACTCGGCGCGCAAGGTCCTCGACGCCGTCAAGAAGAGCGGTCGCGAGGTGATGGTCGGCCAGAGCTCGCGCTTCTTCGCCCCCTTCACGCGCCAGCGCGAGCACTTCGAGCAGGGCATCCTCGGCGAGCTCTACTGCGTCGAGGCCTGCTACAACGCCGACCACCGCTGGTTCCTCGACAAGCCCTGGGCGCGCGAGGCCGGCTTCAAGTGGCTCTACGGCGGGCTCAGCCACCCGGTCGACTTCATCCGCTGGTACCTCCCCCGCATCACCGAGGTCAGCGGCTATGCCATGCGCAGCCCGAACGGCAAAAAGCACGGCCTGGTCCACGCCGACACCTTCCAGTTCGTGATGAAGGACGCCGACGGCCGCGTCGCGCGGGTCAGCGGGGCCTACTCGGGCCCGGTCGTGCCGACCGCCCGCGACAGCAACATGAGTTGCGTGCTGCGCGGCACCGAGGGGGTCAGCCAGGGCGACTACTACGACCTCCGCTACGCCTACAAGGCCGGCGGCCGCTCGGCGGTCGAGACCTTCGAGGACCAGGACGACCACTACTTCCGCTTCGGCGGCCACTCGCACCACGCCGGCGAGTACCAGAACTACATCGACTACTTCGCCCGCTGCCTCGGGCGCGGCGAGAAGCCCCGGCCCGACGCCGGGGAGGGCATCGTCACCGTGGCGCTGATGCAGGCGATGGACGAGGCCGCCGCCTCCGGCCAACCGGTCAAGGTCCGCGAGGTGCTCGCCCGCCACAAGCTCAGCCGCCTGTTTCCGCGATGAGTGAGCCAGCAAGCGAGGCGGGGGACCAGCCGCCGGGCGATCCGGCGGGAAACGGGCGGACCTCGATGACCGTCCGCATGAGCTACGCCGCCAGCGACGTCGCCGGCCAGCTCGTCTTCACCTTCATCATCGCCGGATACCTGCCGAAGTTCTACACCGACGTCGCCGGCATCAGCGCGGTGGCGGCGGGCTTCATCATCGGCATCGCCCGATGGATCGACGCGATCGACGCGCCGATCTGGGGGATCATCTTCGACAAGACGCGCAGCCGCTTCGGCAAGAGCCGGCCGTGGTTCCTGTGGTTGTGCCTGCCCTACGCGTTCTTCGGCGTGCTGGTCTTCGCGGTGCCCGACATCGGCGAGCAGGGCAAGATCTGGTACGCGGGAATTACCTACGTAATTTGTAGTATCATTTACACCGGCATCAACACGCCGGTCACCTCCATCCTCTCCGCCCTCACGCCGAACCCGCAGGAGCGCGTCACCCTGACCGCCTTCCGGATGTTCGGGTCGAAGCTCGGCGTCCTGATCGTGAACCTGTCGGCGCTGCCGCTCGTCGAGTTGCTCGGTGGCGGCGACGAGCGCCGCGGCTACCTGCTGACCCTGCCGATCTACGCCGTCGGCTCGGTGCTGCTCTACCTGGTCGCCTTCCGCAACCTGCGCGAGACCGTGCCGGTCGAGCACAAGCCGCAGCCGATCCTCGGCACCTTCGGCGCGCTGCGCGGCAACTGGCCGTGGATCATCATCTTCATCAGCAGCCTGTTGTTCTGGATCGGCTTCATCGCGCGGGTGACCACCGTGCCGTATTTTTTCGAGTATTCGCTGGGCCGCAAGGACCTGGTGTCGACCGCCTTCGCGCTCGACTTCGTCTCGCTCGGCACGGCCTTCCTGCTGCCGTGGATGTGCCGCTGGACCTCGAAGCGAACGGCCTGGGCGATCGGCCTGGTCGGCATGGTGGTCGGCCAGCTGGTCCTCCACCTGGGCATGCGCGGCGAGCCCTCGCTGGCCGTGGTGATGACCGGCTGGACGCTTGGCTTCCTGTTCAGCGGCATGGCGATGGCGATGCCCTTCTCGGTGCTGTCGGAGAGCGTCGACTACGGCGACTGGAAGACCGGCATCCGCGCCGCGGGCCTGCTGACCGCGGTCGGCGCGGCCTTCTGCCTCAAGGCCGGTGCCGGCCTCGGCGGGGCGATCCCGCTGTGGATCCTCGACGCCACCGGCTACGTGCCGAACGTGGCGCAGGCCGAGCCGGCGCTCGCCGGAATCCGCCTGTCGATCGTCTGGCTGCCGGCGATCTGCTTCGCCCTGGCGACCATCCCGGTGCTCTTCTACGGCCGCTTCGAGCGCCTCGAGCCCGAGATCCGCGAGGAGCTGGCGAGGCGGAGGGCGCAGGCCGGGGGCTGATGCGGATGTCGGAGAATGACCGGACTCGACACGGTCGGGAGCAGGCATCACCTGTCATGATTGAAACAGCGGGAGGGGGGGATCGTATCCGCACGTGTCGGCCCGAAGCGGCCTTGCCAGGGGAGTGGCGGTCCGCCGCGCTGGAAGGAATGAACCCGGACACGATCATGAGCATCCGACCGAATCCACAAGGCCCATCCCGTCCGTTGAAGCGTCGGAGCCTCACGGCCCGCTCCCATGAGTTGCGGGGACTGCTTGCCCGGGTCACCGCGGCGTCCTGCCTCCTGCTGGCAGCCGGACCCGCCGCGGCGGAGCGCATCCCCGCGTTCCCCGGCGCGGAGGGCTTCGGGGCCCACTCCAAGGGTGGCCGCGGCGGGCGGGTGCTCCACGTCACCAACCTCAACGACAAGGGCGAGGGCAGCCTGCGTTGGGCGGTCGGCCAGGAGGGCCCGCGCACCGTGGTGTTCGAGGTCTCCGGGACGATCGAGCTGGCCGGCAGCCTGTCCCTGCGCGAGCCCTTCATCACCATCGCCGGCCAGACCGCGCCGGGCGACGGCATCTGCCTGCGCGGGGGAACCCTCGGCATCGGGACCCACGACGTGGTCGTCCGCTACCTGCGCTGCCGCCTCGGCGAGCAGGGCGACGGCGGCGATGCGATCAGCATCGGCCGCGGCCGGAACATCGTCGTCGACCACTGTTCGGCGAGCTGGAGCAAGGACGAGGTCCTTTCCGCCTCGACCAAGCTGCCGACGCTGACCGACGTCACGGTGCAGTGGTGCTTCATCACCGAGGCGCTGAACCCGAAGGACCACGGCTACGGGTCGCTGATCCGGGGGACGGGCGGGGCGCGCTACAGCTTCCTCCACAACCTCTATGCCCACAACCGCGGGCGCAACCCGCGGCCCGGGAACTACGACTCGAACCCGCACGACAAGGACCCCGACGGCCTGCTGCTGGATTTTCGCAACAACGTGATCTACAACTGGGGCGGCGGCCATGCCGGCTACAACGCCGACAAGGAGAGCGTCACCAGGCTCAACTACGTCGGCAACTCCCTGGTGCCGGGGCCGGACTCGAGGGACAACGGGATCGCCTACTCGACCGGCTCGTCCCACAACCGCGCGTTCTTCGACGACACGATGTACGATGGACGCCGGATCACGGATGACTGGAGCGTGGTCCGCTTCGACCCGGACTGGGACCGGGAAACGATCCGCCGCTACAAGCAGGACAAGCCGTTCGAGGCGGGGCCGGTCCTCACCGAGTCCCCGCGCGAGGCCCATGAGCGGGTGCTCGCCACCGGCGGTGCCAGCCTGCCGCGGCGCGACGCCGTCGACCGCCGCGTGGTCGGGTCGGTCCGGGAGAAGACCGGCGGGATCATCGACCACCCGTCGGAGGTCGGCGGGTGGCCCGAGCTGAAGGGTGCGAAGGCCCCGGCCGACGCCGACCGCGACGGGATGCCGGACGCGTGGGAGGCGGCTCATGGCCTCGATCCCGCCGACGGCGGGGACCACGCGGCCGACCCGGACGAGGATGGCTACACCAACCTCGAGGAGTGCCTCAACCGGACCGACCCGCGGGAGTTCGTCGATTACACCAAGCTCGAGAACAACGTCTGCCGGCTGCACGAGTCGACGCCGAACGCCAAGTAGGCGACTCCGGGCATGCCGGGCATCGCGGTCCAGCCGTCAAAGCGGGGCTCCGCTTCGATCCGGTCGAGGAGTTTCCGTGCCCTCAGATTCAGATCCTGTCCGGAATCGGGATTCTCGAGGGTCTCCCGCAGGGGATCCACTGCGGGTCGGCCGATTTCCGGGAGCATGCGCGAAGCCGCCTCGCGGATGCGGAAGGAGTCGTCGCCGAGCTGGCGAACCAGGCCCGCGACGAGGTTCGGATCGGGCTTGCCCCGCGGCGGCTCCGCCACGAGGTCGCCGAGTCCCGCGGATTCGAACAGGCAGAGGCCGCGGCTTCCGGGGCTTCGGTGGTCGACGACAATCCGGGTGCCGTCGCGGCACCAGTCCGCCATGGTGAAGCTGCCCCGGAGAGCTGGCTCACCTGGCGCGTCTTCAAGTCGGCGAGCAGCAGGCTGATGGGGTCACGGTCACCATAAGCCCCGTAGCAGAGGTAGCGTCCGCAGGGTGACCACCCGCCCGGGAATCCCCGTCCGCGGGCCAGCGGCAGGCGGCGGAGGACTTCGTCGCTTTGAAGGTCGGCGACCCGGATCTGTTTGCCGGAGCGGTCGGCCACGTGCCTGCCGTCGCGCGAAGTGGCCGGGTGCCACCAGCTCATCTGGATGCCGGCAAGCGCCTTCCCGCAGGTGGATCTCCGGAATCTGAGTTCATCCGCGGTTTCCCATCCCCGAACCTCCCCGGGCCCGCCCTCTCTCCCCAGTTCGCATCACCCGCCGAATCCGCGGAAGGACGAGTCGATGGCATAGGTTCCAGCGACGGCCTCCAGGCGGACGCGCGTGTCGTCGCGGCCGAGGTAGCGCAGGCCCTCGCCCGGCTGGTCGGCGGCCTTGCCGTTGATCGAGGGCATCGACCCGGGATCCGCCGGGATGGCGATCGTCGCGCCGGTGTTCGGCGGGATCGTCACGTTCCAGGAGAACTGCCGGCCGTCCCATTGCCAGCGGCTGCCGATTTCGCCGTGGAGGCTGCGGTAGCGGCCGCTGGCGTGCTTGAGGCCCTCGCCCGGATACGGATAGAGGAGGAAGCGCTTGAAGCCCGGAACCTCGGGGTCGAGCTCGATGCCGGCGACGTGGCGGAACAACCACTCGCCGACCGAGCCGAGCGAGTAGTGGTTGAAGGAGTTCATCAGCGGGTCGAAGAAGCCGCCCTCCTCGGTCCAGCCGTTCCAGCGCTCCCAGATGGTGGTGGCGCCGTGCTTCACGGGATAGAGCCAGGACGGGTAGCTGTCCTGCAGCAGCAGGCGGTAGGCGACCTCCGCGTGGCCGCACTCGGTGAGCACCGGGTTGAGGTGGCGGATGCCGACGAAGCCGGTGCTCAGGTGCCAGTCGAGGTCGCGGATGTTGCGGACCAGGTGCGCCGCGGCCGCCTCGCGCAGGTCCGCGGGAACCAGGTCGAAGGCGAGCGCCAGAAGGTAGGCGGTCTGGGTCTCGACCGTGAGGCTGCCGTCGGGACGCACGAACTCGTTGCGGAAGGCGCGGCGGACCTGCTCGAACATCGCCTCGAAGCGCCTCGACTCCTCGTGCCGGCCGATGGCGCGTGCCATCCGCGCCATCAGGCTGGCGTCGTGCGCCCAGTACGCCGTGGCCAGCAGGTTCTTCATCGGCGAGTGGGTGCGGAACTCGCGGTCCGAGGGAATGCACAGCCAGTCGCCGTAGTTGTTGCGCAGCTCGTGGACCCGGAGGTGCCCGGGGTTCGCCTGCTCGAGGTAGTCGAGCCAGGCGACCATCGCCTTCCAGTGGCGGCGAATGATACGGCAGTCCCCGTAGACCCGCCAGATCGTGTGCGGGATGATCACGCCGGCGTCGGCCCAGGCGGCGCCGCCGCAGAGGTCGTCGAGGCCGACGAAGTTGTCGCCCTCGCGCAGGCGCGGCGCGGTGTCCGGGAAGATGCCCTCGTCGGTCTGGGCGTCCTCGACGTCGACCATCCACTTGGTGAAGAAGGCGGCGACGTCGGCATTGTACGTCGCGGTGCGCAGGAAGACCTGGGCGTCGCCCATCCAGCCGAGCCGCTCGTCGCGCTGCGGGCAGTCGGTCGGGACGCTGAGGAAGTTGTCCTTCTGCGACCACAGGCCGTTGAGCCAGAGCCGATTGACATCCGGGCTCGAGCACTCGAAGTGGCCCGCCGGCGGGGTCGCCGACTGGACCATGCAGCCGGTCACGGCGCCGTCGGGCGGCTGGCCCTCGAGCCCCTCGAGCCCGCTGAGCTCGACGAACTGGAAGCCGTGGAAGGTGAAGCGGGGCTGCCAGTCGACCCGACCGGAGGGACCGACGATGACCACGTCCGTGCACTTCGCCCGCCGCAGGTTCTCGGTGTAGAGGGTGCCGTCCGGATTGAGGCGCTCGGCGTGGCGCAGGGTCAGCCGCGTCCCCGGTGGCGCCTCCAGCTGCAGGTGGACCCAGCCGGCGATGTTCTGGCCGAGGTCGAAGATGAACGAGCCGTCCGCCATCCGGGTCCGGGACACCGGCGTGAGCCGCTCGGTCACCCGCACCGGCTCGGAGCGCTGGGCGACGAGCGGAACCTCCGGCGCGTCGACCGTCCGGGCCGGGAGCCAGAAGGACTCGATGAAGCCCGGCGAGTCCCAGCCCTCCCTTTCACGGCGGGCATCGTAGGTCTCGCCCATCATGAAGTCGGAGGACAGGACCGGCGAGGCCTCGCAGCGCCACGATCCGTCGCTGGCGATGACCTCCCGCCCGCCATCGGCGGTCTCCAGCTCGAGCTGGACCAGCAGGCTGTTCTCCAGCGAGCCGTAGCGCCCGCGGGTCTCCTGCCAGCCGACGTAGCCGCTCCACCAGCCGTCGCCGAGCAGCGCGCCGATGGCATTGGCGCCCTCGCGCAGCAAGTCGGTCACCTCGTAGGTGCGGTAGTGGATCCGCCGGTCGTAGTCGGTCCACTCGGGCGCGAGCAGGTCCTCGCCGACGCGTTCGCCGTTGATGCTCAGCTCGAACAGGCCGCGGGCGCTGGCGTGGACGGTGGCGCGGACGACCTCGGCCGGGGCGCTGAACTCGCGGCGGAACATCGCCGCGGTGCCCGGCTCGGTGGCGGTGCCCTCGATCGCCTCCGGGTCGCGCGCGATGACCTCCGGGTCGGCGGCGATCCATTCGGCCTGCCAGTCGCCGGGCTCGAGCAGCCCCATCGTCCAGCGCGCCGGCTCGGAGACGACGCTGGCCCCGGTGTCGTCCCAGACCTCGACCTGCCAGTGGCAGGCGTCGCGCGAGCCGAGCGGTGCGCCGGCGTAGGCGACGTGGGTCGTCTGGTCGGACTCGACCCGGCCGGAGTCCCAGCGGTCGGCATCGCCGGCGGCGAGCCCGGACGCGCTGCCGGCCACGCGGATGCGGTAGGCCGTCTGGCGCGCGCCGCGCCGCGGGGTCTCCATGCGCCAGCTCAGGCGCGGCTCGCGCTCGTCGATCCCCAGCGGGTCGACGAGGTACTCGGTGCGCAGCGAGGTGATCGTGGTCATCGTCAGGACTCCTCGTCCTCCAGCGAGGTCCGCTCGATCCAGAAGATGGCGGTCAGGAACCACAGCAGCATGCCGGCGATGAGGAGGTTCTTCGAGGTCTCGAGCTCGATCGTCCCGGCGAAGACCAGCAGGCCGGGGATCAGCGACAGCGCGAGGCCGAGGTAGGAGATGACTTTCAGGATCGCTTTCATGGCAGCTTACTTGGCGGTGTGCTTCTGCTGGATCAGGCTGCAGACGATGTAGAGGCCGACGGCGAGGAACCAGGCCGGCAGCACCTGCATGAAGCTGTCCGCCTTGTAGCGCGCCAGCAGCTCGGGGAGCATGTCGTTGATGCCGGCGAAGGGAGCGTAGTTGTCCTTGGCGTAGAGCAGGAAGCCGATCGCGTACGACCCCAGCCAGCCGACCGCCGCCGGCCAGCTGAGCAGCAGCTTGCGGTGCTCGGCGAAGTTGCTCCGCAGCCCCATCCGCGGGAACACCCAGTAGTCGATGAAGACCAGCGCGCCGAGCGGCATGAAGAACAGGCCGTAGGTGGCGACGATGCGGTCGAGGTTGGCGTTCACCCAGGGCATGCAGGCGGTGACGATCATGATCCCGCCGGCGATCAGGGTGACCCGCCAGCGGCTCCAGTTCGGCGTGGCCGTCTGGAAGGCCAGCCCGGCGCGGTAGAGCGTCGGGTTGGCGGTCGTCCAGCCGGCCAGCACCACGCAGACCAGCCCGGCCCAGCCGGCGCCGAGCCAGGCGATGTTGCCGGGGGTGACGTTGACCTCGGCGCCCGCCGCCGTCTGGGTGGCGATGTAGGCGGCGCACATGATCCCCGAGGCGATCCAGGCCATGTAGTGGCCGATGAACATGCCGAAGGCCGAGGCGAAGCCGTACTGCCACTTCTTGGCGTAGCGGAAGATGGTGACGTCGCCCATCCCGAGGTGCTGCGAGGCGTTGCACAGCCAGGCCAGGCCGACGCAGCTCCAGAAGCCGTATTTCGACTGCCCCTCCGCCGGGATGCCGGTCCAGATCTTCTCGTTGGCGGCCTGCCAGAAGTCGCCGAGGCTGGTGACCCCGAGCATCGGCAGGCAGGAGATGCCGCCGACGAAGAAGATGATCGGCATCCACGGCGCGCAGACCTTGGAGAAATGGGCGATCTTGTCGAAGCCGAGCACCGCCAGCAGCGCGACGACGATGCCGATGAGCACGGCGACGATGGCCCACGACAGGCTCGGCAGGGTGTCTCCGGCGGCGTAGTTCGGGCTCTCGATCCCCAACGGGTGGGTGATCGCCGTGGTCGAGACCGAGACCATCGCCCCGGCCAGCAGGCAGAAGATCAGCACGAAGGCCGCCGAGTAGAGGATCGTCAGGTAGGGCCCGGCCATCTTGCGGATCTGCCAGTAGACCGTCAGCCGCTCGCGCACGCCGATCGGCGCGCAGATCAGCGCCCAGCTGAGCACCGCGAGGATGTTGCCGATGAACAGCCCGACCACCGCGTCGAAGGCGGACACGCCGTGCAGGACCAGCAGCGGCCCGAGCACGAACTCGGTGCCCGCGGTGTGCTCGCTTGCAAACATGGCGATGAAGGTCTTGCCGCCGTGGAGCTTGCTCTTGGCGACGGGCTCCCGGTCATACTCGTAGAGCGCGTCGAGGCGCTCGACGAGGGTCGGGTGGTCGGGTTCGGACATGGGATTCTGCGGGGTTTGAAGGAGCGGGGAAGGAAGGTGGCGCGGGTCTCAGCGCAGTGGGATCCACACCGTCATCTCGGTGTCGCCGCGGTTGCCCCAGGCATAGTAGGGGACCAGGGTGAGCTCGAAGCGGTCGGGCTCGGCGCGGTTCACCGGACGGTAGAGGGTCTCGCGGTTCCAGTCGTCGCCGCCGAGGTCGAGGGCCTCGACTGAGAGGGTGGTCACCTCGGTGTTGGAGACCTTCATCCTGCCGGTCTCGTAGCCGTCGGCGAAGGCGTCCGGAGTGAGCGCGACCTCGTCGATGTCGACCCCCTCCGGCAGGTCGTTCGACTCGATGCAGTACACCAGCGGGCCGTACTTCACGGCGACCTGGTTGCGGGTCTCCTCGACCAGCGGGTTCGACTCGTAGAGCACCGGCTCGAAGCCGATCGAGAGCTCGATGACGTCGCCGTCCGACCACTCGCGGTCGAGCGTCGCGTAGGTCCCGGGGGCGAGATCGGTCTCGACCGCTTCGCCGTTGACCTTCAGCGAGTTGCCGGCCTCGCCCGACCAGCCGGGGATGCGCAGCTTGAGGGTCTTCGCGGGGGCCTTGTCGAGCACCAGCCGGATCGTGCCGCTCCACGGGTAGTCGGTCTCCTGGCGCAGCTTCACCTCCGCGCCGTCCTGCCACGCGGTCTCCAGCGTGCTGGCGCCGTAGAGGTGCACCCAGAGGGCGTCTTCGCTGAGCGTGTAGAGGTAGTTGTGGACCTCGGCGATGGTGCGCAGGACGTTCGGCGGGCAGCAGAAGCTTGACTTGATGTTCGGCGTGCGGGTGCGCGACCAGCGGAACTTGTCGTCCTCCAGGTCGTCGGACTTGCGCAGCGGGTTGACGTAGAAGTAGTGCGTCCCCTCCAGGCTGATGCCCGGCAGCACGCCATTGAAGAGGACCTGCTCGTGGAGGTCGGCGTAGCGCGCGTCGTTGGTGAGCGTGAGCATACGCCAGTTCCACAGGTTGTAGCCGATGGTCGCGCAGGTCTCGTGGTAGGCCGTCAGGTTCGGCAACTGGTGGTCGCGGCCGTAGGCCTGGTGGACGGTCTTGATCGCGGGGTGGTCGGTCGAGCCGTCGGGCGAGGCGCCGTCGTAGAGGGCCCCGGTCATCCCGGTGATGGCGAGCTTGTGGTGCTGGACGTCGTCGGCGATCTTCTCGAGCGGCGCAAGCAGGCCGGGGTCGCCGTGCTCGGCGACCACGTCGGCGACGCCGGCGTAGAGGTAGTTGGCGCGCACCGCGTGGCCGGCGGCCTCCTCCGACTCGCGGAAGGGGACGCGGTCCTGGTTGTGGTCGCTGCCGACCTCGGGCGGGACCAGGTCGCGGATCTCGATGAGCTTCTTGCCGAGCTCCTTGTAGCGCTCCTCGCCGGTCAGGCGGTAGAGCTCGATGACCGCCATGTAGTGCGAGGGACAAATCGCGTTGAGGGCGAGCTCGCCGGGCTTCTCCTCGCACAGGCGGTCGATGTAGTCGGCGGCCTTGATCGCCAGCTTGAGCATGTTGTCCTTGCCGGTCGCGCGGTGGTGGACGCAGGCCGCGGTGATCAGGTGGCCCATGTTGTAGGTCTCGAAGTGCTCGCGGTCCTCGAACTCCTTCGCCTCGGCGTTGCCCTGGCGCTGCGGGATGATCGTCTTGGTGTGGAGATAGCCGTCCTCGCGCTGGGCCTTGCCGACGACCTCGATGATGCGGTCCATCAGCTGGTCGAGCTCGGGGTCCCTGGTGACGGCGTAGACCTGGGCGACGGCCTCGAACCACTTGAGGAAGTCGCCGTCGTTGAATGGCGGACCGTGAAAGTGGCCGTCGCGGCCCTGGCCGAGGCCCGCGGCGAGCAGGTAGTTCGACCAGGCATGGCTCTCGTGGTCGTCCTGGAACAGCTCCCACATGTAGGGGATCATGTTTTCCTGGAGGACCTCGAAGCGCTCGCCCCAGAACCCCCCGTTCCAGGTGACGTCGTCGAGGTTGACCATCGCGGACTTGGCGTGCGGCGAGTCGGAGGTGTCGACGAGGGCGCGTTCGCCTGCCATCGCGGGGGCGGCTGCCAGCGCGAGCAGGGTGAGGAGGGTTCGTGTCATGCCTTGGATTCTACGGTGGAGGAAAGCGTGCGTTTCACCGCGGTCTGCCAGCCGGCGTGGTTTCGCCCGGCCCAGTCGACGGGCTGTTGCGGCTGGTAGACGACGTCCTCGCGGGGCTCTGCGGCCAGCGCGGCGAGGTCCTTGAAGTGCCCCGCGCCGAGGCGCCCGGCGAGCACGGCACCGAGCGGAGAGCAATCGGATACCGTGTTGACGTGGAGGTCGACCTGGTTGAGGTCGGCGACGAACTGCATCAGGAAGCGGTTGGCGGTCGGGCCGCCATCGCCGTGGAGCCGGCGCAGCTCGAGCCCGGCCTCGGCGCGCATCGCGTCGAGGGCGTCGCGGATCTGGTAGGCGATCGACTCGAGCGCGGCGCGCACGACATGGCGGCGATCGCTCTGGCCGCTCATGCCGACGAGGGCGGCGCGGGCGTCGGCGTCCCAGTGGGGCAGGCCGAGGCCGGAAAAGGCGGGCACGAGATAGACGCCGTCGTTGCCCTCGAGCTCGCGGGCGAGCGCCTCGCACTCGGCGACGTCGCCGATGAGGCCGAGCTGGTCGCGCAGCCAGGTGAGGGTCGAGGCCGAGCTGATGATGATGCCCTCGAAAGCGTAGGTGGGCACGCCGTCGTGGACCCAGGCGAGGGTGGTGACCACGCCGGTGTCGGAGAGCTTCGCCTCGGCGCCGAGGTTGAGCAGGATCGACGAGCCGGTGCCGAAGGTCACCTTGGCCGAGCCGGGCTCGAAGCAGCGCTGCGCGAAGAGCGAACCCTGCGAGTCGCCCATGATGCCGCGGATCGGCAGCGGGCGGGGAAAGAAGCCATCGAAGGTGGTGGAGCCGAATCCGGCGCTGCTCTCGCGGACTTCGGGCAGGGCCCGCGGCGGGACCTTGAACAGGCGGCAGAGCTCCTCGTCCCAGCGCAGCGCCATGATGTCGTAGAGCAGGGTGCGGCTGGCATTGGTCGAGTCGCAGGCAAAGACCTCGCCGCCGGTCAGGCGGTGGACCAGCCAGGAGTCGATCGTGCCGACCAGTGCCTCGCCCGACTCGAGCCGCGCGGCGAGTGCCGGGTCATTTTCGACCATCCACTGCCACTTCGAGCCGGAAAAGTAGGCATCGAGAAGCAGGCCGGTCTTGTGGCGAATCGTCTCGGCGGCGCCGCTGGCGATGTGGGCCTCGCAGAGCGCGGTGCTGCGGCGGCACTGCCAGACGATCGCGTGGCCGATCGGCGCGCCGCCGTCGGCCTCGAAGGCGAGCGCGGTTTCGCGCTGGTTGCTGATACTGAGGAACTCGATCTCTTTCCAGCGCTCGCGGTGGCGGTCGAGCAGGCTGCGGACGACCTCAAGCGTGTTGGCCCAGATCTCGTCGAGGTCGTGCTCGACCCAGCCGGGTTTCGGCGTGTGCTGGACGTGGTCACGCGACTCGCGGTCGACAACCTTGCCGGCTGCATCGAAGAGCAGCGCCTTGGTGGCCGAGGTGCTTTGGTCGAGGGCGAGGAACATGGGTCGGGTGGAAGCTGTTGGAGCGAGCCTGCCGGCCGGCTCAGGCCGGGGTTGGGGCGGGCCGGCGCTTCTCCAACAGCGGGCCGGCGGCTTCGGCCAGCCCGCTCATCGTCAGTCCGTAGTGGCGGAAGATGTCGGCCTGGCTGCCGGTGACGGTGTACTCGTCGGGTATCCCCATGATCCGCATCGCCGGGTGAAAGTCCGACTGCGCGACCACGCCGGCGACGGCCTCGCCGAGCCCGCCGTGAACCATGTGCTCCTCGGCGGTGACGATTGCGCCGCACTCGGCGGCCGCGGCGAGCACCGCTTCCGTGTCGAGCGGCTTGACCGTCGGCATGCTGATCACGCGGCACTGCCTTCCCGTGGTTTCCGCCAGGTGCCCGGCGGCGAGCAGGCAGTGGACCACCGTTTCGCCGGTGGCGATGAAGGCGAGGTCATCGCCCTCGCGCAGGACCCGCGCCTTGCCGAGGGCGAAGGGGGCGTCGCCGAGGTCGTAGAGCGCGGCCTTGCCGAAGCGCAGGAACACCGGAGTGTCGCTGGCCGCCGCGGCGCGCACCGCCTCACGGGCCTCGAAGTTGTCGGCCGGCGCGACCACGATCAGGTTGTTGATCGCGCGCAGCACGGCGAAGTCGTGGACCGAGTGGTGGGTGCTGCCGAGCGCGCCGTAGCTGACCCCGGCGCTGATGCCAACCAGCACGGCGGGCACGTCCGAGTAGCACACGTCGTTCTTGATCTGCTCGAGCGAGCGCGCGGTGAGAAAGCAGCTCGGCGAGACCCCGAAGGACTTCTTGCCGCAGGCGGCCAGCCCGGCGGTGATGCCGACCAGGTTCTGCTCGGCGATACCGACCTCGACGATCTGACCGGGCAGCGCGATCCCGTATGGGGCGAGCTTGCCCGAGCCGCGCGAGTCGCTGGTCACCGCGACGATGTCGGGGTTCTCCCGCGCCAGCTCCTCGAGGGTGGCGGCGAAGACCTCGAGGTTGGCCTTGCCCTTGGCGAGCCCGAGGCGCTCGGCCACCGCGGTGGCGGCCGCGTCATACATGGACGGGGCGGGCGCGCTCATCGGGTCACCTCCTTCAGCCTGGCCTCCGCCTCATCGAGCTCGGCGAGGGCCTGCTCCAGCTCCTCCTCGGTCGGCACCCGGTGGTGCCACTTGGCGTTGTTCTCCATGAAGCTCACGCCCTTGCCCTTGATGGTGTTGGCGATGATGAAGGTCGGCTTGCCCGGCTCCGGCGGGTCGCTGAGCGCCTTGCCCAGCTCGGCGTAGTCGTGGCCGTCGACCGAGCGGACGTTCCAGCCGAACGACTGCCACTTCTCGTCGAGCGGCTCGCTGTTCATGACGTCGCGGGTGTAGCCGGTGATCTGCAGCGAGTTGTGATCGAGGATCGCGATCAGGTTGTCCAACTGGTAGTGGGCGGCACCCAAGGCGGCCTCCCAGTTCGACCCCTCGGCCAGCTCGCCGTCGCCGAGCAGGGTGAAGACGCGGTAGGGCTTCCGGTCCATCTTGGCGGCCAGCGCCATGCCCAGGCAGATCGGCAGGCCGTGGCCCAGCGCGCCGGTGTTCATCTCGACGCCGGCGATGTGCCGCGTCGGGTGGCCGACGTAGTGGGACTGGTAATGGCAGACGGTCTCGAGGTCCGACTTCGGGAAGAAGCCGCGGTCGGCGAGGACCGTGTAGAGCGCCTCGACGCAGTGGCCCTTGCTCTGCACGTAGCGGTCGCGGCCGGGGTCGCCGAAGGTCTCGGGCGAGACCCGGAGCACGCGGTTGTAGAGCGCGTTGAGGATGTCCATGCAGGACATGCCGCCGCCGGTGTGGCCGGCGCCGGCGCGGAAGATGAGCTGGAGCATCTCGCGACGCAGCGCGACCGCCTTGGCCGCGAGCTGCTGGTCGCTGAGGTCGCTTGAGGTCGTCGTCATGTTCAGTCCTCCCTGGCTTCGTGGTGGTAGACGCTCCAGCCGAGATACTTCGAGAAGGCCTCGTCAAGGATGCCGGCGCTGTGCGAGGCATTCATCACCACGTGGTGCTCGAAGCCCTGCTCGCAGACGTGCTGCATCAGCTTCTGCAGCTTGGGAACATAAGCCACCGCGCGATTGCCGAAGGTCTTCAGGTCGTCGTCGGTCAGCTCGCCCTGGCCGACGTAGGCGCGGATCACGCCGTCGACGTCGTCGGTGGTGATGCGCCCGTAGGTGAGCGGTGCGGCGGGGGTGCGGCCGTCGAGCGCGCCCCAGGTGGTGCCCTCGCCGATCACGGTCTCGAGGATCGGGGCGGTGGCGACCCGGGCCTCGTCGAGGAACGACTTCGCCCAGTTGCCGCAGTGGAACAGGACGCACTTGTCGGGGTCGTCGCCGTAGTTGTTGTTCCAGTCGACCAGCGCGCTCGGCGAGTTCGACGCGAGCTGCATGGCGTACATCGTCAGCACGCCGGTCACGTCGACCTCGCAGGCGCTGGGCATGAGCTCCTCGCTCATCATGCTCATGCTGGTGCAGACGTTGCAGCCGTGGTTGGCCTGCACGCTGGTCCAGCACTGGATGGCGGTGGCGTCGAGGACGTTGTCGGCGATGAACTCGTCGAGCACCACGCCGAGGCGGGCCATCTGGGTGAGCTTGTCGGACGGCACCATGGAGGTGTTGGCGTAGTCCTTGATCTCGCCGATCTTGGTCACCAGGCGCTGGTCCTCCTCGCCGATCTTGCCGGCGGTGCCGAGGATCTCGGAGAGGTCGACGGTGGTCACCGAGATGCCGTTGCGCTCGAGGATCTTCTCGCTGTAGCGCACGGTGTTGAAGGCGCCGGGGCGGGCGCCGACGGCGCCGAGGCGGGCGCCGCGCAGGCCCTTGACCACCCGGCACACGGCGAGGAAGCGCTCGAGGTCGGCGCGGAATGTCGGGTCGCCGGGGTGAACGACGTGGCGCCGGGTCAGCGAGTAGGCGATGCCGGCCTGGCGCAGGTTGTTGCACACCGAGATCTTGCCGCAGAAGGCGTCGCGGCGGCGGATGGGGTCCAGCTTGTCGAGCTCGTCGGGGTAGCCCTGGACGAGCACCGGGACGTCGAGGCCGGCGAGCTTGAGGGTGTCGGCCACGCCCTTCTCGTCGCCGAAGTTCGGCAGCACCACGAGGACGCCGCCGATCTCGTCGCGGTGGGCGCGGAACAGCTCGGCGCAGGTGCGGGCGTCGGCGTGGGTCTCGACGCCGCCGAGCTTGGTGTCCTCCGGGCCGACCATCACGGCCTTGATGCCGAGCTCGTCGAGCAGCTTGCCGATCTCCTCGCGGGCTTCCGGGACGAGCTTGTCCGGGAAGAAGTCGCGGTTGCCGAAGATGACGCCGAGGGAGAGTGGGGTGGGTTTCATGGTGGAAATGGAATCACGGCTGGAGGTGCGGCGGGAAGGCTCGGGCACGTCTTCAGCGCCCGAAGTGGAGCTCGAAGGCACCGGAGTACTCGCCCTCGGCGACATTCAGCTGGCTCTGCGGGCCGCACTGGACCGCCTTCTTGAACTTGGAGCCGATCGGGGGGATGGCGTGGAGCAGGCCGAGGCCGGCGGTGGGCAGGGTGGTCTTCGTCTGGCCGACGAGGCTGTCGGGCGCCTGCTTGGGGGCGAGGACCTGGACGAAGACCCCTTCGCTCCGGGGCACCAGGGTGATCGGGCCCGCGTCGGTCTCCAGCTCCATCCAGCGGACGTCGGAAAAGCAGCCGGCGAATTCCGGGTACTGCCAGCGCGAGTGGCCGGTGATGGTCGGGTTGAAGTCGTTTTCCCAGACGCCGAAGGTGCCGCCCCGCAGGCGGTTCTTCCACACCCGGAAGGGGCCGTTGCCGAGCCAGCGCTTCGAGCGCAGGCGTTCCTCCGGCAGCTCCAAGGTGACGCCGTGGAACTCGAGTTCGCCCTCGGCGCGGTAGCGGTAGTCGCAGCGCAGCAGGCCAGTCGCGTGGACCTCCCACTTCACCTCGACCAGTGCGCCCTCGTAGCGGGCCTCGACTTCCACCCGGGGGCCGTTCTGGCGGGCCTTGAGTTCCGTCAGCTCGGCGTCGCCCGATCCCGGCCATGGGCCCTTGCTGAGCGGGAGGAGTTCGCCCCCGCGGCGGACTTCCGCCAGGGTGCCGTCCGCCTTGCTGAAGGCGAGCGAGACCTCCCCGGCGGTCACCCGGATGGCGTGGTCGTCCTCGACGAAGCTCGCCGGGGACTCGTCGCGCTCCACCGGGAGGCCCTGCTTGCTGATTTCGCGCAGCGGCCAGACCCAGGTCCACAGCTCGCGTCCGCCGGGGTCGTCCACGCGGATCGCCAAGGCCTCGGCCGTCCCCAGGGAGCCGGGGCGGGCTCCCTCCAGGTTGAGTTTGACATCCGCCGTGCCGCCGGGGGCGATCGACGGCACCTCGAGCTCGCCGGACTCGAGAACGATGTACGCCTGTTCCGGCTCGGTGAGGGACTGGAAGTTCACCCGCCTGAACTCCCAGGTGAAGCTGCAGTCCTGGGCGTTCGTGAAGTTGTAGTGGTTGGCGATCCGGATCGTGCCGTCGTCCCGCCGCTCCAGCTGGATCGGCGACCAGATTTCCTTGATGGTGTAGAAGCTCCCCTCGCGCTCGCGATACGGGCCGACCATGCCGTCGGGCGCCTGGTTGCCGGCGGTGTCGAGCTGGCCGGTGTCGGGGCGCCGCACGCCCTCGTCGCAGAACACCCAGATGAACCCGCCGCCGAGTCGCGGGCTGGCGGTCATCAGCTTCCAGTAGTCGTCCAGGCTCGCCCCGCCGCCGCCGTCGTAGAGCCCGTGGAGCATCTCGGTGGGCATGTAGATCCAGCCGTCGGGCAGGTCCGGGTTGAGCACCTCGTCGTTGTGCTCGGGCTGGTAGTACATCGGCTTGCCCTCGAGCGCGACCTTGGCGGTGTCGTAGGCGAGGTAGTGCCCGGTGTTGATGCCGGCGTGCGGCTTCCACGGGTGCAGCACGCGGCGCTTCTGCGGGTCGAGCGCGGTGAAGACCTTGTCGAAGTTCGGGTTCGAGCCGCCCTCGTTGCCGTTGTCCCAGAACAGGATGCAGGGGTGGTTGACGTCGCGGGTCACCATTTCCTCGACGAGTTTCGGGCCGACCTCGTCGTCGTAGTGGTTGTGCCAGCCGGCGAGCTCGTCGAGGACGTAGAGGCCGAGCTCGTCGCAGAGGTCGAGGAAGCCGGAGTCGGGCGGGTAGTGGGACATGCGCACGGCGTTCATGTTCATGTCCTTGATGGTCTCGATGTCGAGCCGGTGGACTTCGTCGCTGAGGCAGCGCCCGGAGTCGGGCCAGAACGAGTGGCGGTTGATGCCCTTGAGGATGACGCGGCGGCCGTTGACGTAGATGCCGTCGCCGTCGCGGACCTCGATGGTCCGGAAGCCGAAGCGCTCGGTCGTGCGGTGCAGCAATTCGCCGTTGCGCAGCAGGCGGGTCTCGACCTGGTAGAGGTCCGGGTGCTCGGCCGACCAGGGCCGCGGCGAGTCGATGATGGTTTCGAGGCGGACGATGCCGTCGTCGGCGGCAGCGACCGGCTGGGAAAAGGGTTCACCCACCGGGCTGCCGTCGAGCTCGAGGATGCGGACCTCGACGGTGTCGCCCGGCGCGGCGCCGTCGGGGAAGACCTCCATGGCGAAGGCACCGTCGTGGCGGGCGTCGATGGCGACCCGCGAGATGAACTGCTGCGGCACCGCCTCGAGGTGGACCGGCCGGTAGATGCCGGCGAAGACCCAGTAGTCGGCGAGGCGTTCGGCCTTGTTGACCGAGTCGTTGGCGGAGTGGCGGGAGACCTCGACCTCGAGGGTGTTGGTTTCACCGAAATTCAGCTGCGGGGTGACTTCGTACTGGAAGCGGTAGAAGCCGCCCTGGTGGACCGGGCCGGCGGGCTGGCCGTTCACCTTGGCCGCGGTGTCGGTCATGACGCCCTCGAAGACGAGGAAGACGCGGCGGTCGCGCCACTCGGCCGGGACCTCGAACTCGTGGCGGTAGAGCCCCTTCTCGTCGTGGGCCTCCTCGAGGTCCTTCTTGTAGCTGAGCGTGCCGAAGCCGTGGAGGTCCCAGTGGGAGGGGACGGGGAGGGTGGTCCACTCGCCGGACTTCGCGCCGCTGGTGCACTGGAATTCCCAGTCGACGGTGTCGTCCTTGTCGCGGCCGGAGAGATACTGGCGTTCGGTCTCCGTGGCGGTGGCACTGCCGGCGGCAAGGACCAGCGCCGCGAGGGCGGCCAGAACGCCCGGGCAGGCCCGCCTGCCGGCCGACGAGCGGGCCGAAGGAAGGGGGCTGGCAGCGGGGTGGGTGGGATTCAACATCGGGCGCCGATCAGGCCAGCACGGCGACCTGCGCAAGGCAATCCCCCGCTGCGCGGGTTGCGACATCGGGAGCCGGAACCGGGGAGATGGTGGCGGCGGAAGGGATCTGGTCGGGACGAGGTCCCTCTCAGCATCCAACCCTGAAGGGGTTGCGGAGGCCGACGCCCCGCCTAGCGCTGGCCGACCCGCAGCACCACCGCGCTGGCGGGCGGCATGGTGAGGGTGACCGTTTGATCCGCGACGTCGCCCGCATCGACCGGCTGCCAGCTGCCCTCCCAGCTGCCGTCGGCACGGATCGCGCCGCCACCGAGGCGCATGTCGGCGGAGGTCGCCGCCAAGTCGTTGCCCTCGGCTTGCAGCCACACCGCGTCGACCTTGCCGGCCGCTGCGGGGAGCTCGACGCGGACCTCCTTGTCCCCGGCATCGGACCGGGTGTGGATCAGGGTGACGAAGTGCTGGCCGTCGTCGGTGCTGGCATAGGCCCGCAGGCCCTCACCGTCGGTCAGGTCCACCGGCAACAAGCGCCCGCGACCACCGAGGTCGAAGAGCTTCAGCCCGTAGCCCAGCGGCCGAACCTCGTAGCCGCCGGGGGCGCTGACGAAGGCGGCGTAGCGGCACGGCAGGTTGACCGACCCGCCGGTGCGGTCGCCGGTGTGAAAATTCAGCCCCTCGGCGCCGTGCGCGACCCACCAGTGGAGATAGTCGAGCCCCCACAGCGACGAGGCATGGCGGTCGCTGGCGCCCTCGAGCCCGCTGAACCACAGGCTGTTGGTCTCGGTCAGGCGGTAGGTGATGTCGGTGCCCTCCACCGCCGCGACCATCCCCTCATGGATCTCCGAGTAGGTCTCGTAGGCCTCGGGCGAGAGCATCCGCCGCCGCGCGTCGGCGGGGTCGACCTTGCGGAGCAGGCCGACGTCCTTCATGCCGTCGCTCGGGTTCTCATACGAGCAGCCGAAGGGGTAGTTGTGCTGGGTGATCATCACCAGCCGGCCCTCGCCGCCGAAGTCCTTCACCATGCGCTTGATCAGTTCCGGTTCCGGATTCTGGTCGGGGCCGCAAAAGGTGGCGTCGGGCACCGCCTCGAGCACCGCGTCGCGGATCGCGGTCCACCTTTCCGAGTAGACCGCGTAGTCCTTGTAGTATCCCGGCTCGTTGCCGATCGCGAAGCACTCGAGGTGTTCGCCATGTTCGTCGGCGATGTGGCGGGCCATGCGCGCCGCCGCCTCCGGGTCGCCGTCCTGCAGCCGGAACGAGTAGTTCACCTCGACCCCGGCCGCCGCGGCGAACTCGAACAGCGAGTCGACGTCGGCCTCCGAGGGCACCGGGATCTTCGGGTCGTCGACCGAGTTGCCGCCGATCCGCAGGTTCTCGACGCCGAGCGTTTCGAAGACCCGCAGCAGCGCCTGGTTGTCGGCGCGGAAATAGCGCCGGCCCTCGTCGTCGGGCAGCAGGATGCTGGTCTCGTAGCTCAGCCCGAGGGCGTTCGCGGGGATCTCCAGCCCGGCGGGCTCCGCCTTCACCGCGACGGTGGTTGGCTCGGCCGCGGCGATGGCCCCTGCCGCCAGCGCGAGGAGAAGCCCGGGCCGAAGGCGGGACGCTGCTGAACTCGTGGGGAACGATTGGGTTTGGCGAGTCATGGGGTCCCCATCCTCGCCGATCCCCCGGTCATGGCAACCGTCCACTGTGTCGGAGTCCGGCTCAGGGCGACACGACCTCGAGCTGGACGAAGACCGCGCTGTTCACCGGGTCGCCGGTGATGGTGGCGGTGACCTCCACCAGGTTCGGGTCCTCGGCACCGGCAACCGGGGACGGCGCCGAGAAGGTGATCGTGCGGCTGCCGTCGGACACGCCACCGGCCTGCCACGATCCCAGGTCGGTCGACCACAGCAGCTGGCCGCTGACGTCGTCGCGCCCTGCGGCAAGCGGGAAGCGCAGGGTGAAGCTGCCGGTGGCGACCGACTCGATCCGGATCACCCCGCGGCTGCCCGCATCGCCGGCGTCGGTGCCCATGTAGTACTCGAGCAGGTTCACCAGCAGGTCACCATCGCCGTCGTCATTGGCCCCCCGTTTGGCCGGGTCGGCGATGGTGGCAGCCCACTCGTCCTGCGAGGGCTTGTCGAGGATGGTGGCGCTGGCGGTGGACGGCGTGCCGGCGGTGAACTCGCCGCTCGCGCCGAGGCTCAGCTGGACCGTCTCGCTGCCCTCGGCGAGCGCGTCGGCCAGCACGGTCAGGGCCACCGGGGCCGAGGCCTGGCCGGCGGGGATCTCGACGCTGCCGGTGAAGCCGGAGTAGTCCTCGCCGGCCGTGGCGGAGCCTCCGGCGACCAACGGCACAACCAGCGCAGCCGTTGTGCTGCCGCTGCGGGTGACGCTGAACTCGAGCGCCTGGTCGGCGCCGAACTCGCCGGCCGAGTCGTCGCTCGCGGTGATGCTCACCTCGACCGCGGCGAGGGCCGGCTGGATGGTGATCTCGTCGAGGTTGGCGAGGTCCTCGCCATTGGTCTCGAAGCGGATCGTGTTGACCGCGCCGGGGTTGAGGGTGACGGGGACGTCCAGGGTCTGCCAGTTGTTCCACGCGCCGGTGCCCGGGAAGGTGATCGGCTCGCTGTTGCCATTGACGACCAGCAGGCCGCTGCGCGCGTCGTTGCCCAGGGCGAAGCGCACGGTCAGGGTGCCCGTGCCGCCGGGGCCGCCGTCGACGTTCTGGAACTCGGCGAAGCCGCCGCTGGTCGGGAAGTTGACGTAGCCGCTGCCATTGCCGCCGTGCTCGGTCTCGGTCGAGACACCGCCACCCAGCGAGTCGGCCTCCTCCACCTGCAGGGTGACCGGATCGGAGGACCCCGGTCCGCTGGGGGTGGCAACAGCCTGCGCCGAGTCCGGGCTCTCGCCGCCGGTGTTCACCGCGGTGACGATGTAGTAGTAGGTGGTGCCGTTGCTCACCGTGGTGTCGGCAAAGCTGGTCGTGGCCGGCGAGGCGATGGTCGCATATCCGCTGCCGTCGGTCGTCGAGCGCTTCACCCGGTAGTCGTCGGCGCCGGCGGAGGGCGACCAAACGAGCGACACGCTGCCGTCGCCCGGCGTGGCGACGAGGTCCGCCGGGGCCGGCGGCGCCAGCGGGGTCGAGCCGGAGCCGATGATCCGGACGCCCACCTCGCGGGTCATCGAGTCGCCCGCCGAGTCGGTGACCGTGAACTCGAACTTGCCGAGCGCGTTGGCGCTGGTCGTGGGGGTGAAGCGGGCGGTGTCGCCGCCGATCAGGGAAACCGTCCCGTTGACCACGTTGTTGACGACGAAGCCCGGGCTGGCGGTGTAGCCGCGGCTCAGGGCGCTGAGGTCGACGTCGACCGTGCCGTCGTGGTTGCAGTCGACGTGGGGCACGGCCATCCAGTTGAGGTACTCCTCGAGGTTGGTGTACTGGTCGCCGTCCTGGTCGCCGTTGCTCTCGGAGAAGTCACCGGCGGCCGATGCCGGGTTGAAGCCGTGGATCACCTCCCACCAGTCGGGCATGCCGTCGTCGTCGCTGTCCCAGTTGGCGGCGCGGACCTCGTTGCCGTAGTCCTCCCAGCCGCCGACGTCGGCGGTGGTGTCCGGCAGGCCCGGGTCGCCGCTCACGCTGCCGCTGTGGGTGTGGCTTCCGGCGAGGGTCTCGCCGATGATGCGGGCGTCGCGGTCGTCGACCATCGGCAGGTTGCAGCCGACGTCGGAAAGCACCTGCTTGTAGGCGTTGGTGGCGCTGTGGATGGTGGCGTGCGAGGGGAAGAAGGGCGCGCCGACCGTGGCGCTGTAGGGCGGGCTGGAGTCCTGCGGCAGGGTGCCGCCGTTCTCGGTGCCGACGTCGAGCAGGGCCGACTGGTTGGTCTGGAGGCTGGCGCCGTCCTGGAGGACGTTGCCGGCCATGTAGTACTGCTGGGTGCCGGGGAATCCGCCGTACTGCGGGTTGAGGAGGGTGGTGATGCCCCCGACCGGGCCGCGCTTGTAGTAGTTGTTGACGAAGTTGACCTCGTGCGCGCCGCCGTCGGTGGTGCGGCCGCGCCAGTTGTAGACGACGTTGTTGAAGATATCGAGGCGGCCGGCGTAGAAGCCGTCGCCGTCGAGTCCGCCGGCCAGGCTCCAGTTGCGGCCCTCGTTGTGGGCGAGCAGGTTGTGGTGCAGGCTGGCGATGTCGCCGCCGACGCTGGCGGCATAGCCGTGGCGGGTGCCGGCACCGTAGTTGCTGTGCCCGGCGATGTTGAGTGCCTCGGACAGCGAGCAGCGCTGGAAGGTGACGTTGAAGGCGCCGCGGGTGCTCAGTCCCTCGTCGATGCCCCAGCCGAACGAGCAGTGGTCCATGATGCAGTGGTTCACCCCGGCCATGCCGGTGGCGTTCTGGGTGGCACCGCTCTCCTTGCCGACCAGGCCGCGGACGAAGCGCATGACGATGTCCTCCGCGCCGCTCATGGCGAACTGCTCGCGCTTGATGCAGATCCCCTTTCCGGGGGCGGTCTGGCCCGCGATGGTGATGGGCGGGTCGTCGCCGTTGATGATGATGTCGCTGTTCAGCGTGATCAGCCCGGAGACGTCGAAGATGACGGTGCGCGGGCCGTGGTCGCCCTTGACCGCGTCGCGCAGGCTGCCCGGACCGCTGTCGTTGAGGTTGGTCACCTTGACGACGGCGCCGCCGCGGCCGCCCTGGGCGAAGCGGCCGTAGCCCTCGGCGCCGGGGAAGGCGAGCCGGCGCGGCCGGAACGACCACACGTTGCCCTTGGTGGTGGTGGCGCCGCTGACCTGGTCGATGCGCCAGAAATACGGCTGGAAGCTGTCCAGCCCGCTGACCGGGTGGCTGGTCCCGGCCTGGTTGCCCATGAACTCGGGCGAGGCGGGGGTGGCGGCCTCGACGGCGGCCTCGTCGGTGCCGAAGTAGACGTCGTGCGAGTCGGCACCGGAGGCCGCCGCGGTCCACTGCAGCGTGGTCGAGCCGGTGTCGACGTCGGCGTGGATGTCGCCGTCGGCCGGCACCGGGCTGGTGGCCAGGTCGTCGGTGTTCTCGGTGTCGATCTCGAAGCCGTTGATGCGGACGTTGCGGGTGGTGTAGCTGCCGCCGAGCTCGGCGGCGACCAGGATGACGACGTCGGTTCCGGAGCTGGCGGTGAACTCGAGGTAGGCGGTGGTGGCGTCGGCGTTGTTCTCCACCCGGTTGCTCGGGGCGAGGTCGTTGATCACCGGGGATCCGTCGACCGAGATGTCCAATGGCGCCGCCGGCAGGCTGGTGCCGCCGTCCCAGTTGTTGAGGTAGAGCAGCACGCTGTGCTCGCCGGGGGTCAGCCCGGCGATGCGCATCTCGATCTGCGCGCCGGCGTCGCCGTCATCGACCATGATGCCGTCGCCGGTCAGCCGGACGTCGAACTCGGTGCTCTGCACCCCCGCCTTCCAGTAGCTCGGGCGCAGCGCGCTGCCGACGCCTCCGACCCGCGTGAAGGTGACCGTGACGCCGTCGAAGGTCTGGCTGGTGCTGTCGCCGCCGGGGAACCAGATGTAGTCCTCCGACCAGGGCGTGAAGCTCGGGTCCTGGCCCTCGCCGAGCGGCCGGGCGTTGTTGTTGATGTCGACCCGCAGGCCGGCGGCGGCGACGGGGAGCGCGACGAGGGTCGCGAAGAGAGGAAGCAGACGGGTGGTCAGGGTGATCGGAGACATGGGTTTGGGAATGGGGTCGGCAGCAGAACGGGGCCGGCAGCAGGCAGGTGGAACACCGCCCCCGATGGAAGAGAGGCGCGGGTGAAGCGCGGGTCAATACGTGAAACCCACCCGTGACGGGGATCGCGAGCGTCGATGCCGTCAACGCCGACATTTTCTTCGACCCTGCCAGGCCCCGCCCCCTCGACCCATGCCGCGGGGCTCCCACTTCCGGGGTATGTGGGTGAACGCTTCGCCCGGTTTCAGCCGTGGCTGCGGATGACCTCCTCCGGCCAGGAATAGCTCCCCGGCTTGATGGTGAAGCGGACGCTCGGGTCCTCGGCGGGGGCCAGCACGGCCACTCCGGGGGCCCGCTCGGCCAGCACCTGCAGTCGGTTCCAGCCCATTTGCCGGGCCAGCGCCACCGCGGTCGCCCCGCCCTCGGCGAAGACCTGGCCGACGGGCTGCAGCGCGAGCGCCTCGGCGGCCACCGCCGCGAGGATCCCGGGAAGCCGGACGGAAAGCGCGGGATCGGCAACCCGTGGCAAGCCGATCTGGAGGATCACCCGACCCCCCGTCCCGATTTCAGCCGCGGTCCTGCGGGCAAGCTCGGCGGACTCCTCGGGCGAAATCTTCCCCGACTCGGCGAGCGCTTCCGGCAGCGCCAGCACGGGCCGTCCGGCGGAGCGCTGGGCGGCGATGAAGGCGTGGGCCGCGTCGCTGGTGCTGCCGCAGACGAAGAGCTCGCCGGGGGGCAGCGGGGCGGAATCCTCTCCGTGCTGCGGCCGCCCTTGCCATCGCCCGCAGTGGAGCGCCTCGAAGAACCCCGCGGCTCCGGCCATCAACCAGTCGTCCGGATGCGTCGTGGCCCAGTGGTGGAGGTCCTCCTTGTCGGCGGCGCCGCCGATGATGATCCCCGATCCGGGCATGGGATCGCCGGGGGCGCGGAAGTGGACCCGTTGGGTGCCACCCTCGCCCGCCAGGGCCGTCACCACGTCGCTGGCGCGGGGATGACTCGGGTCCATGGCGAACTCGGACTCGTGGATCGGGCGGTCGCCGACCAGGTAGCGGCCACTGACGATCGTCCGCCCGAGCGCGGGGTTGGCGGGAACCAGAAGCGCGGCCGGGGCGCCAAGCTGGTCGAGCATCGCGGAAATCTCGGCGGCCGGGCTGCCGCGCAGCAGGGAGTCGGTCTTCTTGTAGATCGACTCGGCGCCGCAGGCCACGAGCCGGGCGGCGGCGTGCCGGGTGCGCTGCGCAGCTTCGTCCGCGCCCTCCAGGCGGGTGTCGGTGTCGAGGCAGACGAGGTCGGCGTCGGCCGAGGGATCGCCATCGAGCAGGAGCTCGGCCCTCATGCCGAGCCGTGCCCCCACGGCGCCGATTTCGGCGGCGCCGGTGAGATCGTCTGCGATGACCCCGATCATGATGGTGAATCCGACGGCGGTGCGCCCCCCGACGCGAGCCGGGCGGCGACCTCGATGGCCGAGTAGAGACTCGTCGCCGATGCCCGGCCTTGCCAAGCGATATCGAAGGCGGTGCCGTGGTCGACCGAGGTGCGGATGATCGGCAGGCCGAGGGTGGTGTTCACGCCGGTGTCGAAGGCGAGCATCTTGAAGGGGATGTGGCCCTGGTCGTGGTAGAGGCAGACGAAGGCGTCGAAGTTCGCCCGCACCCCGCTGGTGAAGGCGGCGTCCGGGACCAGCGGGCCGCTGGCATCGATGCCGCGCGAGCGGGCCTCCGCCACCGCCGGGGCCACCAGCGCCTCCTCCTCGCCCTGGCCGAACAGGCCGTGCTCGCCGGCGTGCGGGTTCAGGCCGAGCACGCCGATGCGGGCCGGACGCCCGAGCAGGCGGCCCATCGCCTCCGCGGTGAGCTCGGTGACGTCGAGGATGCGCTCGACCGACAACCGCCCGGGCACCTCGTGGAAGCCGATGTGGGTGGTCGCCATGCTCACCGTGATCTTGTCCGAGTAGAGCATCATGCAGCTGCGCGGCGCCCCGGTCAGTGCGGTGAAGATCTCGGTGTGGCCGGGGTGGTCGACGCCGGAAAGCCGCAGCGCCTCCTTGTGGATCGGCGCGGTGACCACGCCGGCGACCTTGCCCTCCAGGGCCGCGCCGATGGCCTTCTCGATGTAGACGTAGCCGGCCTTGCCGCAGGCCGCGGAGACCTCGCCGGGGGCGATGGCGGCGGCATCGACCGCGGCGCAGTTGACCAGCGTCGGCCGGTCCGCCGGCGGCGCGGCGAGGAAGGCCTCCGGGGTGACCCGCTCGAAGCGGGCGGCCGGCAGGTCGGGGCCCCCGGTCCCGGTGAGCCGGGCGAGCACGCCGGCGTCGCCGAACAGGACCGGCACGCAGGAGTCGAGCACCGCGGGTTCGGCGAGGGCGCGCAGGCACAGCTCCGGGCCGACGCCGGCCGGGTCCCCCATGGTCAGGGCGAGGACGGGCTTCATGGCAGCTTCAGGCGCTTGGCTTCCTCGCCGAGGGCGGCGAGCTCGTCGTCGGGCAGCCGCAGCAGCGGCGGGAAGACATCGGGACCGCACAGGCCGAGCTGCTGCGCCAGCCCCTTGAGGGCGGCCAGCGACTGGCCCAAAGTACGGCCATTCTGGTAGGCCGCGGCCACCTCGGCCTGGCGTGTGGCGCTGGCGTCGACCGCCTCCCAGTCGCCGCGCCGCGCCGCCTCGACCTGCCGCTGGCACTCGGCCGGGATCAGGTTGCCGGAGCTCGGCACGATGCCGTCGGCTCCGAGCTTCAGCCCGTGCGCCATCAGCGCGCCCACCCCGATGAAGACCGAGAAGTCGTCGCGCCCACCGAAGCGCCGCAGCAGCTCGGTGTGCCGTGCCTCGTCCTTCTCCGAGTCCTTGATGGCGACGAGGCGCGGGTGGTCGACCAGGCCGCCGACCACGTCCAGCGGGATCGAGACCCCGGTGGTCGCCGGGATGTTGTAGATCACCGCGGGCCCGCCGATCCCGTCGAGCAGGGCGCTAAACCAGCCGGCCAGTTCCTCGTCGCGCGAGGGATAGTAGTACGGCGGAAGCAGTGCCACGGCGTCGGCGCCCGCGTCGAGGTAGTCGTTGCCGGCGGCGACGGCGTCGGCCAGGCAGGTGCCCGCGACGTTGGCGTAGACGCGCAGCCGGCCGGCCGCGGCGGCCGCGGCGCGCTCGATCAGCGGGCGGTGCAGGGCGGCCGGGACGCTCGGGCCCTCGCCGGTGGTGCCGAGGACGAGGACGCCCTCGACGCCGCCGGAGGCCTGCGATTCGACCAGCCGGTCGACGGCGGCGGGGTCGAGCCGGCCGTCCGCCAGGCAGGGGGTCACGAGCGGCACCACCGCGCCGCCGGGTTTTGTGGATGCGTTCATCATGGAGTGGGGAAGGGAACCGCGAATGGACGCGAATGGACGCGAATTCCCGGGCTGTGGGCGGATTGGATGGCCTCAGGTTGCGCGAGAACGAATCCGGCTGCCCGAGCCGATCGCTACCAGACTCGCATTCGCGTCCATTGGCGTCGACTCGCGGTTTTGAATCATGTCAGTAGGCGGCCTCGTAGATCGCCACCGCGTCCTCTTCGGTGACCTCGCGGGGGTTGTTCTTCAGCAGCCGGGTCACCTGCATGGCGGAGGCCGCCATCGAGGGGATCGCGTCGCGCGGGATGCCGATCTCGGAGAGCGTCTGCGGGATGCCGCAGTCGCGCGACAGCCGGGCGAGCAGTTCGACCCCGCGCTCCGCCACTTCGGAATCATCGCCAGCTCCCTCGACACCGAGCGCACGGGCGACCTCGGCGTAGCGCGTCGGGGCCGCCGGGGCGTTGAAGCGCAGGACATGCGGCAGCAGCAGCGAGTTGGCCACGCCGTGGGCGATGTGGAAGCGGCCGCCGAGCGGGTAGGACAGCGCGTGCACCGCGGCGGTGTTGACCGGGCCGAGGCAGAATCCGCCGTAGAGCGCGCCGAGCATCACCTCGCTGCGCGCCGCGAGGTCGTCGCCCCGGGTGACCGCGCGGTGCATCCTCCCGCCGATGCGGCGGATGCCCTCGAGCGCGTAGAGGTCGACGACCGGATGGGCGTGGAGGTTGGCGTAGGCCTCGATGCAGTGGACCAGCGCGTCGATGCCCGTCGCCGCGGTGATCGCGGGCGGCAGGGAAAGGGTGAGCTCGGGGTCGACGAAGGCGGCGTCCGGCACCAGCCACGGGCTGACCACCCCCTTCTTCAGTTCGTCGGCGTCGTCGAGGAGGATCGCGTTGGGCGAGACCTCGCTGCCGGTGCCCGCGGTGGTCGGCAGGCAGACGAGCCGCTTGGCGCGGCCGCCGAGCAGGCCGATGCCGAAGGTCGCGCCGATCGCCTGGTCGCGCCCGGCGAAGGCGGCGAGCAGCTTGGCCACGTCGAGCACGCTGCCGCCACCGAGCCCGATCACCGTGTCGAAGTCGGCGGCATCGAGCCTGGCCAGGCAGGGATTGAAATACGACAGCGCGGGCTCGGGCGGGACGTCGTCGACGGTCTCCACCGTGATCCCCGCGGCGCGCAGCTGCTCCACCAGCGGGTCGACGAGTGGGGAGATCGAGACGGTGGTGACGAGCAGCACGCTCTTGGTGCCGACACGGCTGAGGTAGTCGGCGCACTGGCCGCGCACGCCGGCGCCGAAGGCAAGGGTCGGCGGCTGCAGCAGGGTGAGGGGCGGAAGGACGTTGCTCATGGGCTGGGTGAGGTCGGGTGGGAGGTGGTGGAGGGGGCCGGCGGGGTGCCTCAGTCGGCATCCTCGACCACCCGCGCGCGACGGAAGGTGTACTGGTCGATGTTGTCGGGGCGGTAGCCGCCGGCGGCCAGGCTGACGAGGTAGCCGACGCCGAAGAGGACGACGTGGCCGAGCACGCCGATGAGGATCGGGTTCCAGGTGAAGTTGATCCCGAGGTCGAGGATGCGCTGGTCGCCCCCGGTGGTGAGCAGCCCCCAGGCGGTGAACAGGATGCAGGCGGCGATCCCGGCGTAGCACCCGGTGCGGGTGGCGCGGCGGGTGAGGAAACCCAGCAGGAACAGCCCGAGGGTTCCCGCGGAGAGGATCGCCGCGATGGTCACCGCGCGTTCCATCACCGACGCCATGCCCTTGTCCGGGACCATGAAGATCCCCACCCCGGCTGCCAGGGCTCCGGCCAGGACGACCATCAGGCGGCCGGCCAGGAGCTTCGCGCGATCGGTCATGCGCGGGAAGAACCAGGCGAGGTAGTCGTTGGTCATCACCGTGGCCACGCTGTTGAGGTCGGCGCTGATCGAGGACATCGAGGCGGCGAGGATGGCGGCGAGGATCAGACCGACGACCCCGGTCGGCATTTCCTGGACGATGAAGAAGGGGACCACGTCGTCGGCCTTCTCCGGGGGCGTGCCGCCGGTCAGCTGGTAGTAGCCCCACAGGCAGGCGCCGATGAACATGAACACCGTCCAGACCGGAACGCAGAGCAGCGCGTTCCACAGCGCACCCTGGCTCGCCTGGCGGTCGGTCCGGGCGATGAGGTAGCGCTGGACCATGTGCTGGTCGGAGACGTAGCGGCGCCCCCAGTTGATGATGAAGGCCAGCAGGAAGAGCCACTGCGTCGTCATCTCCGGCGAGGTCAGCGACTCGAGCGACAGGCTGAAGTCACCCAGCTGGAACTTGCCGCCCTCCCAGGCCGCCGAGACCACCGCGCCGGGTGGCCCCGCCTCGCTGGCGAAGAGCAGCTTGAGGACGATGAGGATGGCCGCGCCGACGAAGATGCCGCCCTGCAGCACGCTGGTCCAGACCACCGCCGTCATCCCGCCGATCATCGTGTAGACCACCGTGAACAGCCCGATCCCCAGGATCAGGGGCAGCATTTCCCACCCGGTCATCACCTGCACCGCCACGGCGGTGAAGACGAGGGTGACCCCGAGGTCGAAGATGCGGTCGGCGAGGAAGCCGAAGGAGGCGTAGACCTTGCCGGCGGAGCCGAAGCGGACCGCGAGGTACTCGTAGGCCGACATCTTCACGACCCGGCGGTAGAAGGGAACAATGGTGTGGGCGACGATGATCAGGACCACCGGCAGGGTGAGGTGGCCGAGGAGCAGGATGAGCCCCTTCTGGTAGACCGTTCCGGGCAGGCCGACGATCGTGCTGCTGCCGATGATCGTCGCCATCAGGGTCATGGCGACCGCCCAGGCGGGCATCGAGCGCCCGGCGATGAAGTAGTCGCTCGTGGTCTTGTGCCGGCGGGAGACGAAGATGCTCATCCCGGCGATGACGAGCCCGTAGAGCAGGATGATGCCGAGATCGAGGGGGCCGAGGGACACGTGCTGGGATGGGTTCGTTGTGGGGAATTCGCCGGCTCCGCCAGGTGGCCGGCGGCGCGGATCCCTCCGCGCGCCCGGCGCCGGCGTTGATCCGGAAGTCCGCGCGCTTTGGTTGGGATGCCCGGCGCTGGGCGGCATTTCCAGGGGGATTCTATGGGCCAGGGCCGGCGGCGCTTTAAGGACCACCTGCGTCAGCACCGATTGAAGCGGAGGCCGGCCCCGCGATGACATAAGTCACCGGGAGGACTGACAGACCCGGGCGCTGCCTCACGTCACTAGGTTGCTAGCATTGCAGCTCTTTTGCTCGAACCCATGAAACCCAAGAACCCAGCCCATTTCCTTCCCCTCGCCCTGATCGGGCTCGCCGGAAACGCCACCGCCGCCCCCGTCGAGCCGCAGATCCCGCCGCTGCCGCCGGCCCTGCCCAAGTTCGTGCCCGCCTTTCCCGGGGCCTGGGGCGGCGGCATGTTCACCGTCGGCGGACGCGGCGGGAAGGTGATCGCGGTCACCAACCTCGACGACAGCGGCGAGGGCAGCCTGCGCGCCGCCATCGAGGCGCAGGGCCCGAGAATCGTCGTCTTCCGCGTCGCCGGGACCATCCGCCTCGAGCGCAACCTCGACATCAATTCGCCCTACATCACCATCGCCGGCCAGAGTGCGCCCGGTGACGGCATCTGCATCGCCGGCGGGTCGCTGAACATCAACACCCGCGAGGTGATCCTGCGCCACCTGCGGGTGCGCCGCGGCGATCCCCAGGGCGGGCAGGGCTCCGACAACATCGGGGGAAACCCCGAGAGCCAGATCGTGGTCGACCACTGCTCGGTCAGCTGGGGACGCGACGAGGGGATCTCGCTTTACCGCCACATGAGGCCGGACACCCCGCAGTACGAGCGCGAGAAGCTTCCCGCCAAGAACCTCACCATCCAGTGGGTGATCTCGAGCGAGGCCCTCGGGCCGGGCCACGAGTTCGGCGGCACCTGGGGTGGCGAGGATGCGACCTTCCACCACAACCTGTTCGCCTGCAACACGGGGCGGAATCCCTCGATCGGCATGTCCGGCGAGTTCGACTACCGCAACAACGTGATCTTCAACTGGGGTCACCGCACCATGGACGGCGGCGACGAGACCTCGATGATCAACGTGATCAGCAACTACTACAAGTCCGGTCCCGCCACAAACGACGACATGGAGGGCGTGATCGCCCGCATCGAGTCGCGGCGGATGTTCTCGCCCGGCGGCTACGGCAAGAATGGTAGCTGGTATCCCGAGGCGAGCGACCGACCGGGCAAGTGGTACGTCGCCGGCAACATCATGGCGAACTCCCCGGAGGTCACCGAGGACAACTGGAAGGGCATGCGCGGCCCGGTCGAGAAGGCCCGCGTCCACACCCCCTTCGAGGGCTGGCCGGTGAACCAGCAGTCCGCCCAGGAGGCCTACGAGTCGGTGCTCGCCAAGTGCGGCGCCACCCTGCCGAAGCGCGACCCGGTCGACCAGCGGGTCATCGGGATCGTCCGCAGCGGCAAGCCAGAGGGCGACGGGATCCTGCGCGATCCCGAGGAGGTCGGCGGCTTCCCCGAGCTGAAGTTCGACCCGGCCAAGGTGCCGGCCGACACCGACGGCGACGGCATGCCCGACCCCTGGGAAAAGGAGCACGGGCTCGATCCGGGCAAGGCCACCGACGGGGCCGCGGATCCCGACGAGGATGGCTACACCAACGTCGAGGAGTGGCTCAACGGCACCGACCCGAACGAGTTCATCGACTACCGCGACCTCGACAACAACATCGACACGATCAGCGGCTGAGCTCCGCCGCGGCGGGCCGGCGGGGCAGCGCCAGCGCCCGGTGTCCCGCCGCGGACCACGCCTCCCGGGCCCGCCCGCGGGCCGGGACACGCGGACCCATCCGCACGTCCATCCGATGAAACCGACCCCCTTGTCGCTTGCAGTCCTGTCGGTGGCGGCCGCCCCCCTCTTCGCCGTCCCCGGACCGCTGGAGATCTTCTCCGACTCGCCGGCGGGCTACTCCAGCCAGACCTCCAACGAGGCCTTCCCGGTCGGCAACGGCAAGCTGGCCGCGATGGTCTACGGCGACGCCGGGGACGAGATCATCCAGTTCAACGAGGACACCGTCTGGGCCGGCACCATCAACGACTACTCCCACCCGGGCGCGGTCGACTGGCTCGATGACATCCGCGGCTACGTCTGGAACGGCGAGGGCGAGAACGCCTACAACCTCGCGGCCAGGGACAACTTCATGTCGGTGCCGCTCCGCCAGAGCCCGTACAACCCGGCCGGCAACCTGCTGCTCGACACCGGCCACGGTTCGGTGAGCAACTACCGTCGCAGCCTCGACCTCACCACCGCCACCGCGCGGGTCGAGTACCGCTCCGGCGGGGTCGACTACACCCGCGAGGTCTTCGCCAGCTATCCGGACCAGGTCATCGTGGTCCGGTTGACCGCCAGCGAGCCCGGATCGGTCAGCTTCACCTACTCCTTCGACACCGTCCACACCCGCAGCACGGAGTCGGTCGAGGGCACCGACCTGGTGCTCGATGCCCAGGTCAACGTCGACATCGACTCCCGCCGCCAGCAAACGAGTGACATCCATTTCCAGAGCCGCGTCCGGATTCTGAACGAGGGCGGCACGGTGAGCCCGGGCAGCAGTTCGGTCACCGTCTCCAATGCCGACTCGGTGACGCTCCTGCTCGGCGTGGCGTCGAACTTCGTCCGCTTTGACGACCTCTCGGCCGACCCCGAGACCCGCGTGCTGGCCACCCTCGATGCCGCTGACGACAAGACCTACGCCCAGATCCGTGCCGACCAGCTGGCGGACTACCAGGAACTCTTCGAGCGGGTCACCATCGACCTCGGCAGCACCACGCGCTCGAACCTGCCCATCGACCAGCGGCTCGAGGCGATCGACGTGGGCGCCAACACCCAGGAGGCCCGCGCGGCCTCCCTGGCCAACGACCTCCAGCTTGTCGCGCTGAACTTCCAGATGGGCCGCTACCTGATGATCTCCGGGTCGCGTCCCGGGTCCCAGCCGCTGACCCTGCAGGGAAAGTGGAACAACGAGGTGAACCCATCGTGGGAGAGCAAGATGACCCTCAACATCAACCAGGAGATGAACTACTGGATCGCCGAGGTGGGCAACCTCGGCGAGTGCCACGTGCCGATGGTCGACTTGGTGCACGACCTCAGCGACTCCGGCGCGACGGTGGCCGCCACGCACTACGGCGCCGACGGCTGGATGGTCCACCACAACACCGACCTGTGGCGCGGCGCCGCGCCGATCAACAACCCCGGCGGCTTGTGGCCCTCGGGCGGTGCCTGGCTCAGCATGCACCTGTGGTGGCACTACCAGTACAGCCAGGACCCCGCGGTGCTCGACGAGGTCTACCCGCTGATGAAGGGAGCCGCCGAGTTCTTCGATGACTTCCTGGTCATGGACCCGCGCGCGCCGACCGGAACCAACCCGCAGTGGGGGCAGTATCTCCTCACCAACCCGAGCCACTCGCCGGAGCAGCCGCAGCCGGACCTCGGCGACGACGGCGAGATCGTCGCGGGCATCACCATGGACAGCCAGTTGATCCGCGGTCTCTACAACCAGGTGATCGAGGCGAGCACCCTGCGCGGTGTGGATGCCGGGCTCCGGGCCACCTGGGAAACGAACCGCGACCTGCTGCCGCCGAACCAGATCGGCAGCAACGGCCAGCTCCAGGAGTGGCTCGAGGACGTCGACGAGCCCGGCAACCAGCACCGCCACCTCTCGCATCTGGTGGCCATGTTCCCCGGTGACGAGATCACCCCCCAGCACACCCCGGCACTGGCCGATGCCGTCGAGGTCGTTCTCGGCTGGAAGGGCAACGCCACCAACAACACCGCCTGGAGCCAGGCCTGGAAGATGAACCTGTGGACCGCATTGGGCGATGGCGACGTCGCCTTCGGCGTGCTCGCGAACATCTTTGCGAAGTCGCACACCGACAACATGACCTTTTCCCGCAAGGGCAATGAGAACCAGATCGACGGCAACATGGGTGCGGCGATGGGCATCGCCCAGTTGTTCCTGCAGAGCGACCGCGGCGAGATCGAGCTGCTTCCCGCGCTTCCCGCGCTGGTCCCGGATGGCAGCATCACCGGCCTGAAGGCCCGCGGCGGCCATGAGGTCGACATCAGCTGGAGCGGTGGCGCGCTCACCGAGGCGAAGGTCCGGCCGGTGGTCGGGGGTGCATGCAAGGTCCGCTCCGCGGTTCCGGTCAATGTCCGCCTCGACGGCACGCTCGTCCCGGCACCGGAGACCGGCGATGACGTTTACGAGTTCGAAGGCGCCGCCGGGGCGGAGTACGTGGTCGCTCCCGGGACCCCCTTCGAGGGCGAGCCCGACACCGACGGCGACGGCATCAGCGACCAGGTGGAAGAGAACCTCGCCTCGATGGGCCTCGACCCGCTCGTCGACTCCACCGCTTGGCTCGCCCTGCTCGTCGAAAACGCGCCACCGCTGGGTCTCTTCACTCCCGAGCAGCTGCGCCGGTCGGTCGCCGGCGAGCCGATCGTCGAGCTGGCCGCCGGAGGTGGCGACCCGGTGATCCGCGTGGGCCTCCTCGAGACCCAGAGCCTGATGGGCTGGGACGGGGTGGACCTGGAGACCGACGCGACGGTCGGGCGCAATGCCAACACCTTCGACTTCTCGCTCAATCGCTCCGCCGAGCGCCTGTTCCTGCGCTTCGAGGCCATCGATGTTCCGCTCGCCGCCGGGCCGCCGCTGCCGGTGGTCGACCCGACCGACGCCGACAACGACGAGATTCCCGACGCGACCGAGGTCGCCCTGGCGTCGATGGGCTTTGACCCCGGTGTCGACTCGACGGCCCTGCAGCAGATGCTCATCGACAACGCCGGGGGCCTCGGCCTGTTCACCGCGGGAGCCCTGCGGGACCTGGTACTCAGCGGCCCCGGCGGGCTCACCCGCGATGCCGCGGACGAGGTCGAGCTCGACCTCGTGATTGCCGTCGACGACGGCACCGGCAACCGGGTCGATCCCGGCTTCGAGGCTGCCGACGTCGAGGTGGTGGAAGAGGAACTTCAAGTCACGCTGCCGTGGAATCCCGAGGTCGAGGTCTACCAGCTGAAATTCGAACCATCGACCCCTCAGGCACCATGATCGACCGTCGAACCACCGGAACCATCCGCTTGCCGGGAGCCGCCGTGCTCCTGGCCGGGATCCTCGGATCCCTCGCTGCCGAGCCGCCGGCCCTCGAGCTGTTCTCCAGCTCGCCGGCGCCTCACGGCAGCCAGACCTCGAACGAGGCCTACCCGATCGGCAACGGCAAGCTGGCGGCGATGGTTTTCGGCGGTATCGGCGAGGAGCTCATCCAGTTCAACGAGGACACCGTCTGGGCCGGGCAGCCGAATGACTACACCCATCCCGGCGCCGCCGACCACCTCGCGCGGATCCGCGAGCTCATCTGGGATGGCGAGGGGCATGCCGCCTACGAAGAGGTGGCGGGCGACCACTTCATGTCGATCCCATTACGGCAAAGCCCGTACCAGCCGACCGCCAATCTGCGGCTCGGCTTCGACCACGACCAGGTGGAGGACTACCGCCGCACGCTGGACCTCGAGACGGCGATTGCCACGGTGCGCTACGAGCTCGACGGGGTGACCTTCACCCGCGAGTGCTTCGCCAGCCACCCGGACCGGGTGATCGTGGTGCGACTGACGGCGAGCGAGCCGGGATCGATCGACGTCGATGCCAGCCTCGACACCCGCCATCCGGAGAACGAGCCGCGGGTCGACGGCGCCGACCTCATCCTCGACGCCAAGGTGAAGGATGACCCGCGGCCGACCCGTCAGGACGAGAGCCGGGTGCGCTTCCGCGCCCGCGCCCGGGTCGTTGCCGAGGGTGGCAAGCTGCAGGCGGAAGGCAGCAGCCTGGCGATCCGCGGGGCTGATTCCGTCACCGTGGTCCTGGCCGCCGCCTCGAACGTCGAGAACTATGCCAGCTTGGAGGCCGATCCCGCCAAGCTTGCCGATGCCACTCTCGAGGCCGCCGCCGCGAAGGATCACGCCGCCCTGCGGGCCGCCCACCTCGCCGACTACCAGCCGCTGTTCCAGCGCGTCGAGATCGACCTCGGCGGGGGCAGGGACTCGCTGGAGACCGCGCAGCGCCTCGAGGCGGTGAGCGGTCCGGACGCCCTGGCCGAAGACCTTTCGCTGGTGGCGCTGAACTTCCAGATGGCCCGCTACCTCTACATCGCCGGTTCGCGGGCGGGCTCCCAGCCGCTCAACCTGCAGGGCAAGTGGAACGACGAGTTCGACCCCGCCTGGGAGAGCAAGATGACCCTCAACATCAACCAGGAGATGAACTACTGGGCGGTCGAGGTCGCCAACCTGCCGGAGTGCTTCCGGCCGATGGTCGACCTCGTCAAGGACCTCTCGAAGTCGGGCGCCACGGCCGCCCGCGAGCACTACGGCGCGGGTGGCTGGATGGTCCACCACAACACCGACCTGTGGCGCGGCGCGGCTCCGATCAACAGCCCGGGCGGGATGTGGCCCACCGGCGGGGCCTGGCTCTCGCTGCACCTCTGGGATCACTACGCCTACACCCAGGACGAGGATTACCTCCGCGAGGTCTACCCGCTGATGAAGGGGGCCGCGCGCTTCTTCGCCGACTTCCTGGTCATGGACCCCCGTGAGCCGACTGAAGCGAACCCGCAGTGGGGCCGCTACCTGGTCACCAACCCGAGCCACTCGCCCGAGCTGCCGAACCCGGCGCTGGGCGACGACGGCGAGCTGGTGGCCGGAACCACCATGGACTGCCAGCTGATCCGCGCCTTGTTCAGCCGGGTCATCGAGGCGAGCCGGGTCCTCGGCGTGGACGAGGAGCTGCGCGAGATGCTGGCCGCGAAGCGAGCCAAGCTGCCGCCCAACCAGATCGGCCGCCACGGCCAGCTGCAGGAGTGGCTCGAGGATGTCGACCGGCCGAACCAGCACCGCCACCTCTCGCACCTCGTCGGTCTCTTCCCCGACGACCAGATCAGCGCGATCCACGAGCCCACGCTGGCCGAGGCCTGCCGCGTGGTCCTCGACTGGAAGGGGGACCCCACCAACAACACCTCGTGGAGCCAGGCCTGGAAGATGTGCCTGCGCAACGCCCTGTTCGACGGCGACCATGCCTTCATGATCCTCTCCAACCTGTTCCGCACCTCGCACTCGGACAACCTGACCTTTTCGATCAAGGGCGGCGGGGCGGCCGAGAACCAGGTGGACGGCAACTTCGGCGCGGCCATGGGAACCACGATGTTCTTCCTGCAGTCCCGCCGTGGCGAGATTCACCTGCTACCGGCGCTGCCCGAGAGCATCGCCCAGGGAAGCGTGACGGGCCTGCGGGCGCCGGGCGGCTTCACCGTCGACCTCGACTGGAACGAGGGCCGCCTGACTCGGGCAAGAATCCACTCTGCCGAGGGGCGCGACTGCCTGCTGCGGGTCGACGCGCCGCTGCGGGTCATTCGCGACGGCGAGCCGGTCCCGCTGCGGACCGACGATGCGAACCTCCACGGCTTCGCCACCGAGGCCGGGGCCGAGTACGAGATCCTGCCGGCCGCCGCGGATTGATCCTTTCTCCAAACGGATCCGCCCCGTGGCTCCCGGCCACGCCGATCGCATGATCCGTGTCAGCATGCATCATTCATCCAGCCCACCACGTATCGTCCAAGACCTCCAACCCCTTCGCCGACCCAAGACATGAAACCGAAATTTCATCCGATCCCATCCGCCGCCGCTCTGCTCGGCGCCCTTTTCCTCTCCACCACCAGCCTCCCCGCCGAATCCGCCGCGGTGGTCGCGGCGAACACCCAGGCGGCGATCGACCGCGGTGACCATCCCGGCTGGTGGTCGCCCGACCTGCCCGACGAGGTCCGCGGCGATGTCGTACGCAAGGGCGACCAGCTGGCTGCCGCCATGAAGCTCGATGACGAGGACAAGACCACCAAGGTCGCCGGATTGGTCAGCGAGCACTTCGGCCGCGTCTGGGCCTGGCACCAGCAGGTCGACGAGGATCTCGACGCGGCGTGGGAGGCCTGGGACGAGGCGCGCAGCAATGCCGACGGCAAGGAGAAGGACGAGCTGAAGGCGCTGGCGGTCATGACCGAGCGCATCGACCCGATCTATGCCTCCTTCACCCCGCAGATCCAGGGCCTGCTGCGAAAGCTCCACGAGGAGGTCGGCGAGGAGGCGACCAACCGGATGCTCGACCAGTACACCCGCTCGCCCGGCGCCGAGCGGACCTACAAGGCCTACCTCGCGATGATTCCCGAGATGAAGGAGGACGAGAAGAAGGTGATCTGGGACCGCCTCGCGCAGGCCCGCGAGGACTCGCTGGCCGCCTGGACCGGCGGACGCATCATCAAGATCTTCAAGAAGTACAAGGTCCGCAACGAGTTCTCGATCGACTACTTCGGCTACGACTACCGCAAGCGCTACAAGCAGTGGGCATCAGGGGGCTGATCCCCGGGCCACCCAGCTTGCGCCAATCCAAACAACCCAATCGAGTCATGCACCCTCAACTGCTGAACCGGGCTTCCGCCGTGTTTCTCATGGCCATCCCGGCCGCCGCCACGCCCCTGTGCGTCGACATCAACGCCAACGGCCGCGCCGACATGCGGACCGAACGCTGCGAAAATTGGCAGCCGTCGGATGACGCGATGACCAGCCGATTCGGGGACCTCGCCGTCACCCTGCGGCCGGGCGCGGGAAGTTCGCTCGCCACCCGGGGAAACAAGGCGCTCGTCGTCCGCGGCGTCACCCTCGCCGCCGATGGCCTCGTCGCCACGGGCGGCGAGTCGGCCACCATCGAGCTCGTCATCGAGGGCCTGACCCCCGGGCCCCACCGCTTCGTCGGCTACCACCACGCGCTCGATGACGACCCCGGGGGCTTTGCGGTTTCCATCGGCGAGGACAGGGTCGAGGGCCTCACGCCCTCCCGCGAGGTGAACCACGACGACGAGGCGGCCAGCTCCTGCATCGACTTCGTCGCCGAAGAAGGCAAGCCGGTGGTCGTGACCATCGCCGCCGACTCCGGCAAGGATGCCTGGCTCAGTGGCTTCGCCATCGACCTCGCCAACCCCGCCAGGACCGCGCTCAAGCCCCATCCAGCCGACCTCGAGCGCCACGCCGATGGCGATTCCGGCAAGGTGAAGCTGTCGTGGACGCCCGCAGCCGGTGTGGTGAGCCATCGGGTCCACCTCGCCACCGCGACGACGCCCGCCGAGGCCCGCCGCCTGCTCGGTGAGGCCGGCGACAGCACGCTCGCGGGCACGCCCGGGGGCTCCAGTCTCGAGGTCCCGGTCGAGGAGAACAACTCGCTGCTCCATCACGCCTGGCGGGTCGACTCGGTCGATGCCAATGGCGAGGTGACCCGCGGCGACACCTGGACCTTCCGTGTCCGCCACCCCGCCTTCCCGGGCGCCGAGGGCTGGGGCCGATTCGCCATCGGCGGCCGCGGCGGGCGCGTGATCCACGTCACCAACCTCGACGACTCGGGCCCGGGCTCGCTGCGTGAGGCGGTCGAGGCGACGGGCCCCCGCACGGTCGTGTTCGACGTCTCCGGGCTGATCTCGCTGAAGTCGCGGCTCATCTTCAAGGACGAGAATGCCTTCCTCACCGTGGCCGGGCAGACCGCGCCGGGGAAGGGAATCTGCCTGCGCAACCACACCTTCGGCGGCATCGGCGGCAAGGACACCATCGTCCGCTTCGTCCGCATGCGCCTCGGCAACCTCGAGGGCGGCCGCGACGGCATGGGCCTCGCCGCCAGCGACCACTGCATCTTCGACCACTGCTCGATCTCCTGGACCATCGACGAGGCCTTCAGCTCCCGCCAGGCGAAGAACATCACCCTGCAGCGCTGCCTGATCTCCGAGGCGCTCAACCCGACCGGCCACGGCTTCGCCGGCTCGATCGGCGGCGACGTCGGCAGCTTCCACCACAACCTGCTCGCCCACAACGCCGGCCGCAACTGGTCGCTGGCCGGCAGCGCCGACCAGGCGAACCGCCACGCCGGCCGGCTCGATATCCGCAACATGGTCGTCTACAACTGGGGTCATCGCACCACCGACGGCGGCGCGCGCGAGGTCAACTTCGTCAACAACTACTACAAGCCGGGCCCGGCCTCGGAGGTGAAGACCTACCTCAACCCGCAGTTCGAGCATCCCCACTTCGGTCCCCAGCAGTACTATGTGGCTGGTAACGTCATGGAAGGGGTCTGCGGCCCGGAGGGCCCGGAGGGGCCCTTCAAGGGGGTCGCGACCCAGGGCAGCCAGGAGGCCCCGGTCACCGTTCCCGAGCCCTTCTTCGAGTCCCACGTGACGACCCACACGGCCGAGGAGGCCTACGACAACGTGCTCGCCGACGTCGGCTGCAACGTCCCGGTCCTCGACGACCACGACCAGCGGATCATCCGCGAGGTGCGCGAGGGGACCTTCACCTACAAGGGCAGCCGCAACGGCCTGCCGGGCCTGCCCGACCACCAGGACGACGTCGGTGGCTGGGAGGACTACCCGGAGATCCGCCGCCCGGCCGACTGGGACAGCGACCGCGACGGCCTGCCCGGCAAGTGGGAGCGCGACAAGGGGCTCGACCCGGAGGACCCGTCCGACGGTGCCCTCGACCCCGACGGCGACGGCTACACCCACCTCGAGGACTACCTCAACTGGCTCGCCGCGGGCAACACCCTCGACTGAATCCCCTTTCCATGATGTCTCCGAACCCATCGCCTTCGAGCGACCCGAACCGCGAAGCCGCCCGGCGCGGCCAATCCCCGCGCGGGCGAAACAATTGACCCGAAACCGACCATGCGCCCTCAACTCCTGAAATCCTCCGTCGCCATCCTGGCCGCCCTGCCCCTTGCCGCCGCGCCGCTGCAGGTCGACATCAATTCCTCGGGCCGCAAGGACATGCGCACGACGGGTTGGGAGAACTGGCAGCCCTCGGCGAGCTTCGCGGAATCCTTCGGCGGGCTGAAAGTCGCCCTCAAGGCCGCCGGCGACGGCGAGCTCGGCCTGCGCGGCAACAAGCGGCTGGTGGTCCACGGCCTGACCCTCGGCACCGACGCCGCGGTCGTCTCGGAGGCCAAGCCCGCGGTGATGGAGGTCCATATCGACGGGCTCGAGCCCGGCCCGCATCGCTTCGTCGGCTACCACCACTCGATGGGCGGCCGCGAGCCGCTCACGGTGAGCTCGGGTGACCGCAAGGTCTCCGGCATCGAGCCGAGCCGTGAGGCCCACCACAACGACGAGATCGCCACTTCCTACCTCGAGTTCGAGGCCAGCGAGGGCGAGCCGAGCGTGATTCGCATCGCCGCCGAAAGTGGCGACCAGGTGGTCCTGAGCGGCTTCGCCATCGACGTCGCCGATCCGCGCCGCAAGGCGCTCGTGCCGTCCCCCGCGGACATGGAGCGCCACGCCGATGGCGACAGCGGCAAGGTGGCGCTGTCGTGGACGCCCTCGGAGAGTTCGGTCGCCCACCGCGTGACCCTCGCCTACGACCGCGACCCGGAGGTTGCGAAGAGTCGGCTGAACGCCGCGGACGACGGCTTCCCGCTGTTCCAGGAAACGGTCCGGGGCAGCAGCTGCAGCGTGCCCATCGTGGCCAACGACTCGCTCATGCACTACGCCTGGCGGGTCGACTCGGTCGATGATGCCGGCCAGGTGACCCCGGGTGACGTCTGGCAGTTTCGCGTCCGCCAACTCGCCTTTCCCACCGCCGAGGGCTGGGGCCGCTTTGCCATCGGCGGCCGCGGCGGCAGGGTGATGCACGTCACCAACCTCAACGACTCCGGCCCGGGATCACTGCGCGCCGCGGTCGAGGCGACGGGTCCGCGCACGGTCGTGTTCGACGTCTCCGGCCTCATCAGCCTCGAGTCGAAGCTGGTCTTCGGCAGCGAGAACGAGTTCCTCACCATCGCCGGCCAGACCGCGCCGGGGAAGGGGATCTGCCTGCGCAACTACACCTTCGGCGGACTCGGCGGGCGCGACACCATCGTCCGCTTCATGCGCCTGCGGCTCGGTGACCTCGCCGGCGAAACCATGGACGGCATGGGCCTGGCCAGCTGCGACGACTGCATCGTCGACCATTGCTCGATTTCCTGGACCATCGACGAGGCCTTCAGCTCGCGCGGGGCGAAGAACATCACCTTCCAGCGCAATCTCATCTCCGAGGCCCTCAACGTCGCCGGCCACCAGAAGTACGGCGAGGGAACCGGCCACGGCTACGCCGGTTCGATCAGCGGCGACATCGGCAGCTTCCACCACAGCCTCCTGGCCCACAACGCCGGACGCAACTGGTCGCTGGCGGGCGCGGTCGACCAGGCGAACCGCCACGCCGGGCGCCTCGATATCCGCAACATGGTGGTCTACAACTGGCACCACCGCACGACCGATGGCGGCGCGCGCGAGGTCAACTTCGTCAACAACTACTACAAGCCGGGTCCCGCCTCGAAGGTGAAGACCTACCTGAACCCCCACTACGAGAACCCCGCCTTCGGCCCGCAGCAGTACTACGTCGAGGGCAACATCATGGAGGGCATCGCCGGCCCCGAGGGCCCACGCGGGCGCTTCAAGGGAATGAACGTTCGCGGCGAGCAGCCCGAGCCCGTCACCGTTGACGAGCCCTTCTTCGAGCCCCACGTCGAGACCCACACCGCCAAGCAGGCCTACGACAACGTGCTCGCCGACGTCGGCTGCAACGTCCCGACCCTCGACGACCACGACAAGCGGGTCATCCGCGAGGTGCGCGAGGGCGAGACGACCTACAAGGGCAGCAAGACCGGCCTGCCGGGCCTGCCCGACTCCCAGGAGGACGTCGGCGGCTGGGAGGACTACCCGGAGATCCGCCGCCCGGCCGACTGGGACAGCGACCGCGACGGCCTGCCCGGCCAATGGGAGCGCGACAAGGGGCTCGACCCGGAAGATCCGGCCGACGGCGCCCTCGATCCCGACGGCGACGGCTACACCCACCTCGAGGACTACCTCAACTGGCTCGCCGCGGGCAATTCGCTCGAGTGAGCCGGGGCCCCGCCCGGGGGCACGCGGCCTCGCCCCGGCCGGCGAGCCGTCCGGCCCGCGCCACGGGGCGGGCCGGCTCGGGCCGGCTCGGAGCGGCAGCTGACCCCGATGCAGCGGGTTTCTCTGGCCGTCGCAGCATCGATTTGCCAGTGTCTGGGATCTATCGATGAAAACCCTGCTTGTCCTCTTCCTCGGTGGCGCGCTGGCGGCGAGTTCCGCCGGCAAGCCGAACGTGCTCCTGCTGATGGTCAACGACCTCAAGCCGGCGCTGGCCTGCTATGCGGATCCGGCCGCCTCCACCCCCAAGATCGACGCCTTCGCCGCCACCGCGATGCGCTTCGAGTTCGCCTACTGCAACCAGGCCGCCAACGGTCCCTCGCGCTACAACCTGATGCTGGGGTCCCACTCGACCTCGACCGGGCTCTACCACCGCGAACAGAAGCTCCGCGAGGTGATGCCGGGTGCGATCACCCTGCCGCAGTACTTCAGCAAGCACGGCTACACGACGGAGTCGCTCGGCATGGTGTTCCACGTCGGGCACGGCAACGAGGGCGACCCGGACTCATGGAGCGTGCCACCGTTTCGCGGCCGCATGGCCGACTACATCCTGCCCGCGAGCAACAACCGCCGGATGTCGCGGATCGAGGCCCTCTACAGCAACCTGAAGCTGCCGAAGCCGATCGAGGAGTTCGGTCGCGGTGCCGCCTGGGAGGCGCCCGAGGGCGTCAGTGACCCGGCCTACGCGGACGGCCGCCTGGCCAAGGCCGTGTCCGACCGCCTGGAGGCCGCCGCCGAGGGGGGCGAGCCCTTCTTCATCGCCTGCGGTTTCGTGCGACCCCACCTGCCCTTCAACGCGCCGAAGCGCTACTGGGACCGCCACGACCCGGGCGAGCTGCCCGGGCCCCGCATCGAGGAGCCGCCCGCCGGGGCCCCGGCCGGGGCCGTCCGGCCCAACGACGAGATCGCCAGCTACAAGGAGATTCCCGAGGACGGCGTGATCGAGGACGAGGAACTGAAGCGCCAGCTCGTTCACGGCTACTACGCGAGCGCAAGCTACATGGACGCCCAGGTCGGCAAGGTCCTCGCCGAGCTCGAGCAGCGTGGCCTCGACGACAACACCATCGTCGTGCTGTGGTCCGACAATGGCTACCACCTCGGCGACCACGGTTTCTGGGGGAAATACTCCAACTACGAGGAGGCCAACCGCATCCCCCTGCTGATCCGTGCCCCCGGCGTCACCAAGGGCAGCTCGACGACCCGCCAGATTGCCCAGACGGTGGACCTCTTTCCGACGCTCTGCGAGCTGGCCGGCCTGCCGACGCCCAAGGTTCCCCAGCCGCTCGACGGCGTCAGCCTCGTGCCGGTCCTCAAGGATCAGGACAAGCGGCTCCGCGACCACGCCTACCACGCCCAACCGCTCGACCGCCTCGGACGGGCGATCCGCACCGAGCGTTACCGCCTGGTCGAGTGGCGCAACCCCGGCGAGGACGAGGAGTCCGCCGTCGTGGAACTCTACGACTACGAGGAGGACCCGCTCGAGACCCGCAACCTCGCCGAAGACAAGCCGGACGTGGTCAAGGAGCTCAAGGCGATCCTCGCGAAATACCCCGAGCCGAAACCCGTCCCCGCCGCCAGCGCCGAGTAAGAGCGGCGAGCGCCGAGTAAGAGCGGCGAGCGCCGAGTAAGAGCGGCGAGCGGAGAAGCGGAGGGGAAAGGCCACTTCACGGGGTCACTCATTCACCGACCTCCAAGCGCCGCCTGCCCGCGATTGTTCAACGAGCGACGGCGGATCCTCCACCCGCCTCGCCAGATGGCCGCTTCTCACCCTTCTTTCTGCGATTCATCAAGCGAAGCCACGCGATACACGGCGACCGCATCGCGCACCGCCGCGCAAGCGTCCCCGCCGTCGTCGTCCTCGTCATCCTCGTCGTCTCCACCATCCCCATCGGCATTGCCGTCCGGCTTGGGATCGTCCTGCGAGCCGTCCTTGGGCTCCAACCGCGAATCATCGGGCCGGTCCCTGAGGGGAGGTCGCTGGGTCTTGCCTGGGGGCTCGCTTCGAAGAGGCAGTCCGTCCAACGGGCTTCTCACGCCGGCCCCGGCCTGACGGACGACGTGGAGATAGATCATGGTGGTGCTCACGTCCACATGGCCGAGAAGGTCCTGGACGGTGCGGATGTCGGTGCCCCTCTCCAGCAGATGGGTCGCGAATGAGTGGCGCAGGCTGTGGGAGGTCGCGCGCTTCTCGATCCCGGCCGCGTCGGCGGCGCGTCGGAAGCACCGCTGCATCGACTTCTCATGGAGATGGTGGCGGCGCGGCTTTCCACTCTCGTCGCGAATCACCTTCATCGCCGGAAAGACCCAGAACCAGGGAAAGCTCCGCGCCGAGGCGCCGTACTTCTTCTCGAGCGCACGCGGCAGGGTCACGCTCGCCCGCTTGCGCACCTGGTCCTCGCGATGGATCTCCCGTGCGGCATCGACCGCAGCCCGGAGCGGCTTCGCCACGGCGAGCGGCAGAGGAACGACCCTCTCCCGGCCGCCCTTGGTCTCGCGCAGGACGATCTGGCCGCGGTCGAAGTCGAGATCCTTCACCCGCAGCCGCATGCACTCCGAGACCCGCAGGCCGCTGCCGTACATCAGGCAGCCGGCGGTACGCCAGGGTTCGCTGAGCCGTTCGAGAACCCGGCCGACCTCCCCCTCGCTCAGCACCACCGGGATATGCTGTCGGACGCGCGCCTTCGCAAAATCCCCGAAGTCGGCATCCGTGATCCGGAGGCACTTCTTGAAGAAGAAGGACAAGGCGTTGAGCGCCTGCTTCTGGGTCGCGGGCGAGACGTCGCGCACGGTTGCCAGGAACTGGAGGTACTTGCCGACCGACTCTCCCTTCCGGATCGCCTCCGGACCACCGAGGACCCGATAGCAGAACCGCGCGTAGCGCTCGGACCACGACAAGTACGACTTCTCCGTGGTCAGCGAGTACGATTCGCTCCGCGCGACCATGCGGACCTTGCTCTCGATCCAATGGACGCCCTTCGCCTCCTCGGGGTGGGGATCCCGGAAGTTCTCGTGGTAGCGGAGCCACTCCTCGGGCTTGATGGCGACCCGCATTCGCGTCGGGTGCTTCTTTTCGAGCGTGCGGACCTGCTCGCGCCAGGCGCCCCAGTCGATCTGCCGTGCCCAGTCTCCCCACTTCCGGCGACCGACGCGGCACAGGGCGAGGCGGATGGCATCGATCGCCTGGCGGGCTTGCCAGCCATCGAGCTGGGTGTTCTCCACGAGACGTTTGAGGTGCGCCTCGACCGACTGCCGGTCAAGATTTCGGGTCCCGATTTCGCGAAACATCCGCTCGGCCCAGTGGGTGAAGTAGGTCCGTCGTGGAACCGGAATCCCCTCCTCGGCCAGCGTCTCCGCAAATCCCTTCCAGAACCCGCCCCCCGGGCCGTCCTCCTGACCTCCCCGATTGCCTCCGTCCGATGGCTTCATCCTCCAAATAAAGCGTGTTCAACTGAACACGTCAAGGTCAGGAGTTCGGAAAAGTCCGGAAATGCCGGCTCAAGCACCCGCTTCGGGCCCTCCTCCGGCCCGAAGCGGCCCCCTCCAGACCCTCAACGCCCCGCCCAACGGCCCTTTTCCTGGCCAGAATGCGCCCTCCCTCTGCCCCCGAAAGGCCCGCCGAGGTTCCCTTTTGAAGGTTATGGAACATCCCCGTAACTGGATACCCCCCTTGGACGTATTCCCCTAATACCCCCACGGGAGGTATCACCAGAGCTCCCAGGCCCCACCCGATGCGCTGGCCAAGCGCCTCCCGGCTTCGCCCCGACCAGGGACCGAGGCACCGGAACGAGTGCAAATGACTGGGGACCAGACCCTCGGTAACCGCACGAGCGCCGAACTGCCGCCAGCACCCCCCAGACCACCTCCTCAAGAATCGGAATTGAATTCCCTCAGGCCAAAGTTCATCCTGCCGAGATACCTCCCATGGGGATATCCACTGAATACCCCCATGAGACACAATACACTGTTGGCCCAAGAATGAAGAGCCGGAGGGCATCGCGGATTATCTGGTTCGGAACTATTGCTGGAATGCTCCTCCTAGTGGCTCCTCTGATGGCTGGATACTTCCAGATTGGAGATCGCGACGGACCAGCGTTCTTCCCGGCGAGCATTCACTCCTCGCTTTACATCATCGGTCATGAAGCGGCGACTGACGTCAAGCCGAGGGTGCGACTGACCTGGGCGCTATACGATCGGCCACTTTTCTGGGGGCTGCCGCGCCGACCGAAGCCTGAATCCGAACGGCGCGCTTACATCCAGAGGACGATTGAACGAAGCGCAGCCGGCTCGACTGCGGTGGCGTTGCTCGAAGCCGAAGAAGCAAAAATACAAAACGGCCAACAAGCCGCTGGTGGTCGACCCTAGACCGCGGCCTTGTTGGAGATCAGTCGGGGTGGTAGGAATCCGGGTGAGCAATCGGACCCGCCGTCATTCGGACCCGGGTCGCCACAGCTCTAACGTTCTCGTGGTAATGGAGTCGGGGTGTTTCGAGGATGGGGCAGCAGCGGAGTGCAGGCTGGCTTGATCGGATCAACGTGCAGGGAGGTCTT
>JAUIJB010000140.1 GCA_030430455.1 Verrucomicrobiia bacterium | reverse complement strand
CCACAAGCGCCGCAAGCCGTCGATTCCCGACGAGCACAAGAAGGCCCTGCTCGAGGGCATGCGGGTGGTCGATTCGGTGGTGGTCGGGGACAGCCACGACGAGGGACTCGACTTCATGGAGCACTTCCTCCGCATCCGGCCGGACGTGCTGGCGGTCACCGAGGACGACCAGTATGGCCACCTGAAGCGGGACCTCTGCGATCAGGTGGGAGCCCGCTACGTGATCCTGCCGAAGACGCCTCCGCGCTTCGCGCCGGTCTCCACCTCGTCCATCGTCCGCTGGGTCCAGGCGCCGACCGAGGCGCCGCTGCGGGTTGACTTCGCCGGCGGCTGGCTTGATGTCCCGCGCTTTTCCCGCGAGGGCGCCTACGTGGTGAACTGCGCGATTTCGCCGATGGTTTCCCTGCGCGAGTGGCCCTACGAGAAGCAGTCGGGCCTGGGCGGCAGCGGGGCCTGGGCCCTGCTCAACGGACGCTGCGGCGTCGAGTCCGAGATCGACCTCGGGGTCGGATGGCAGGATCCCGCGGTCATCCGCGAGGGCGGACTCTGCGTCTGGCGCTCGGGCGAGAAGCCGGTCCTCGACTTCAAGCAGAGCGGCGACTTCCTGCGCGGCCGCATGGCGATCCTGTGGACGGGAAAAACCCACGACACCCCCGGGGCCGTCGACATCCCGCGCGACTACGACGGCATCGCCCGGTCGGGCGCCATCGCCCGCGAGGCCGTGATCGGGTCCGATCTCGAAAGGCTCGCCGAGGGGATTTCGATCTACCACCGGACCCAGCTCGACGAGGGCATGGAGCCGCTTCCCGACATCGACGGCGCCCTCGCCCGCAAGTACTGCGGCGGTGGCTACGGCGGCTACGCGCTGTATCTCTTCCCCGACGAGCCGATGCGCGCCACCGCGCTCGCCACCCACGACGCGCTCCGCCCGGTCGAGCCGATCTGCCGGTGAGGTGGCTGCGCCACGGTCGAAAGGTCCAGAGTCGGAAAGTCTCAAGGTCCCGCGTCGCCAGCCTGTCCCGCAGCTCGGACCTTCGACCTTCGACTTTCGACCGCGCTCCGCGCGTCCCGATGCACACCCACTCCGTCATCGGCCTTCCTCTGGCCCGCACCGACTACGCCGGGGCAGTTGAGTGGATCCTCGAGCGGGCCATGGCGGCGGACCGCGCGCATGCGGTCGAGGCCGCCAACACGCACGTTGCGGCGTTGGCCCGCCACGATGACGAGTTCGGCCGGAGCATGGCGGCCTTCGACCTGATCGTGCCCGACGGCATGCCGCTCGTCTGGTCGATCAACCTCGCGCTGCCCGAAGAGGAGCGCCTCAGCGATCGGGTCTACGGACCGACGCTGATGCTCGAGACCATCCGCGCCACCGACGAGCGCTCCGGTTTCCGACACTTCCTGCTCGGCGGCAAGCCGGACACCCTCGACAAGCTCGCCACGCGTTTCCGCGAGGAGTTTCCCGGCGCCGAGATCGCCGACCGCTACTCGCCGCCCTTCGGCGAGTGGCCGGAGGACGAGTTCGACCGCATCTGCCGGAAGATCCGGGAGTCCGGCGCCAACCTGATCTGGGTCGGCCTCGGCTGCCCCAAGCAGGAACACTGGATCGCACGAAACAAGCACCGGCTGCCCCCCGGCGTCTACTTCGGCATCGGCGCCGCCTTCGCCTTCCACGCCGGTGAAGTCTCCCAGGCGCCCGCCTTTCTCCAGAAGCGTGGCCTCGAATGGGCCTACCGTCTCGCCGCCGAACCGCGCCGTCTTTTCAAGCGCTACGTCGTCCACAACTCCCTCTTCCTCTTCTACTCCCTCCTCGACCACGCCAAGGGCCGGTAGACGGCCCGTCGGAAGTCGCAGGTCCAAACGTCTGAAGGGCCCGAAACCACGAGTGCAATTGGCAGTACAGACTTTCGACTTTCGACCTTCCGACGTTTAGACTTTTCCCATGCATATCCACCCCAGCGAAACCCTGCCTCGGCACCACAAGGAAACCCTCCTCGGGCAGAAGGGCGGAGTGCTTTGGTTCTGCGGCCTTTCCGGTTCGGGCAAGTCGACCATTGCCAATGCCCTGGAGCATGTCCTGCACGACAAGGGGCGTTTCGTGGTCCGGCTCGATGGCGACAACCTCCGCACCGGCCTCAACAGCAACCTCGGGTTCTCCGACGACGACCGGCTCGAGAACATCCGCCGCACCGCCGAGCTCGGCAAGGTGCTGGCGTCCAACGGCGTCATCGTGCTCTGCTCGCTGATCACCCCCCGGGGCGCCTTCCGCGACCTTGCGCGCGGCATCCTCGGCGATGACTTCCACGAGATCTACGTCAAGGCCGACTACGCCACCTGCGAGGCGCGCGATCCCAAGGGTCTCTACGCCAAGGCTGCGGCCGGCGAGATCAAGAACTTCACCGGCCTCGACAGCGCCTTCGAGGAACCGCAGGAGCCGAATCTCGTCCTCGACACCGAAACCCTCAGCGTCCAGGACGCCACCTTCGAGATCCTCGAGTACCTCCGCGCCAAGCGCCTCACGGTGTAGGAGCGGAGAGCTCAAGGAGCGGCGCCTGGAAGGCGCCTGGAAGGCGCCGGAGCGGAGTGGCGCTTTTCCAAGCGCCATGAGCCGGGCCAGCGACCTCCCGGTCGCGGCGCCACCCGGTTCCCATGCCGGACGGCTGAAAGCCGTCCACCCAGCGCATGGCTCCTCGAAAGAAGCCCCTCCAAT
>JAUIJB010000097.1 GCA_030430455.1 Verrucomicrobiia bacterium | reverse complement strand
TCCGGGCAATTCGGTAGTAGGTCTCCATGCTGGCGATGTCGATCCACTCGTCGGCGGCGTGGAGGTTGCCGACCTGGGGGCGGCTGAGGATGGTCTGCACACCGGCTTGGCAGAAGAAGCGCGCGTCGCTGCCGCCCGAGGCGCGAACCTCGCGCACCGCCTCGCCGGTGATCTCCTCGGTGACCCGGAACCACAACGGGTCGGGATTCAGCTGGGACGGCTCGGCCGAGACCAGCGTCTCGACCTCGAGCTCCGGCCCGAGGGCTTCCTCGAGCCGCGCCAGCATGTCGGCGAAGCGGTGCGGTGGCGGAAAGCGCAGGTCGAGGGTGGCCACGGCGGACTCGGCGATGCAGTTGAGCGTCCGGTTCGGCGTGTGCAGGGTGGTGACCGAGCAGGTCGGATACCAGTGGCCCGGGTCGTCGCGCCGTGGCGGGAAGGCCTCCTCGAGCCGGGCCAGGCCGCGCACCAGGGTGGCGGCGGCGTTGTCAGCCAGCCACGGCCGGGCGGCGTGCGAGGCGCGGCCGCGCGCGTGCACCCGGAGGTGGGCGATGCCCTTTTCCTCGACGGTCACATCATGCAGCGACCCGCCGTCGGGCACCAGCGCGTGGCGCGCCCGCAGTCCGCACTCGCGGACCAGGTGGCCGACCCCGTGTTCGCCGCCGCGTTCCTCGTCGGAGGTGACCACCAGCCCCAGCGGGATGCCGGGATGCGCGCGGTTGAGGTCGACAAAGAGCTTCAGCATGATCGCCAGCGCCCCCTTCATGTCCCCGGCACCGGGGCCGTAGAGGCGGCCGTCGCGGATCTCGGAGCGATAGAGGTCGAGGTCCGGGTGCTCGATCACGTCGAGGTGGCCGACCAGGACGACTTCGGGGACATCGATACCCTCGGGCAGAACGACAAGCGAGTCGTAGCCACCGGACTCATGGTTGAGGAGGCGGATGCCGGGGAGCGACTCGAGGTGGTTGCGGAAGAAGGTGAAGGCCCGCTCGCGCTCGCGCGGCTGGCTGTCGGTGCTCGGGATCAGGATCAGGTCGCGGGCGAGTGCGACGAGTCGCTGGGCGAGTTCGCTCGTTTCGTTCGGCGGGTTTGGGTCCGTGTCCATGGGCTCCTTTGGTCAGCGGTCCTTGGTGTAGTCCCATTCCACGGGCAGGTCGTGGCGGGCGGTGTCGAGCAGCCCGCGGCAGTGGGCCAGGCTGTCGCCGATGGCGAGGAACTGCCCCTTGCGCACCAGTCCGTCGGCCTCAAGGTTGAAGTTCACCGGCAGGATCCCGGTGCCGCGGGCCGGGTCGAAGCGCTCGGAGTGGTCGCGCAGCTTGTCGAGCAGCTGCCCGCCGGGAAGCGGCTTGCGCAGTTCCAGGTTGCGCATGCGCCAGCAGCCGGCCGGGTGGAAGTGCCGGGCGAGCACCGAGGGGTAGGTGGCGCCGGTGACGCGGGCATTGATCTCGCAGAGGTAGGCGGTGAAGCCACCGGAGCCGGGGAAGGTCAGGATGAAGTCGGCGCTGGCCGTGCCGCGGTATCCCTGGGCATGCAGCCAGCGGGAGGCCTGGCCGGCCTGGCGGAACAACTCATCGCGCAGCCCCGGGTGTCCCGCGAGGTAGGGCGGCGGCGATTCGTTGCCCTGGTGAATGCTGTCCTCGAGGATCTGCTCGGTGAGATCGTAGAGCGAGATGGCGTCGTCGCCGACGAAGATCTGCACGCTCGGGCTGCGCACTTCGGTGACGCCGTGTTCCCCGACGGCGAGCCAGCCCTGGACCAGGCAGGGGCCTTCGTGGAAAAAGGCGGGGCCCAGCGGCGGGAACGGCGGCTCGGTCGGGAGCTTCATCAGGCCGATGCCCGAGGCGCCGACCTGGGCCTTGGCGACGCCGCGCCGGAATCCGGCGCGCCTGAAGGCTTCCAGCGCCGCGGCGACCTCGGACTCGTCGGCGGCCAGGCGGGTCGGCGGTACCGGCAGGCCGCTCTCCTCGAGGAATCGATGCAGCAGCAGCTTGTTGTTGCCCCGGTGGCTGCCGCTGAAGGTGGAGAGCGTGCGCTTGCCCATCGCCTGGGCGAGCCGGGCGATCGTTTCGTCGGTGACGAAGCCATCGATGACTTCCGCGGCGCGTTGGGCGAGGCGGTCGATCACCGGGTGCCCCGGGTCGTCGCCCTCCGCGAGTCGTTCGCCGATGGCGACAAGCTCCTCGCGGGTGACGATCTCGATTTCCGGCAGCGGCAGCCCGAGCTCGCGGTAGAGTGCGACGAGCGAGGGCTCCGGGTGGCGCTCGAGCACGAGCACGTTCTCGCCGCCCGCGTAGAGCAGGCCGATGAGCGGGAGCAGCCGGCCGCCGTAGCTGTCGACGCAGCTGATCTCCGACCTGAGGAGCCGCGCGCCGTCGCGATTGCCGAAGAAGAGGGAGAGCAGGTTGGCGAAGAAGATGACGTTGCGGTCGCTCCAGAACCTCGGAGCGGCACCGCTGTCCACCACAGTCACGGGCAGGTCGTCGTCAACCGTGGGAGCCATCCCTCATGTTAGGCGAGGAAGTGGCCTGGCGAAAGGTGGAAATGGCCGCTTCAGGCGGGTGGTTCCAGTGGCTCCCAGTCGTCGAAGGTCGCGGCCTGGCCGAGCCGCTTGCCGGCGGCATCGACGAGGTTCCACACGGTGGCGCGGTGGATGCGGAAGCGCCGGCCGCTGCTCGAGATGCGGACGCCGGAATAGTCGTCGATGAAGCCGTGGCGGCTGACCTGCTCGAGCAGGCGGGCGCGCTCGTCGCGGTTCGGCTCCTCGGCGGTGAAGCGCGACGGCGTGCGGGTGAAGACCGCCCAGTCCATCTCGAAGAGCCCGAGCGCGGTGCGGTTGCCGTAGGTCAGGACGGGGTCGGCGGCGGTGTCGTGCGAGGCCAGGAAGAAGGGTGCCTCGAAGAGCCGGCGGGCGAGGTCCGGTCCGGGCTCGATGAGGTCGCGGCCGATCAGGCGCCGGTAGCTGTCGGCGAGCAGGGTCGCGTGGTCCGCCTGGAAGGAATTGGCTTCGCTGGGAAGGTCCATGGCGGGGAAATTGCGGCGTTGGGACTCGGGCGGCGGGCCGCCGCCTTCACCGCCTGCGCCGGGCCGGCGCAGCCACGGATGGCCGCGCTTGAGTCACTGATCTGCGTTCATCTGCGGTTCTCCATCCGAGGATCGAGGAAGGCCCGGGTGCTTCCCGGCCCCGCGATCATAGATGGAAGTTCGGGCACTGCGAGAGGAAGGTCCGCGGGTTGTCGAAGAGGATCTTCTCGATCGCCTCGGCCGAGTGCTGGCGGCGCTTCATCTCGAAGCCGCACTTCACCACCGCGAGCGGGTCGGACACGCCCCAGTCGCAGGCCGAGTTGAGCCACAGCCGCGAGCCCTCGTGGGTCTCGAGGATGTCGATGGCGCGGTTCGGCGTGCACTTGCTCTCGGGGTAGAGCGTCATGCCCGCCCAGTATCCCTGGTCGAGGACGAGGTCGACGGTGTGCTCCTCGACGTGGTCGATGATCACCCGCTTGCGGTCGAGCTTCGCGAAGTTCGCCAGCGAGTCGAGCATCAGGCGGGTGCCCTTGAGCTTGTCCTCGAGGTGCGGCGTGTGGATGAGGATGGCGAGGTCGCGGTCGAGGGCGAGCTGGACGTGCTCCTCGAAGATGGCGAGCTCGCTGCGGGTGTTCTTGTTGAGGCCGATCTCGCCGATGCCGAGCACGCTCGGCTGGTCGAGGAACTCGGGGATCAGCGCCATCACCTCGCGGGCGAAGCCGGCGTCCTCGGCCTCCTTCGGGTTGATGCACAGCCAGCAGAAGTGCGGGATGCCGAACTTGGCGGCGCGCTTCGGCTCGTAGTCGGTGAGCTGGCGGTAGTAGTCGCGGAAGCCCTCCGGCGAGGAACGATCGAAGCCGGCCCAGAAGGCCGGCTCGCAGATCGCCGCGCAGCCGGCCAGGGCGAGCTTCTGGTAGTCGTCGGTCGTCCGACTGACCATGTGGGCGTGGGGCTCGATGTATTTCATCGGGGAGACGGAAGACTGGAAGACAGAAGACTTGATCAGGCCGGGGGATTGGGCGCGCCGAAGGCGCCCTGGATGGTGGCGCTGGGAATCGGGTCGGTCGAGGGGTCGGAGAGCGACTCGAGGACGGCCCGGGCGCGGCCGGGCTCGCCGGAGAGGAGGATCGGGATGGCCTTGCGGAGGGCCTCGAGGCGGTAGTCGGCCTCGCCCGGGTGGCGCTCGACCCGGTCGAGGAAGGCGGCGAGGTCGATCAGCTTGCAGCGCGCATCCATGAAGTGGAGGTCGAGGATCTCCTGCTTGGTGGGCATGCGGGATTCTAGGACCGGAATTTCGGAAACCCAAACCGAAAGCTCGCTTTCTCCTAAACCCGCGGCGGCGCGCCGGCCATGTGCCCTCGCAACCCATGGCATCCGTCTTCACCCGGTCGGCGCTCCTCCTCGCGGGGCTCGCCGGCGCCGCCACGAGCGCCACGGCCCAGACGGTCTACGTCTCGCGGATGTGGCACAACCACCAGCCGCTCTACTGGCCGGAGTGGAACACGAACGGCGCGCAGACGCAGCGGGTCGAGTATGCCTGGGACTCGATCACCCTGAAGGGATCGCGCAGCTACCCGGGGAGCAGCTCGCAGCATCCCGAGAACAACCTCACGGACATCTTCGGCATCGACGACCGCCGCAACGCCTACCAGGGGCGCCCGCGCGATTCGCTGGCCACGATCCCCCAGGCCGGCGGCTTCTGCCTCAGCTACTCCGGCTCGCTGATCGACAACGTCCGCCAGCTCGGCGGCGGCGGGCACCTCGGCTACGGTTCCGGCTGGTGGGACGGCAACCGCGAGGCGCGCGGCTGGACGACGCCGACGGGCTCGCGGCGGCTCGACCTGGTCGGCTTCACCTACCACCACTCGCTGGCCCCGTTGCTGCCACGGGAGGTGCTGCGCAAGGAGATCCGCATCTTCAGGCAGGCGTGGTGGAAGGCCTGGGGCGGGAACTCCGACCTCTCGGACCACTCGAAGGGCTTCTTTCCGACCGAGATGGCCTTCTCGACCGGGATCGTCGACGTCCTCGCCGAGGAAGGCTACGAGTGGGCCATCGTCGCCAGCCACCACCTCTCGCGGACCTGCCCGAGCTACTTCGACCAGTTCGACATCGGGAACGGAAGCTACGGGATTTTCAGTAGCCCACCGAACCGCGCGGATCTGCTCGGACCGTCGCCCTCGGCCGGCTGGTGGTACAGCGAGCCGAACCCGGGGAACGCCGCCTGGAACGTCTCGCCCTTCGCCTACCAGCTCCACCGCGTGCGCCACGTCGACCCCGCCACCGGCGAGGCCTCGTCGATCCTGGTGGTGCCCTCGGACGACGTGCTGTCGTACCGCTACGGCTACGCCGACGAGGGCATCTCGAAGATTCGGGAGCGGATCGCGCCGCACGCCACCGACCCGTCGCGACCGGTGCTGGTGATGCCGGCGACCGACGGCGACAACGCGTGGGGCGGGGGGTTCTCGTCGTGGATGGAGGCGACCCCGCAGTTCTTCGGGGACTCGCAGGCCGCCGGCTACCAGCCGACCGCGGTGCAGGACTTCGTCGACGCCCACGGCGCGGCCGCCGGGACGGTCCACATCGAGGACGGCGCGTGGATCTTCCCGGAGTCGGACTACGGCTCGCCGTACTTCCTCAAGTGGATCGAGCCGCCGGTCGCGGCGGACCCGGCGAACCGCTACCCGGGGACGGTCGTCGACATGGAGACGCCGGGCTTCGCGCTCAAGTTCTGGGCCTGGGCCCCGGTGATCACCGGGGCGAACTGGTGCGAGACGGCCGAGCAGGTGCTGCGGGATGAGGGCGGGACGGTCGAGGACTGGAAGATCCAGGCGCCGTACGACTGGGACGGCAGCTGGACCGGCACCAACGAGGTCGAGCGGGCCTGGCACGTCTACCTCGGCGGTCTCGACTCGGGCTTCAACTACTACGGCGGGCTGGGCAACGACGACGAGGTCAAGGCGGCGCTGGCGACCACCCGGGCGATCGGGCTGCTCGAGCCGTGGATGACGCCGGCGCGGCGGGCGGCCGACACCACCCCGCCGAGCGTCCTCAAGCCGCAGCGTTTTCCCCACAACCCGGGCGGCCACACCTTCGGCTGGTTCAACTCGATCCCCGGCGGCGACACCGGCTACCTCAAGCGGATGCCGTCCGAGTTCTACATCTGGACGCATGCCTACGACCTCAACGGCGTCGCCTCGGTGACGCTGAAGGTGCGGGTCGACGCCGACGGGGTGAACTCGATGGCCAGCGACCAGAACGAGACCTACGCGGGCGGTGGCGAGGTCGGCGGGTGGACCTCGCTGGCGATGACCCGGCGGGTGCTGCCGAACACGCAGTCCGAACTCAACGCGGCGGCGAACAACGGCGAGATCAACTACTTCATCACCCCGCCGGAGCTGGCGGACTACCACTTCGCCCGGATCGACGACTCGAGCCTGCCGGGATTCCGCGACCAGCTGCTCGACTACTACGTCGAGGCGGTCGATGGCCTGGGCAACGTGCACCGCTCGGCGATCCAGCACGTCTACGTCGAGGACGACGGCGACCCGGGGGGCGGCGGCGAGCCGCCCGAATCCCCGCAGGGGCTGGTCGTCACCGGGGTGACGCCGGATTCGGTGGCGCTCGACTGGGACGACACCGCCGGTGCGGCCGGGTATGTCGTCTACCGCAACGGCGGCGAGATCGGCACCGGCCCGAACAGCGACTGGGTCGACTTCGGGCGCAGTCCGGGGACGAGCTACGAGTACCAGGTGGCGGCGCGGAATGCGGCTGGCACCTCGGCGCCGACGGCGGTGGTCGGCGCCACCACGCCGGCCGCGCCGGGTGGCGGGGCGGACTTCGTGATGGACGGGGCGGCCGACTCGGACGGCTACCTGCTCGCCAGCCCCGGCATGACCCTCTACGCGGCGGTGCGCGGGTCGAAGCTCTACCTCGCGACCTGGGCGCCGGGCGATTTCGGCAACGACCACTTCGTGATGGCCGCGTCGTCGGTCCTCGGGGCGGCGGCCACGCCGGCGCCGTGGTCGAAGGACGGCAGCACCGCCCTGCCCGAGGTCGCGGTGTTCCTCGGCGGCGAGAGCGACAACGACTACCTCGGTTGGTTCAACGCCGAGGGGGCTGCGACGACCGAGGCGCGGGCCGCGGGGCAGCAGATGGAGGGGACGATCGAGCTGGCCGCCTTCGGCGAGCCGCCGGCCGAGCTCTACCTCTGTGCATTGGCCTACCCGACCGCCGACGGCGGGGCGCTCGCCTCCCAGGCGCCGGCGATGGTGGGGGACAATGGCAACGTCGACCCCGGCGAGTTGCTGCGGATTCCCCTCGAGGTCCTGCGCGACGAGGATGCCAACGGGGTGTTCGACCGGCTCGAGCCGCGGAGGGGCTTCGTGGTGACGCGGGTCGAGCGCAGCGGAGATGCGCTGTGGCTCGAATGGCAGACCTTCCCGGGGCGGACTTACCGGATCGAGGGCGGCGGATTGGACGGGAACGGGGAGTGGACGACCGTCGACGGCAGCGAGAGGACTGCCGGCGAGACGGAACTCCTGATGGGCCACTCGATCGACATCTCCGGCGGGACCCACGGGGCCTTCCGGGTCCGTTTGGTGGACTGAGGAGACCTTTGGTCGAACGGACCGCGCGACCCCAGTCGCGCCCGGCTTCTCTTGAGCGCCAGATTCTTGCGCGACCGGGGTCGCGCGGTCCGGGCGCCCTAGAACTCCTCCAGCTTCCAGTGGTCCGCCAGGCGGCGGGCCTCCTCCGCGGTGAGGTGGATGACCGCGCCGTGCTTGGGCGAAGTGAAGTTGGTCGCCTTCATCGGGCCCTCGTTGAAGCGGCCGATCGGGGTGAAGGTCTTGAAGTCGCTGGTTTCGGTGAAGCCGAAGTTGTGGGTCTCGATCCCGTAGCAGTCGTACATCAGCACCCACTTTTCCTCGCCGATCCGCTTCCACAGGTTCGGCGCCTCGCAGGCTTCCTTCTCGGGGTCGCAGTAGGCCGGGTCGTAGACCCAGTCGCCGTTGATCTTCTCCGAGGTCGCCTGCTTGATGCCCGGGGTGCCGTCGTGGGGGACGTAGAACAGGTGGTACTGGTCGCCGACCCGGGTGATGTCGCCGTCAATGGCCGTCTTGCCGCCGGGATACTCGAACAGCACCTTCGGGCGGGTCTCCATGCGGGTGAAGTCCGGGTTCATGTAGGTGTAGTAGAGCCGGTTCTGTTCGGTCCCGAAGCGCATCGTGTAGTAGAGCATGATGCGTTCCCGCTCCGGGTCCCAGATCATCTCCGGCGCCCAGGCGCAGCCGATCCCGCCGAGGTCGGGGAAGGCCTGGTCGACGCGCAGGCGGCTGTGCTCCCAGTCGATGAGGTCCTTCGACTTCATCAGCACGAGGCCGCGGTTGTTGCCCCAGCCGAACCGGTTGCCGTCGCGCTGCCACTCGCTCTCGCGCAGCCCGTCGCGCCTGGCGAAGATGTGCAGGTCGGTCATCGCCATGTAGAAGACGTTGTCCGGGCCGCGCATGATGTAGGGGTCGCGGATCCCCTTCTGCTCGGCGAGGTCCTCGCCCTTCATCACCGGCTTGCCGCCGTTGACGCCGGTGAAGGAGTAGCCGTCGGAGCTCAGCGCGAAGTGCAGGTCGTGGTCGTCGTCGTTGAAGTGGACCAGCAGGTAGGCCGCCATGTCCGCCTCGCTTGGCGCGGTGGCGGCCTGCGACGGCTTCGCGGCGAGCAGCGCGGGAGTGAGCAGCAGGAGCGAAATCAAGTGGGTTCTCATCGGTCGTGCAGGGTTTTCCCAAGGGTGGGCTGGATTCTCGAGCATCAGGCGAAGCATCGCAGGACGCATCCCCAATCCGCGTTCATCTGTATCCATCAGCGGTTTTTCCCGGGGGGCGATCGGCGGGTCAGGGTGCGCTCAGCTTGAGCCGCATGCAGCCGCTTGGCGAGTCCTCGATGGGAACGATGTAGATCCACTCGCGCCGCTCGAAGTCGTCCAGGTCTTCGAGGACCCGCGAGTGCACCAGGGAGGACGAACCCGGCTCGTCGAGCGCCCCGGGGCTTGCAGCCGCCTGGGGCACGAGGGTCATGCCGGTGATGTCCTTGCGGACCACCGCGGACATGGCGAGGTAGCGCTTGCCCGGGTCCGCGCCGGGGAACTCGCCGCCGTCGGGAGTCATGACGGTTCCCGCCGGAAGCAGCCCGGGGTCGGGGGCGTGGGGGTCGCCGTCGAGGAGCCACTCGAATGCATTGGCAAGCCCGTCCGGCTCGAGGTCGAGCGCGGGGTCGTCGTCGCCGGGGTCGAACGCCTGCCCGAGCGCCCAGCCGCCGTAGTGGGACGGGTCGGGAACGACGGCGAGCCCCCCGTCGGCGATCGCGCTGGTGTCCCACTCGAGGCCCGCCGCCAGGGGCGGCAGGTCGAGGGCCGCGAAGTTGACCGACGCGGAGCCGGCGTCGAAGAGGTCGAAGATGTCGCCGTTCGCGGGTGCGGGCTGCGCCGCGTCGAGCGAAACCCTGAGGGTGCCGTTGGCGGTGAACAGGCCGTCGACGACGAGCCTGTCGTGAAGCGTGGGTGACGAAACGTCGAGTTCCAGGGTGGATCCCGCGGACAAGGTGAAGTCGCCTGACACTTCCAGGGTCCCGGCGGTCGGGGTCATGGGGGGCTCCGGTCCGAGGGGGTGGCGGGTGTTGACACCCGGACTGAAGGCGAGGTTGTCGACCAGGAGCGAGGACGAGGCGTCCGCGGCCGCCATCACCCCGAAGGCCTCGAGGACGGTGTCGGTGAATCCGTTCCGGTAGATCGTGGCGGTGCCACCCGGGTTGCCGTCGGAGGTACCGGTGGACCAGTGGACCGAGTAGCTCTCCGCGGCGTTGTCGACCACCAGCCAGACATTGTACCAGGTGCCCGCGGTCATGTTGAAGATGACGTCGCCGGGCAGGCCGGCGTCGGTCATCCGATAGGCCAGGCTGCTGCCGGCGGTGCCGGCGACGAAGGGCATCACCGCGAAGTCCTGCCAGGCATTGTTGATGTCGATGTTCGAGACCCCCGGGGTGAGCCCGGTCATGACGTCGTAGGACCCGCCGCCTGCGGCCTTCATCTGGAAGAAGATCGTTGCCGTCTCGTCCGCCCCGATCCCCGCATTCCAGTTTTCCTCGAGGTCGGCCTTGCCGCCGCGCCAGGCCGCTCCGCCACGAGTCTCGAGAACCCGGTTGCCGCCATCACTGATGATGTTCGAGTTGCCGGTGCCGACGAACTCGCCGTTCCAGAGTCCACCGGTTGCGGTGGTGGTGGCGCCGGTTGGGTAGGCGCTGAAGTCGTCGAGCAGCTCGGGCCGGGCGAAGGTCGGGGCGAGGGGAAAGCCGGTGCCTCCGACGCGGACGATTGCGCCCGCCTTGGCCGTGAGGCCGCCACCCACGGTCCCGCCGCCGGCGAGGGTGGCGCCGCTTTCGACGCTGGTCGCGCCGCTGCCGGTCGACCCATCCACGACGAGGCTGCCCCCCGCCACTGTCGTGGTCCCGGTGTAGTGGTTCGTCCCGCCGAGCGTCCAGGTGCCGGCATCCGCCTTCACCAGGTTGAAGGTGGCAGCGCTGCCGTTCTCGATCCTCCCCTGGACACGCCCGTCGCCGGCGCCCTTCAGGGTGACCGTGCGGGTCCCTCCGGCGATGCTGTCGAGGGCGAGCCCGTCGGCCGCCGGGGCGTTTCCGGCGAGCACCAGCTCCCCGGCGTCCGACTGGATCCAGTAGTTGCCGCCGCCGACCTGGACGCGCACCCTGCCGTCGATCGTGTTGGTGCCGCCATTGTTGACGATCCCCGGGCTCGGGTTGGTGCGCCCGGGGAGGTGGATCTCGTTCGGAACCGTGGCATCGTCTTCCAACTCCAGCCGGCCGGTGGTGGCGTTGCCCTGCTGGCCGATCACGACCAGGCCGGAGCCGAGGGAATTCAGGCCCCGCACGCGGGCGACCCCCGGCCCCTGGGAGCCCGAGTCGATGGTGGTCGTTCCGCTGTAGCGGTTGTCGTCGCCGTCGAAGCTCACCACACCGGGGCCGTTGATCACGATCCCGTCGCCGCCCCGCACCGGGCCGGTGAGGAGGAGGTCATGGGAGGACTCGTTGTTGAGGTTCAGGGTGCCGGACCACTCGAGGCCGATCCAGAACTCGTGGTCGGTGGTGGTGGTGGCGGCCACGTTGATGGCGGGCTGGATGGCTCCATTGTTGCCGAAGCCGAGCACCAGCCGGTCGGTCGGCCAGCCGAAGCGGTAGCGGGTGGCGCCGTCGAGATTGATCACGCCGAGGGTCCGCGGGCCGTTGCCGCCCTGGATGACGTCGATCCGTCGCTCCGGAAGGCTGCCGAGGGTGTCGAAGTTCGCGGTCACGCCGCCGAGGTTCGGCGACCCGTTGCTCCACGACCCGTTGTTCTCCCAGGCCTGCCAATCGGTGGAGAGACCGCCGGCGTTGGTCCAGGAAGTCGTGCCGGCATCGGCCAGCTTCCACACCCGGATCCAGTCGACCCGGGTCTCGTCGCTCCAGCCCACCGGCCACTCCGTCGTGCTCGGCCGGCCGATCCACGTGTCGGGGTTGCCGCCGACGGCGTAGTTGAGCATCAGGTAGAGGTCGTCCATCTGGTTGACCGCGGAGTTGTCGAACGACCGCACCTGGGCGCCATCGAGATAGAAGCGCAGTTCCTGGCCGACCCAGCTGGCGGCGAAGGTGCGGTAGTTGCCGTCGCCGAGGTTGACCCCGGTGGTCACCTTGCCGGCGCCGGCGTTGGCGTAGTTGTTGTAGTGGTAGGCGGTGTGGTACTCGTTGTTGGCGTAGCCGCTGCCCCCAGCGATGTTGAGGGGGTACTCCATGATATCGAGCTCGTTGCCGGTGGCGGCGTTCGGGTCGAGCGACCAGAAGGCCGGCCAGGATCCCGGGGTGTCCGGAAGCCGGATGCGGGCCTCGAAGAAGGTTCCCGCCGTGAACAGCGGGGTCTGGATTCCGCGGGAGCCGTACGGGTAGGTCGAGATCACGCCGCCCCGGAACGACTTGTCGTAGCCGCCGCCCACGGCATCCCGGGTCGCCGTCAGGATCAGCTCGCCGCCATCGACGGTGGCGAGGTTCCCGTCGGGGCTCGCCAGCGACTGCGAGGAGTTGGCCCAGCCGGGCTCACCCTCCAGCCACTTGCTGGTGTCGACCGTGATGCCGGAGAAGTCGTCGCCCCAGAAAAACTGCCAGTTGCCCGGCGGGAGCTGGGCGGAGGCGGATTGAGCCAGGAGGGCGGCCGCGATGATGCGGATCACGGCGCCCGGACCGGTCGGGAACTTGGCTTGGGGCATGGTGAGTTGATTCCCGAAAGGCAGGAGTAACCCTCGTGGAATTCCGCGGAATTTCAACCGATTCCGCAAGCCTTCCATGAATGGGGAGGGGGAGTGGGAAGGGATCGCGAGGGATCCGCGTCAGTCGATCCCGAGGTCCTTGCGGAAGGCGGCGACCATCTTGATGAAGCGCAGGTCGGCCTCGGGGTTCGATTCCTTGTCGAAGTTCAGGCCGTAGGGCCAGAAGTGCTGGCGGTCGGCATGGAGCACGGCGTCGTCACCGTCGAACTCCCGGAGCTGCGCCACGGCGTGCTTGCCGGTCCACTTGCCGTCCTTGATCAGGCCCTGCCACCTCGGGTGGGTGCCGATGCCGAGCGTGTGGCTGATCTCGTGGAGCGCGACCCGGCGGTTGATCGATCCGCCCCAGTTGATCCAGCCCTCGTAGTTGGCGTCGGCGGTCGGGGTGCCCGGGCTGTTGTTGGCCCACAGGTGCTTCTTGAAGTCGGCGTGCTGGTTGAAGAAGGACACCGCGGCGTCCATCGCCTCGACGATCCGCCGCTTGCGGTCGGCCGGCCAGTCCTCGTGGCCGTCGGTCAGGACGTAGCTGATCGGTCCCTCGAGCAGCTCCTCCTTGTCCTTGCGGCGTTCCCCGGCCTCGCGTTCTGCCTGCTCGGCCGCCTCGCGCTCCTGCACGACCCGGGTGACATGGAGGATGTCCTCGTCGGCGAGCAGGCGCACCGGGATGTCGACGGTGAGGCCGTCGGGCCGACGGATGACCACGGCGTCGCGGGTGGCGCGGACGAACTCGCCCTCGAGGGTTCGGCCGTCGCTCGAGGTCCAATGGCGGGACTCCGCCATCGAAGGCAGCGGGCTCAGGAGGAAAGCCAGCGCGAGGACGGCACGGCGGATGGAGGAAGGGGACGGGCTCACGGGAATCGCTGGGGAAGGGGTCTGGACGGAGGAGAAATACCATGGTTCGAGCCCGGCACAAGGCCCGGCACAAGGCCCGGCGCCGGGCCCGAGGACGCCGGGCCGCGACCCGGGCGAGGCCATCAGCGGGGGTCCACGGCTGAGGCCGGGCCGCCTGGTGACGCGTGGTGACGCCCGGGAATTAAACATTCAATTTTGTCTTGCTGCTTCGGATTAAACGCATAATCTCGCGACCGTGATCCAGTCGCATCGGCTGGCGGGGAGTTGTCCTCGCGCCGCAGTGGCGGACTTCGATCAACCCGGAAACCCCACCAACGAACCGTTCATCATGAAACCTGCGAGCATCCCCAGCATCCTTGCCCTGCTCACCCTCAGTCCCCTTTACGCATCGACCCTGCTGATCACGGACGGTGGGGACGGCGGCCCCTACGGCGACACCTCCGGCTTCGTCGTCGACATCGACAGCACCTACGCCTACTCGACTCCGTTGGTGGCCGGCCAGGTGTATCGGCTGGACTCGATCTCCATCTGGGAGGCGAGCGACTTCATCGATCCGCCCAACTCGACCCCGGCCTACCTGTCGGTGTTCAACTCGGATTTTGCCGCGACTGGTTTCGACGGTGACACCGCCGCCGAGCACCTTGGTTTCTCCGACAACGCGATCGACCACACCGCGACCGTCGACACCACCAAGATCACCTACACCTTCACCGACCTCTTCGTGACGGCGGACGATGACGGGGCCCTGTCCGGTTCCGGCCTGCTCTTCTTCACCTGGGACGACGACACGACGAGGAACAACTTCGGCATCTCGAGCGGTGTCCACCCGTATCAGCGGATCGATTCCAATCCCGCCGCGGCGGGCCTTGGCGCCGCGGTCTATGCCTTCGGCTCGATCCAAGCCGAACGGGTTCCGGAGATCGAGATCACGGTCACCCCGATTCCCGAGCCGGGCAGCGCGGCGCTGGTCCTCGGTGGCCTGGGCCTGCTCGGGCTCCGCCGCCGCCGCCAAGCCTGAGCGCGGACGAATTTCCCGCGAGCCACCGGGGTCCGGAAGGGCGCCGGTGGCTCGTTTCTTTTGCAGCCGGCCGACCGACGCGCGGCCCGGCCTGGATCGACCGGGTGGCGCCCGCGGAGGCGGCGCCGCCGGGGGGGGCTGAATCGGCTGAGGGGGCGGCATCGGTCCTCGCGAGGGCAATGCCCCGCCACTGGGAGAGGTCCCGAGGTCGCCGGGGATCCGCGTCCCACCGGCTTGATTTGGGCCCGGGTCCGGAGCGGGCGCGGGAAATCCCCTCGACCCGGGCACCCGATCGCTCGTATCCCAAGCCAAGCAAGATGACGGAAGACCACAGGGAACTTGGTCCCCAGCCCCTCGCCGGGCTGATGGACTCGTGGGGCCTGAGCAACCACGACCTGGTGGATGCCTCGCCCGAGCAACTCACCCACAAGCAAGTTCAACGTGCCAGGAAGGGGCGTCGCTTGACGCTCGCCATGATGATGAAGCTTGCGCGATCACTGAACATCGCAATCTGGTATCGGCTCAGGAGCGACGAGCGTGAACGCTTTGTGGAATACCTCCACAAAGATCTCTTCAGCTACGCGAAAGGTCATCAGCAGGGAGGTGTTGATCCAAACACGGAGCTTCAAGGGTGTGTCGTCTCGCGTGGGGGAAGGGTCATCAGTCGAGAACCCTAGGATCAGCGAAAGCTGTCACTCTCCTGAATCGGCTTGGGCCTTTTTCTCTGACTTCGTTCGTTGCTCAGCAATGGTGCGGTTGAGGTGTGCTGGAATCCTGGACCGTTTCCCACCAGAATCCATGCCCGTGAACCAGAAGCCCCGCAAGCATTACACCGCCGAGTTCAAGGCCCAGGCCG
>JAUIJB010000139.1 GCA_030430455.1 Verrucomicrobiia bacterium | reverse complement strand
CGACCTGCGACCGGGCTTCAGCAAGTTGGTCTTCAAGAGCGGTGCTCATTGCCCGAGCATCGGTGTCAACCGCGGCGTGGTAGACGCGGAGGCGACGCATCGCTTCCGCCCGGTCCGGGACCATGCCTGCAAGGTTGAAGTGCTGGGCCTGCTTGCCGCTGAAGGTCTGCCCCTCCATCGCCTCGGCCGGCACCTTCCGGCCCTTGGAGAGCACGGCGGCATGAAACTCGCTCGCGGTCTCCGCGAGGTTGCCACGGATCAGATCGCGCTGGTCTTCGCTGAGGGGAGTCCCCGGGGCCCCCATCGCCTTGTACTTCCCGACCGCGAAGACCTCGACCTTGATCCCGGCCGCGTGCAGCCGGGCGCTGTCGTCGATCACCGCCTGAACGACCCCGATCGATCCGACCCGGGCGGAGGGGGTGGCGTAGATCGCGCGGGCCTGGCTGGCGATCCAGTAGGCCGCTGAGCACATGAGGCCGGAGGAAAAGGCGTAGACCGGCTTGCGGTCGTTGAGCGCCGAGACGGCGGCGGCGAGCTCCGGGGTCCCCGCCACCGTGCCGCCGGGGGAGTCGATGTCCAGGAATACGGCGCGGACGTCGTCGCGGCCGGCGGCTTCACGGAGGGCGGCACCGATCTCCTCCGAGTCGGTCGCCCCCATGAAGATCCGGGCGAAGATGTCCGGCTTGCGGAGGATCGGTCCCTCGATGGCGACCGTGCCGATGCCGTCCTCGACCTGAAGCAGCGGGTTGCCGGGTTTCGACAGGGAGGTAGTGTCCCGACCGCGGGCTTCCTCGGCGGAGGCGGCCATTGCGCGGAGGGCATCGGGCTCGATCAGCCAATCACGGTTTTGCAGCAGGGCGGGACTCACGCCCGGAAGCCGGTGTCAACGAGCCTGGCTTCCAGAGCATCTCGACCGGCACCTCGTGCTTGGCGGCGGTCTCGAGGATGAGCCGGGCATCGGCGGCGCGGCGTTCGATCTCCTCACCGAAGTCGGCACCAAGTTCCTGGAAGTGATCGCTGAGGGTCTTGAGGCCCATCTCGACGTCGGCGCGGTTCTGCTGGGCCTCCCGGCCGGCATCCACGGTCACCCGCTTCGGAGGGACCGTGCAGATCTTCCACCAGTTCGGTGCGGCCGGGAGCAAGCCCCGCTCGATGGCATCGCCGACCACCCAGGCCCAGACCGGGCGGATCAGGCGGCGTTCGAGGATCATCTGGCGGAAGCTGAAGCGCCGGTCGGCCTTGGCGACGATGAGACGAACACCCGCGCCGCCGACCTTGCTCGAATCCGCCGCGAACTCGAAGGGGATCATCCCGAGCGCCGAGTCCCGTCGCAGGTGCTCGAGGAATCCGGTGAAGGTCGGCGAGGGCCGGTTCGGCTGGAAGCTGTCGAGCGACTCGCCCGGTTCGAGCTTCACCAGCTTGCCGCCGACGATCTTCTGGAGGCTGGTCGGGTCGCTCGGCTCACCGGCAGTCCCGGTGCCACCGACAACGAAGTCGCCATTGTCGTCGAGTTCACCCCGGCCCGTCTTGAGCACCCGTGCGACGTCTGCGTTGTCCTTCACCGCGTGCTTCTCCAGGGCGAGGAGCTCGATCTCGTCGAGGATGTGGTTGATCGAGTGCTGAATCGTCGGGTGAGCCCGGACGCCGCCGGCCGATTCCGGCTCGTAGATGTGGAGGACGTCGGAGGCCGGCAGGTCGTTTGGTTCTCCGCCGTCCTCGATGACCCGGTAGAACGCGGGCGCTCCGAAGGCGTCGAGGCCGATGCCGTCGATCGTCTCCACCGACCCGATGCCGTCGCCGATCCGGTGGGCCTCGATCAACTGGAGGCGCGGCTCGCCGTTGTGGCGGGTCAGGTGGATGAAATACTCGCCGTCCACGTCGACCCCGCGGCAGACCATCGACTGGCACTCCTCGAACGAGAACCGGCGGGTGACCTCGCAGCGTGCCGACCAGAGGTTGAAGTAGGCCTCCGCCTTCCGGTTCCACTCCGGGTTGGTCGACTGCGCCTGGACGCGGATCCCGTCGCCGGTGGAATAGATCGCCATGTTGGCGACCAACTCGCGGACGAATCCAGAGTTCTTGTGGAGGTAGCGCGACTTGCGGACCAGCTCGGAGCGGACCCCCGAGGTCAGTTCCTGCTTCGAGTCGGTCGGCGCCTGCCCGGGGACCGATCCTCGCCGGGGCGACCAGTTCGCCGCCTCGAATGGCGAGCCCCAGGCCTTCGGGATGAGGGCCGGGGGCAACCAGTTCCGGGCGATGGACTTCAGGGAGGTCATTTTGGCAGGTGGCCTTCGATGAAGGAGGTCGTGGCGATCCGCGCCTTGCCGTAGGTCTCGGGGTCGAGCAGGCGCAGCGCGTGGGCGCATTCGTCGAGGACCTGGTCGACGGGCAGGACGAACTGCTTCGATGCCGAGGTCTCGGCGTCCGACCAGTTCATGATCGTCTTGCCCTCAAGCAGCAGTTCCTTGGCGCGCTGCTGGATCGCCAGCACCTCGGCGACCGTGAATCCAACGACGAAGAGACCTCGGGCCATGATGACGATGAATCAGGAGCCCCACCAGGTGGCGTTGCGGCCCCGGGTGTCGATGTGGACGAAGCCGGACGAGGGGTAGTATCCGAGACCTCCGATGAAGCGCCCCTCGGCCCGCCACCGGAGCAGGCGCTCGTAGACCCGCTTGGCGGAGACTCCCTTGATGGTGAGGTCCAGCGCGTTGAATTGGAGGTGCTGGCTGCGGGACGCGCCGCCGACAGTCCGGTTGTAGGCCGGGGACCGGTAGGAGCTGAGGATCGTGCAGGGCTTGCCGAAGCTC
>JAUIJB010000006.1 GCA_030430455.1 Verrucomicrobiia bacterium | reverse complement strand
GCGGACAACTTGATGCGGTAGATTTTTCGCATCTCCTAAAGTTGTCATACTTCTAAAAAGTACCAGTCAAAAGTTCAAAAATATGTATCAATTCAATCTGGACGCAGCACTAGCTCACTAGCTCACTAGCTCACTAGCTCACTGGCTCACTAGCTCACTAGCTCACTGGCTCACTAGCTCACTAGCTCACTGGCTCACTGGCTCACTGGCTCACTGCCGCCCGTCGAAATCTGACGGCTTAGCGGCGCAGGAAAACCAACTCGAATTGCAGAAGGTCGGAGCCTGCCGCCACGTTGGAAGCATCACCCTCTCCGCATGATCCGACCCTGCCTCAGCGCCTGCCTCCTTGCCGCGGCTCACCTCACGCCAGCGGCCCTGGCCGAGACTCCCGGCCTCGTCTTCGGGCCCGACCTCCCCTTCTACGAGGCCAGCACCTACGATCTCGGCGTCGTCCGCAGCCAGACGGTGATCGCCACGATCACGCCATCGCCCGACTGCCCCGAGGGCGCCACCGTGTTCAACGACTTCGGTCCCGGCACGCTGCTCGGCGGGCGCCTCGTGATGACCGCCGGCGGCCGGCTCGCCTACCACACCGAGGCGCCCGAGGTCCTGTTCAGTCCGGAGAAGCTGCCCACCGACCGGCCCACCCGGGTCGCCGCGGTGTTCGACACCCGCGAGCGGATCGTCGCGCTGCACATCGACGGCAAGCTCGCCGGGAAGTACGAGGGCGGCCGCAACAAGCTGCTCAACCCGGCGGAGGGCCGGACCTTTCGCGTCGGCGCCGACCAGGACGGCAAGCACCGGTTTCATGGCCAGATCCATTCGCTCGCGGTCCACCAATCAGCGCTGGGCTCCGAGGATATCGCCGGCCTTCTGGAAGGAGGTGAGCCCGGCAAACACCTCGCCGCCGCCTGGAACCTCGAGCCCGGGGCCAGCCGGACGATCGCGCCGGTCCGGGGCGCGACCCCGCTCGTCTCCCCGCCAGAGATCGAAGGCTCCGAGGAAGGCCCGGCCGGCGCTGCCAGCGCCGGCGGCGACGTTGTCCTGTGGTACCGCCAACCGGCCCGCGAGTGGGTCGAGGCCCTTCCCATCGGCAACGGGCGCCTCGGCGGCATGATCTTCGGTGGCGTGGAGCGCGAGCGCATCCAGCTCAACGACGACACGATCTGGTCCGGCGGGCCGTACGATCCCGCCAACCCGGACGCACCCGAGGCCATCCGCAAGGCCCGCGAGCTGATCTTCGCCGGCAAACGGGAGGAGGCCGAGAAGCTCGTCGCCGAGAACGCCCTCGGCATCCCGCCCAGCATGGTCCAGTACCAGACGCTCGGCAGCGTGATGCTCGACTTCGACGGCGAGGCGGGCAGCCCGGTCACCGGCTACCAGCGCTCGCTCGACCTCGACTCGGCGGTCGCCACCACCAGCTTCAGCCGCGCCGGGGTCACCTACACCCGCGAGGTCTTCTCCAGCGCCCCCGACCAGGCCGTGGTCATCCGGATCAGCGCCGACCAGCCGGGGATGGTCTCGTTCCGGGCCGGCTGGGACACCCCCTTCCCCGATGCGGAAACCAGCCTCGAGGGCGAGGTCCTCGTTCTCTCCGGCAAGGGCAGCTCGGCGAATGGCCAGCCCGGGAAAATCCACTTCCGGGGGCTGCTCAAGGCGCTCAACGAAGGCGGCAGCCTCCGTGCCGAAGGCGACTCGATCCACGTTTCCGGCGCCGACGCCGCCACCCTGCTGGTCACCAGCGGCACGAACTTCGTCAACTACCAGGACCTCTCGGGCGACCCCGCAAGGCGCGCCGGCCGCGCCCTGGAGGCGGCCAGCGGCCTGCGCTACGACGACCTCCGTAGCCGTCACCTCGAGTCCCACCGCGAGCTGTTCCGGCGGGTCTCGCTCGACCTCGGCCGCACGGCCGACGCCGCGCTGCCGACCGACGAGCGCATCCGCGGCTTCCGCGGCGAGAACGACCCCGCCCTGGCCGCCCTCCATTTCCAGTATGGCCGCTACCTCCTCATCTCCTGCTCCCGGCCCGGCTCCCAGCCGGCCAACCTCCAGGGCCTGTGGAACGACGCCCGCACCGCCGCCTGGGGCGGAAAGTACACCGTCAACATCAACGCCGAGATGAACTACTGGCCGGCAGAGGTCGCCAACCTCCCGGAGTGCGCCGAGCCCCTGTTCCAGCTGGTCCGCGACATCTCGGTCACCGGCCGCCGGACCGCCGAGGTGATGTACCGGACCCGCGGCTGGGTCTGCCACCACAACACCGACCTGTGGCGCGCCACCGCCCCGGTCGACTCCGCCGGCACCGGCATGTGGCCGACCGGCGGCGGCTGGCTGTCGACCCACCTCTGGCAGCACTACCTGTTCAGCGGCGACCGCAAGTTCCTCGCCGAGGCCTACCCCATCTTCAAGGGCGCGGCCGAGTTCTTCGTCGACAACCTCGTCGCCGAGCCCGAGCACGGCTGGCTGGTCACCAACCCGTCCCACTCGCCGGAACACGAGGGCATGGTCGCCGGCCCGACGATGGACCTCGGCATCGTCCGCGACGTGTTCAGCCAGTTCGAGTCGGCCGCCGCGATCCTCGGCCGGGACGAGGACTTCCGCCAAACCGTGGCCGCGACGCGGGAGAAGCTGGCGCCCTACCAGGTCGGCCGCCACGGCCAGCTGCAGGAGTGGCTCGACGACCGCGACCGCGAGCACAACCGCCATCGCCATTCCTCCCACCTCTACCCGCTCTACCCGGCCGCCCAGATCACCCCGGAGACTCCCGAGTTGTTCGCCGCCGCGGTCAAGTCGCTGGTCGGCCGCGACTTCCTGTCGACCGGCTGGGGGATGGCCTGGAAGGTGAACCTGTGGGCCCGCGCGCTGGACGGCAACAAGGCGCACCAGTTGGTCGTCCTCCTGCTCACCCCGCCGAAGGGCGGATCACAGGGTGGCGGCTGCTACCCGAACCTCTTCGACGCCCACCCGCCGTTCCAGATCGACGGCAACTTCGGCTACACCGCCGGCATCGCCGAGCTGCTGCTGCAGTCCCACCGCGACGGCCACCTCGACCTGCTCCCCGCGCTGCCATCGGCCTGGCCCGAGGGCAAGGTCACCGGCCTGAGGGCCCGCGGCGGCTTCGAGGTCGACATCGCCTGGAAGGACGGCAAGCCGACCACCACTCGGGTCCACTCCCTGCAGGGAGCACCCTGCAAGCTCCGCCACGGCGGCAGGACCGTCGAGCTGTCGATCCCCAAGGGTGAAAGCGTGACTCTCGGGCCGGACCTCGAGCAATGAGCCTCGGACGCGGACGCGGCGCCAGGCGTCGAGTCTTCGAGGGCGCTTCGGGACGGCCTGAGCTGGCGGGGGCTTTGTCCTTTGTCTCTTGTTGTCCTTTGTCCTTTGTCGGTTGGCATCGAGGGGGTTCGTGGTGACGCGGAACCAGCGAGCACAACGGAGCGAATCGGCGGCCCGGTTGTGCTTTGTGCTTTGTGCTTTGATGCCCGAGCCCGAGATCCCCGCCGACCGCTCACTGCTCACTGCTCACTGGCTCACTGCCAACCAATCCCCGATTCACCTCGCAGGAGGGAGTTGCCCTCCACTCCACCACTCTCCACATTTTACTTTTTACTTTTTACTTTCCACTCCCCCACCAAGTCACGCTGACCGCTTGCCTTCACGGAACCCGCTGGAAAAGCTGCGGGATGATCGAAAAGGCCATCGTTCTCGGCTCCGGCAGCGCCGGCCTGATCGCCGCGCTCACGCTCAAGCGCCGGTTTCCGAGGCTCGAGGTCGAGATCGTCCGCGACCCCGCGCTCGGGGTGATCGGGGTCGGCGAGGGCACCACGCCGATCTTCGTCCACCACATGTTCGACGTGCTCGGGATCACCCGGAAGCGCTTCTTCGAGGTGGCCAAGCCGACCTGGAAGCTTGGTATCCGCTTCCTGTGGGGCCCGCGCGGGACCTTCCACTACACTTTTGACGAGCAGCTCGACGCCCAGTCGCCGGGCCTGCGGATGCCCAACGGCTACTACTGCGACGAGGAGTTCCACGACGCCAGCCTGCCGGCCGCCCTGATGCGCGCGGGCAAGGCCTTCACGCGCCTGGCCAACCGCGCTCCCGACATCCGCAACTGGCACGCCTACCACATCGAGAACCACCACCTGGTCGAGCTGCTCGAGTCCGAGGCACGTGCGGCGGACATCGAGTTCACCGACGGCAAGCTGGTCGGCGCCGAGCGCGGCGAGGAGGGGATCTCCGCGATCCAGCTCGAGGACGGCCGCCGCCTCGAGGCGGACCTCTTCATCGACACCAGCGGCTTCGTCGGCGAGCTGATCGACAAGGTCCTCGAGGAACCCTTCGAGAGCTTCGCCGGCACCCTGTTCTGCGACCGCGCGGTGGTCGGCGGCTGGGATCGCGGGGAGGAGCCCGTGCTGCCCTTCACCACCGCGGAGACGATGGACGCCGGCTGGTGCTGGCAGATCGAGCACGAACACCGCATCAACCGCGGCTACGTCTACGACTCGAGCCTGGTCTCCGACGACGCCGCGGCCGAAGAGTTCCGCCGCCGCAACCCGAAGCTGGGCGACTCGACCCGGGTGGTCCGCTTCCGCTCCGGCCACCGCCGCCGCCACTGGGTCGACAATGTCGTCGCCATCGGCAACGCCGCCGGATTCGTCGAGCCGCTCGAGGCCTCGGCGCTGATGCTCATCTGCAACCAGTGCCAGCAGCTGGCCAACCTGCTGCAGCGCGCGCTGCTCAAGCCGACGCCCTCGCTGCGCAAGCTCTACAACCGGATCCGCGCCGACGAGTGGGCGGTGATCCGCGACTTCCTCGGCTTGCACTACAAGTTCAACACCGCGCTCGACACGCCCTTCTGGCGGCGCTGCCGGGAGGAGACCGACCTCTCCGGAATCGGCGAGCTGCTCGAGTTCTACGAGGAAAACGGCCCCTCCGGCTTCAGCCGCCGCCTGATCCCCGAGGCTGCCAACGACTACGGCATCGAGGGATTCCTGGTCATGCTCGTCGGCAACCGCGTGCCCCACCGCAAGCGCTACCAAGCCTCCGCCGCCGAGCTGCGCGCCTGGAACAAGCGCCGCTCGATGCTCGCCAAGGAGGCCCGCCGCGGGATCGACGTCAGGGAGGCGCTGGGCTTCGTCCGGCACCCGCGCTGGCGCTGGGACGGCGAGGACTGATTCCCCGGGCCTCGGGAGAATTGCCGTTATTTCAATACGAACCGCAGAAGCGTGCAATGACTCACGCCGGGGCGGCACGTATGTTCCGTCGCCCATCTCGGCGGACCGGCCGGACGCCCCTTTGGTGACGCCGGCCAACTCCTGCCCGTCTCCGACCGCAGTCATCTTCATGAAACCCGATCCCAACGGATTCCACCCGTCCCGGTCGCTGCCAGCGACCCTCGCCGCCGCCCTCCTCGCGGCTTCCCTCCCCCTCGCCGGACAGACGATCAACGTCGACCTCAACAACGGCAGCTCGAACCACTACACCGGCCCCGGCATCGCCCCGGGCGACGCCGGCACCAGCTGGAACGACCTCGACGTCAGCGGCAGCCCGGTGAGCGAGACGATCACCAGCGTGGTGGACTCCACCGGCGCCACCCTCCCCGGGGTCACCGTGACCATCGCCAGCAGCGACGGCTCCAGCAACATCAACCGCTACTCGACCGACAGCAACTCGACGCCGAACCCGGCCGCGCTGATGCGGGACTACACCTTCAGCGGGACCTACGACGTGACGGTCACCGGCCTCGAGGCCGGCACCTACGAATTCTGGTTCTTCGGCCACGGCGACCAGAACGACCAGGCCGGCTCGGTCACCGTCGACGCCTCGAACGGCGGCGGCAGCGGGTCGACGGCCAACAGCGCGCTCGGCCGCGACCTCATCAACGGCGGCGACGGCGTCTCATACGCCCACTTCAGCGGCCTCAGCGTCGGCGCCGGAGGCACCTTCGGGTTCCAGGTCGACGACTATTTCAACGGCTTCCAGCTCCGCAGCACCTCCTCGGAGCCGCCCCCCTCCGGTGGCACCGCCGCCTTCAATGTCGACGTCGGTGACGACGCCTACACCGGAATCGGGGTCGCCGACGACGCCGGCACGACCTGGAACCACTTCCCGCGCTCGACCTCGACCAGCATGACCATCAACGGCATCCAGGCATCCGACGGCAGCGCGCTCCCGGGGGTCGACGTCACGATCAGCACCACCGGCCCGAGCCTCAAGGAGTACGGCGCCGACTCGCCGGGCGACCCGAACCCGCTCAACCTGATGCGGGACTACTACTACGACGGCGACTTCAGCGTCGACGTCAGCGGCCTCGATGCCGGCAGCTATGAGCTCTTCGTCTTCGCCCACGGCGACCAGGCCAACCAGAACTCGACGGTGACGGTGGCTGCGGCCAACGGCGGCGGCTCGGGCACCACCGCCGGTTCCGGCAGCGACAACCGCAACCTCTTCACCACGGGAGCCGAGGGCTACTCCTACCTCAGGTTCCCGGTGTCGGTCGACGGCTCCGGGACGCTGTCCTTCACCGCCACCGACAAGCTCACCGGCTTCCAGGTAGCCCCCGCCCCGGACATCAGCTTCACCACCCAGCCCGTCGGCGCCGTGCTCGACGACGGCACGCCCTACACCATGAGCGCCGCCGCCGACGCCCCCGAGGCGGTCTCCTACCAGTGGCAGTTCAGCCCGAACGGATCCTCCTTCAGCGACCTCGCGGGCGAGACCGCCGACGAGCTCGACCTCACCGCCTCCGCCGCCACGAGCGGCTACTACCAGGTGGTCGCCTCGACCAGCACCGGCTCGATCATCAGCGCGCCGGTCTATTTCGGCATCGGCAGCACCCAGGCCATCACCCACGCCCCGGAGTCCGGCTCGACCGGGATCGCGATCGACCAGCAACTGCGCCTCGTCTTCCCGGGCCCGCCCTCGCTCGGCTCCTCCGGCTCCTTCCGGATCCACGATGCCTCCGACGACTCGGTCGTCGTCACCATCAACCGCGCGACCTTCCAGACCTACACGGTGGACGACGTCACCCTGGTCAACGCGCTGACCCAGTCGGTCCAGGGCGAGAGCTTCTACTACATGCCCATCGCCATCCATGGCAACGAGGCATGGATCACCCTGAGCGGAAGCCAGCGCCTCGACAACGACACCACCTACTACGTGACCATGGATGCCGGGTTGTTCTTCGACTCGGACAACCAGGTGGTCCCGGCGATCAGCGACCCGAACGAGTGGCGCTTCACCACCCGCCTTCCGCGGCCGGTGACCCCGACGAGCAACAGCGGACCGGCGGTCGTCAGCGTCGGCCGTGATGGCGGTGGCGACTTCGCCACCATCCAGGGGGCGCTCGACTGGATTCCCGCCAACAACACCCTGCCGCGCACCATCCTGGTCGAGCCTGGCACCTACCACGAGATGGTCCACGTCGGCGGAAACCGTCGCAACCTCTCGATCGTCGGCACCGGTGCCTCCCGCGAGGAGGTCGTCATCCACCACCCCTCCCCCGCCACCACCGGCTCCAGCTCGGCCGGGACGCTGCGGGTCTCCAGCAATGACCTGAGCGTGCGGAACCTGACGATCGACTGCGGCGCCTACGACACCCAGACCAACCCGGCCGGGCCGACCTACCTCGACATCCCCGCCTTTCCGGGCCGGATCAACGCGCTGCGCACCACCGCCGACCGCCTGGTCTGCGAAAACCTCCTCATCAAGGGCGGCCAGGACACCGCCTACACCCACAGCGGCACCTGCTACTTCAAGGGTTGCGAGGTGTGGGGCAGCGTCGACTTCATCTACGGGGCCGCGCTCGCCGTGTTCGACGACTGCGACATCGTCCAGGTCCGCAGTTCCGGCGGCCCGGTCGCCGCCCCGAGCACCGACCGCAGCCAGGCCCACGGCATCGTCTTCATCAACTCGCGCTTCCCCCGCGCGCAGGTCGCCGACGGCTACCCGCACAACGTCGGCGCCGGCACCACCACCTTCATGCGGCCCTGGCGCAAGGACGGCGCCACCGAGGTCATCAACTGCGAGCTCGACGACCACTTCACCACCAAGGCCTGGGGCGAGTGGGGCGGCCGCGAGGCGACCTGCCGGGCCCGCGAGCACGGCAACACCATGGCCGGGGGCGGCGCCGCACCCACCCCCGCGCAACGCCAGGCCGCCGGCGCCTACTGGCTCAACACCGTGGACCCGGACTACAACCCCGCGACCGACGACGAGACCGACGCCGACGTCGCCCACCCGGGCGGCAGCGGCAACCGCCAGCCGGTCACCGTCGACCCGGCCGACTACACCCCCGCCGCGCTGTTCGGCGGCTGGGTTCCCGAGACCGCCGCGGTGCTGTTTCCCGACGGCTACGGGTCGATGGCCAGCGGCGGCGAGGGCGGAACCACCGTGACCGTCACCAGCGCCGCCCAGCTGGTCAGCTACGCCGGCTCGAGCCAGCCGTACACGATCCGCATCGACGGCACCATCGACCTGACCGTTGGCTTCGGCTCGACGGTCGACGTCGCCCCGGACAAGACCATCGAGGGCGCCGGCCCGGGGGCGACGGTGATCGGCGCGCTCGACCTTGACGGCTCCGACAACATCGTCATCCGCGAGCTCGCGTTCACCAATCCCGACGGCGACGGCATCTCGGTCCGCGGCGCCAGCAACGTGCACATCTCCCATTGCACCTTCTACGACTGCGCCGACGGCGGCTGCGACATCACCCACGGCGCCGACCACGTCACCGTCGCCTGGTGCAAGTTCTTCTACACGCCGGCCCAGACCGAACACAAGTTCGCCATGATCCTCGGCAACACGACCGAGTCGAACTACCACGTCACCCTCCACCACAACTGGTTCGCCGAGGGCTGCAACAGCCGCATGCCCTCCGGCAGCTACAGCCGCGCCCACCTCTACAACAACTATTTCTCCAGTAGTGGCAACTTCTACTGCACCAACGTCCGCACCAACGGCGAGTTCCTGGTCGAGAACAACCACTACGCCGGCGTCAACAACCCCTGCTACAAGGAGCAGGGCGGCAGGATGTTCCTGTCCGGCAACACCTTCGACTCCTGCACCGGGTATCCCGGCGGCTGGGACAGCACCGCGGGTGCGCTGACCGGCAACGACGAGGTCTTCCGCCCGCCCTACGACTACACCATGGACACCGCCGGCGACGTCCCGGCGCTGGTCATGGCCGGCGCCGGGAGCAGCGGCTCGCCGCTTTCCGCGACGATCACCCTCGGCGACCTCCGCCAGGTCGAGGACGGATCCCCGCGGCCGGTCAGCTACACCACCGACCCGGCGGGGCTGGCGGTCGAGCTGGCCTACGACGGCGGCGCCACGGCCCCCTCCGCACCGGGAAGCTACGCGGTGGCTGCCACGGTGACCGAGCCCGGCTACAGCGGCTCGGCCGGCGACACCCTGGTGATCGAGGCCGCCAACAGCTGGTGGGCCTGGCAGGTGACCAACTTCAGCCAGCTGGAGATCGACGCCGGCGACGCCGAGCCCGACGCCAACCCGGACGGCGACTTCCTCGCCAACATCGGCGACTACGCACTGGGAAGGGACCCGCATGCCTTCGACCCGGCCCCTGCCGGGGTGCTCGACGGCGAGGGATTCTCGATCAGCTTCAGCCGTCCCGCCGGCTTGCCCGACGTGAGCTACGGCGCCGAGTCGTCCGACGACTTGAGCCTTTGGAACCCGCTGGTCCTCGAGGTGATCAGCCCCGGGGATCCGGAAACCGTCCGCGTTCTCGACCCGCTCGTCAGTGGCGATCCGGCGCGCCGCTACATCCGGCTGGTGTTCGACCAGCTCTGAATCGCCCCCACGGCATCGCTCCGATTCCTGCCGAAAATTCAATCCGCAATGCCAATAGGTGAATTGCGAAATCACCCATCGGCATGTTTACATTGCAAACACATCTGGAAATCCGTTTTTCATGAATTCATCCCGCAGAAATTCACGCCTGGCCCCTAGGGAAGCAGGGTTTTCCTTGATCGTGACCGTCTCGATGATGGTCCTTCTCAGCCTGCTGGCGGCCGGCTTGCTGGGGCTCTCCAGCATCACGCTGCGCAGTTCGACCCGCAGCGTGGCGATGATCGAGGCGCGGGCCAACGCCCGGCTTGCCCTGATGCTGGCGCTCAACGACCTGCAGGTTCACGCCGGACCGGACACGCGGATCACGGCACCCGCCGGGACCCTCGGCGAGAACGTCGGCCAGCCCGAACTGACCGGGGTGTGGAACGCGCGGGCGCTGGATCCGGAGTCACCACCCCAGGCCTCGGACCTCAGCAAGGAGGGCAAGAGCGAGGAGTTTCGCCGCTGGCTGGTCTCCAGCACCGACCAGGAACAACTGCGCGAACAGGACTTCGGCAGCGGCAGCTTCTCCGACGGCGAGATCCTGCTCTCCAACCGCTACTCGGCCGACGGCCAACGCGAGTTCCGCGCCGAGCGGGTCGAGCTGGCCAACGGCCGCCTGGATGACGACCCCAGCGGGCGCTTCGCCTACGCCGTGTTCGACGAGAACACCAAGGCCCGGGTCGACCTCGGGATCATGCCGCCGCAGGGCGGGCTTGCCTCCGAGACCGAGAAGCTCGGCGTCGGCAGCCGACCCGGCGTCGACCGGATCGGGACGCTGGATTACCTCCCCGACGAGGACGTCGACCTCAGCAACTCGGCCGGAATGAGCCTGACCGCCAAGATGATCAGCCTGGCCTCCGCGGAGATGGGCCACGAGGCGCCCACCCACAGCTACGGCCGCCACTTCCGCGACCTGACTCCCTACTCGCTCGGCCTGCTCACCGACGTCACCCGCGGCGGCTTCAAGGCCGACCTCAACCTGCTCGCCGATCAGCAGTACCGCCCCGCTCCCTACGGTGATGGCAGCCGGATGTACGAGACCGCCTTCGGCCTCGACCTCGAGTCCTCGCCGACCTGGGCCCAGGCGCTCGACTTCGCCAACCTCTTCAACCTCCGCAACAGCCGCCGCAAGGCCTACCTGACCGGCGGAACGGGCGGCACCCCGGCCCTCGCCGCCAGTGCGCCCGGCGACTGGTCGGCCAGCACCTCGGTGAGCGGCGGCGTCGCCGTGCCCAACCCGGAGCCGCCGACCAGCCCGGTGCTGCTGCCGTCGATCGCCAAGGTGCAGATGGTCTACAGCCTGCACGTCCACGACCTGTGGTACTTCAACGACCGTCCCGGCACCACGGCGGACGACCCGACGTCCCAGACCTGGCTCAGCGGGCCCTACAACAAGGAGTGGAAGAACAAGGCGGAGAACCAGTGGGACAAGACCAACTGGTCGTACAAGAACAAGGACCGCGCGATCAACTACCAGATGTGGGTCTTCTGCACCCCGATCATCACCCTCCACAACCCCTACAACGTCGCCCTGGAGATCCCCGGGGGCGACCTGACGATCGACTTCGTCAACGTTCCCTTCGGGATGAGGTTCTACGTCAACGGCACGGCCCAGACCGCGGACCTCGTGCCCTACACCGAGATGTTCTACTGGAACGACAAGGGCCGCGAGCGCCGCTACACGATGACCTTCTTCAACAAGAGCGAGTCGGGCGGGAACATCGAGGTCGACGAGCGCGCCGACATCCGCCTGCTGCCGGGCGAGGTGAAGGTCTTCTCGCCCTACATGGACCCGGAGGTCCGCTACACCGACCGGGGCGGGGAAAACGAGTGGTACAACGTCTTCAACGAGCACACCTTCGACATCAAGGCCATCCCGGGATGGCTGGGCGAGGGGATCGGCTACGGCCAGGACCAGCCGCTGCCCGACAAGTTCCGTCCGCTCAAGCTCAATGTCGGCAGCAACGGGATGCCCACCACCGACGGCCGCATGATGCAGGACGGCATGCCGCTGACCGGCGATGAGATGATCGAGGTCGACTTCGCCCCGATTCCCGCCGAGGACGAGGACGAGAAGCGCTTCACCATCGAGATGACCCTGAACCGGGCGAACCGCGACCGCAGCGCGCGCTCGGTGGTGCTCGACTTCGACTACGAGGTCACCGACGGCCTGCAGAGCGAGATGCTCGGCGACGACGGCGTGATCCGCTGGCCCAAGGACGGGCCGATCCAGGCCATCGAGATGCGCGACCACTGGACGAGGTCGCTCGCCCAGTTCAGCCGGATCCGGCCCTTCGCGCTGCTCAGCGCCTACGCCAAGACCACCCATGGCGGCGTGGACACGACGAATGACGACGGCCGCTACCCCGCCAAGCCGTGGATCTTCAACAACCACACCGGCGCGGTGAGCTCGCAGAAGATCGTCAGCCAGCACCCGTCGCACCACTCCCACGAGATCAACCTGGTGCGCCTCGGCGAGGCCGAGGGAACCTCGAACGCGATCGAGATCCAGCCGGGCACCGACCGCGGCAACTTCGTGACCGGCCATACCTCCTTCAACGGCCGCAAGTTCGGCACCATGTTCGAGGTCCCGCTGGGTCCGATCCAGAGCCCGGTCACCCTGAACGGCGCCAATCCGGCGGCCGGCTACTACCTGCCCCGTTTCACCGCGCCGATCGGCAACTCCTTCGCCCACCCGGTGATGCCGACGGGGTCCCTGATGGAGCAGGTCAACGGCCAGACATACGCCGACCACTGCTACCTGCTCAACAGCGTGTTCTTCGACGGCTTCTACTGCTCGGGCATCCAGCGCCGCGGCGGCCCCTTCGGCTCGGGCGAGACGAGCGACTCGCTGGCCGGGAGCTTCTTCGGCGAGGGCGTGCCGCTGGCCGATTCCCGCCTGCTGCCCCACCTCGCCGACGGCGCGACCGCCGACGAGGCGGTCACCACGGTGACGGCAGCCGACGGCTTCGGCAAGGTCGGCGCCTACCAGCTGGTCCGCGGCGCCTTCAACGTCAACTCGACCTCGGTCGAGGCCTGGAAGGCCGTGCTCTCCGCCATGAGCGGCGAGGATGCCAGGGTCTCCACCATTCCCCTCTGGAGCGACATGTCCGAGGGGGTCGAAAACCTCGACGAGGCCGAGGACGAGGGCGGCGCCCGCTTCTCCCGCCTGCGCCTGCCGAACGCCCAGCCCGACGCCGGCGACCCCGACGCGCTCTGGCATGCGTCGCGCGACCTCGACAACAGCGAGCTCGACGCGCTGGCGACCGAGATCGTCGAGCAGGTCCGCGAGCGCGGCCCGTTCCTGTCGATGAGCGAGTTCGTCAATCGCCAGCTCGGCCCCAGCAGCGAGCTGACCCTGGCGGGCGCCCTGCAGACGGCGATCAACGAGGCCGGGATCAACGACAATGCCGACCTGGGCGGCTATGAGATCGGTGCCGGCAAGCTCGCGGGACTGGAACTCGAGACGCCCGAGGCGCTGACCGGCAACAGTGCCGACGGCGCCACCGGGGTGCTGACCCAGGCCGACATCCTCGCCATGCTCGGCAACAGTGCCACCGTGCGCTCGGACACCTTCGTCGTGCGCGGCTACGGCGAGTCGCTCGACGCGGGTGGCGGCGTGGTCGCACGCGCCTGGTGCGAGGCCGTGGTCCAGCGGATGCCCGAGTACCTCGACCCCGCGGATGCAGCCACCGTGATCCCCGGGGACCTCACCAGCGAGACCAACAAGCGCTTCGGCCGCCGCTTCGACATCGTCTCGTTCCGCTGGCTGACCCAGGAGGAGGTCTGAGCACCCCGCAGCTCGTCCTGCGGCCACGCCGATCGTGTCCCTCCCGGGCCCCGGCCGCTGTCCGTTTCAGCCAAGCGTCGCGGGATCGGCGATCCGTAGATCCTCCTCGACCCGACCCCCATCCTTTCCGAACATCCACTCCCACAACCCATGCGATCGATTCTCTGCCTCACCTTCCTGCTGGCCACGCTTCTTGAATGCGGCGCGCAAGGCACCCTTTCCTGCCGCATCCTGAACTTCAACCGCAAGGCGGAGGACATCGACTCCCTCTTCGTTGCCGACGCCGAGGGAAAGACCGTCGAGTGCGAGCTCCCGACCGAGTCCCTTTCCGACCCGGTCGGCTTGCCGGTGGTCGAGCAAAGCCTGGTGTTCCGCAAGGAGCCGGAGGGAAAACCGGTCGCCAAGGCGCGGGTCCCGAGGGGTGTCAACCGGGCCCTGGTGATCCTGCTTCCCTCGGCGGACCCGGACCAGACCTTTCGGCCGCTGATCCTCGAGGATTCGGAGAAGGCCTTCCCGCCCGACGGCGCGATGGTGGTGAACCTCTACGGCGAGGACATCCGCTTCATCCTCGGTGAGCACCGCAAGCAGCTGAAGCCCGGCCAGCACGTCGGCTTGGAACGCCCCGCCCAGCGCAACAACTTCAACATGGCGCCGGCCACCTTCCAGTTCAAGACCACCAAGGGCTGGCGCTCGGCCTATGAGTCGATGATCCGCTTCCCCGGCGACCAGCGCCACCTGTTCATCACGATCCTGGAGCCGCGCAGCAAGCGGCCGCGGATCGTGACGATCCGCGACTAATACCGTGTCAGTGAAACAACCTGACTCTCCTGGTCGGGTGGGATGGCCGCAGATTGCGCAGATGGATTTTGAAATCTGCGTCCATCTGCGCAACCCGCGGCCTCCTTTCCGTGGAATCCCACAAGGTCGGATTGATTCTCAGAACCCGTATAAGGCACGACCCGGATTCCCGACCGATCCCGCCGCTCAGCGCTGCTTGAAGACCCCGAGCCTCGGCCGGCCGCCCTTCTTGGGCTCGTAGGCCACCATCCAGACGACCATGCCCTCGACCATCCTCTCGCTGGTTTCCTTCAGGCGGCGCCAGCGCTCGTCGAGGAGCACCTCGATGACGAGCGAGGTCATGCGGTGGCCCTCCATCTCGTCCGGATTGGGGATCACGACGCTGGCTTCCGCGGCGACGTCGTGGGTGTCGTCGCCCACCTTGATGCGCGCCTCGAAGGGCCCGGCATTGTGGAACACGATCCCGCCGCGCTTCAGCTCGTCCGCACTCGAATCGAGGGCGGCACAACGAAACGGCACCTCGTCGTCCGGATCACCGTCCGGCAACAGGAGGATCACCAGGCTTTCGGCTCCCTCGGGTGCGGTCGATGTCGCCACCGGCTCCCGCGCGTCCCGGGCGTCGTAGAAGCGCAGCACGCCGTCGTCGGGTATCGGGATGTCCACCGGGTCGGCCAGCAACGAGGAGGATGGTACGAGGCGGACATGGCCCTTGCCGCGTCCGCCATCGACGAAGATTTCGCCGGGTGCGCCGGCCCCGCGCATCAGCGATAGCAGGCGGCCATCCACATCGCGCCCGCTGGCCGACATCGCCGTGGGAAGCATCAGAAGGCAACAGAAGACGGGTGCGATTCCGGAGAAACGTCGGGTTTGCATGGCTGCGTGGTGGTTGGTTGCTGGATGCTGGAAATCGGATTCGAACGGAGCTCAACGGCCGCGCTTGGCGACCGGCGACGCGGCCGGGTCCCGGGACACGCCGCCGTCGCGGACGATGTGGAGCCCCCGGTCACCGGCGGCACTCGACGCCGTGAGGCGGAACCACTCGAAGTCCGCGTAGCCGCAGGCGCCATCCGCATCGTCGGCGACGCAGTAGAGCCCGACCTTGGCGCCGATCCAGACGCCCGGAACCGCCTGGAAGGCCGGGCCGATCTGGTGAAAGGAGGACTCGTCCGAGGCCACGCCAAAGCGACAACAACCGCCCTCGGCCACGCGGACCTGGAGGACCACCGTCGGGTCGTGGCTGGTGAACTCGCCGGAGGGCTCGCCACCCACCATCAGGCGCACCCTGTAGGCGGTGTCGGTGCGCTGGACGTCGAGCGAGGCCGCCTGCTCGCCGATCACGGCGAGGCCGGCATGCAGACCGGCATGGCCGGGCGGCAGCTCGACCCCGGTGGCCACCTCGAAGCTGGCGGCCGGGAACTTCTGCAACAGCGCGTTCGGCAGCCGCAGCAGGTCGGCGGAGTCGGCGACCACGGGATGGAGCCGCAGGTGGCCGGGCCGGCTGGTCAGTGAGCACCACTCGTCGCGGTGGTTCGCCTGCCACTGCCACTGCAAGCCCAGCGCGGGCCCGTCGAAGGAGTCGCTGGTGGGTGGCGCCAGCCGCTCGCCCGCCGATTCGCAGGGCTTGCGGTGCTGCATCACCGGCTTGCCGATGCCGTCCTCGTCCTGCTCCTCGCCGATCAGCGGCCAGTCGTCCTCCCAGCGCACCGGCTGCAAATGGACGATCCGCCCGTAGGGCTGCTTCTCCTGGAAGTGGAGGAACCACCAGTCGCCGGCGGGCGTGTCCACCAGGGCTCCCTGGTGCGGCCCGTTCACGGCGGTGCCGCGCTGCGCCAGCACGATCTTCTCCTCGTAGGGCCCGTAGATGTCGCGCGAGCGGAAGATCGTCTGCCAGCCGGTCGGCACCCCGCCCGACGGGGCCGAGATGTAGTACCAGCCGTTGCGCTTGAGGAACTTCGGTCCCTCCAGGGCGGGCAGCTCCGGATCGATCTCGATCACCACCTTGCCCTCGCCGAGGACTTCGCAGCCGTCCGGCGACACCGGCCGGATGTGCAGCTTGTTGCGGATGCCGCAGCGCGACGCGGCGTAGGCGAGGATGAGGTAGGCCTTGCCGTCGTCGTCCCACAGCAGGCAGGGGTCGATCAGCCCCTTGCCGCCAAGCAGCAGGTGCGGCTCGCTCCACTCGCCGAGCGGGTCCTCCGCGGTGGTCACGTAGATCCCCTCGTCCGGGGTCGGGAAGACGATCCAGAACCTGCCGTCGTGGTGGCGGATCGCCGGCGCCCAGACCCCCTGGCCCGGCTGCACCTCGGCATAGCGCGGGTCGGGCAGCTGGCGCAGCGCGTGGTTGACGAGCTTCCAGTTGACGAGGTCCCGCGAGTGCAGGATCGGCAGGCCGGGCGTGCAGTTGAAGCTCGACGCCGTCAGGTAGAAGTCATCGCCGACCCGCACCGCGTCGGGATCCGAGTAGTCGGCGTGCAGCACCGGGTTGCGGTAGGTCCCGTCCCCCTGGTCGGGGATCCACGGGCAGCTGGGGAGATTCTGGCTCATGCTTCGGAGGGGGAGTTCGGGCGGGCCGGAGCGGACTCGATCCTCGGCACCAGCAACTGCAGCAGGCCGAGCGAAATCAGGTACATCAGCGAGAAATAGGCGAAGACCCAGACGTAGCTGCCGGTCTTCTCGAGGATCACGCCGACGAAGCCGTTGACGAAGCCGCCGGTGAAGTAGGCGACGAAGCCGCCGAGGCCGACGACCGAGCTGATCGCCTCCTTCGGCATCGTGTCGGAAACCAGGCTGAACAGGTTGGCCGACCAGCCCTGGTGGGCGGAGCCGGCGAGGCCGATGATCAGCACCGCGACCCAGACGCTGCCGACCAGGGGCGCGAAGTAGATCGGTACCACCGCCAGCGCGCAGGCCAGCAGGGTCAGCTTGCGCGCCTTGTTCAGGGTCCAGCCCTGGTTCATGAACTTGCCGGAAAGCCAGCCACCGAGGACCCCGCCGCCCGCCGCCAGGGCGAAGAACACCGCGGTCCACAGGCCGGTGCCCTCGATCTCGAGCTCGAACTGCTTGTCGAGGAAGTCCGGCAGGAACGACTGGTAGAAGCCCCAGGCCGGGCCGGCGAGAATGCTGGCGATCACGTAGGCCCACACCGCGCGGTAGGTCAGCAGGGACAGCCATGGCACCCGCTTTGGCTTCTCCTCGACCACCGGCTGGCCATCTTGGATGTAGGCCAGCTCACCCTGGCTGATCCGCTTGTGGTCGGCCGGCTCGTCGTAGAGCGCCTTCCACGCCGCCAACCAGACCAGGCCGGTCGCCCCGGTGATGTAGAAGGTCCACTCCCAGCCGACCTTCACGTACAGCAGCGGCACCAGCAGCGGGCAGACCACCGCGCCGACGTTGGAGCCGACGTTGAACCAACCGGTTGCCAGCGCGCGCTCCTTGAGCGGGAACCACTCGGCGACCACCTTGATGGCGGCGGGGAAATTCGCCCCCTGGGTCAGGCCGAGGGCGATGCGGGCGAGCATGAAGCCCGCCGCGGTCATCGGCATCACGATGGTCGCCACCGCGAGCCCGGCCTCGGTCTTCTCGAACCAGGGGAAGCTGAACTTGGCGCCGACGTCGATGTAGTTGCAGAAGCCGTGGGCGATCGCCGCCAGGCTCCACAGCAGCACGAACAGGGGCAGACCGCGCTTCGGCCCGATGCGGTCGATGATCCGCCCGCCGAGGAGGTAGCCGAAGGCGTAGGCGAAGGACTGCGCCGCGGCGATCATGCCGTAGTCGGTCTCGCTCCAGCCGAGCTGCTCGCTCAGCACCGGCTTGAGCACGGCGATGACCAGCCGGTCGAGGTAGTTGACGACGATCGAGAAGAACAGCAGCACGCAGATGACCCAGCGCAGGTTGCCGGATTTCGCATCGGGTGCGGGTGATGGGGTGGAACTCATGGAAAACCTGGAAATCCTGTCGGTCGGGATGAAGGCGTCACGGGCGGGGCGTCAGGGGTTCCGGACCTGGAAGGCCTCCGGTTTCGCGCCCTCTTCGGCACGCAGCTTGCCGGACACCCCGGAGACGTCCTCGATCCGGATGTCGCCGGAACCATCCCCCGCGAGCTCCACGAAGACCTCGCAGTCCGCGGGCACCGGCGTCTTCCGCAGGGTCACCCCGGCCGCGTTGCGCAGGTCGAACACCGGCCCCTCGCCGGGAACCACCACGACCTGGTCGAACAGCAGGTCGCCGACGTTCGCGGCGACCACGCCACGGGTGGTGGCGAGCTCGACGTCGCGGAAGCGGATGTCGGTGATCGGCGAGGACTCCATGCCCTGGATCACCACCGCATGGGGCGCCCCGGAGCCCGAGATCCGCTCGAAGCACATGTCGCGGAACACCGGGGCCCTGTCGGAGCTCAGCGCGCTCGGATCCGCGCCGTAGTCCATGTTGAGGATCACCGCCTCGCGGACCATGTCCTTCACGGTGATGTCGCGGGCGTAGACCTTCTCGACCACCCCGCCGCGGTCGCCGCGCGACTTGATCCGGATCGCCCGGTCGGTGCCCTCGAAGTCGCAGTCGTGCATGAACACGTTGCGCACGTCGCCCGACATCTCGCTGCCGATCACCAGCCCGCCGTGGCCATGGCGGCTCGAGCAGTGCCGCATGATGACGTTCTCGGTCGGCTTGCCGACCCGCCAGCCGTCCTGGTTGTAGCCCGACTTGAGGACCACGCAGTCGTCGCCGGTGCTGAAGGTGCAGTGCTCGATCAGCAGGTCGCGGCAGGAGTCCGGGTCGATGCCGTCGTTGTTCGGCCCGTCGGTGTCGACGGTCACGTGGCGGATGGTGATGTTCTCGCAGTAGACCGGGTGGATCGTCCAGTTCGGGCCGCTGCCGATGGTGAAGCCCTCGAGCAGGACGTTGCGGCAGTTGAACAGGCACAGGAAGCTCGGCCGGATCGCCGCCTCCACGGTGCCGAAGACCCGCTCCTCGACCGGCACGCCCTCGGCGCCCATGCGGAAGTGCTCCTTGGTCTCCTTGCCCTTCCACTCCCACCAGGTCCTGGAATTGCCATTGAGCCTGCCCTTGCCCGTCACCGCGACGTTCTCGCAGTCGCGGGCGTAGATCAGCGGCGAGTAGTTGTAGCACTCGATCCCCCCGACGCGCACCAGCACCGGCGGCAGGTAGTCCTCGATGCGGTCGCTGAAAATGAGCTCGGCGCCCTCGGCGAGGTGGAGCTCGATGTTGCTGCGCAGGTGCACCGGACCCGTCAGGAAGCGCCCGGGCGGCACGAGCACGCGGCCTCCCCCGGCCTCGGAACAGGCCTCGATCGCCCTGGCAAAGGCCTCGGTGGCCTTGCTGGTCGCGCCCTCCTCGGCACCGTAGTCGGTGATGTCGAAGCTGCGCCCGGGAAACTCGGGCGGCACGATCCGGGCGAGGATCTCCGGCACGCCGGCCCAGGCCCGGTCGGCACGCTCGTCGGCACGCGAAAGGGGTGCAAGCACCACCAGCAAGCCGGCGACGACGGAAATGGTACGGGAAAGCTGGAACTTCGGCGGCATGGTTTCGTGTCCGGGCAGACTAACCGGGCAGGCTCCGGGTCGACCAGTGTTCATCGCTGCATTTCGTCTTGGGGTCGTCTTGGGATTGTCTTGGGAATTGCGCAGGGTGCGGGGCGAGGAAGTCGCCGAACCGCCCCGGAACGCGGCAAAGGAGCCCCGCCGCCAATCCATCCCCGGCGACAGGACTCCCCCCCGTTTTCCGCATGGCGGGCGCCGCAACCCAATCGTGCGACGCCCGCGCGGCTTGGATCATGCCCCGGATTCCCCCTATGGATTCTGGTTCACCTCGATCGCGGTGAAGATCTGCGGCGGCACCGTTCCCGTGATGGTGGCGGTCACCGTGGTCGTTCCCGCACTCGGGGTGTTCGGGCTTGCCGCGAAGTCAACCGTCGTGCCCGCCTCGGTGGCGCCGTCGGCATTCCAGCCGGCGAGGGCCAGCGACCAGATGTAGGCGCCGGTGACGTCGCTCGGCGGCGTCGCGTTCATCGGGTGCTCGAAGCTGAAGGTGCCTCCCGAGCTGGACACGTTGGCGATGCCCGCGTTGAACACGCTCGGGTCGGTGCCGAGGTAGCTCTCGACCCCGTTGGTCAGGCCGTCGCCGTCGGCATCGTCGTCGAAGCCGGTCAGACCCCCGACTCCCGGGTATCCGGCGATCCACTCGGCATAGGTGCCTCCGCCCGCGCCAACCGCGAGCGACAGCGCCCCGGTGGACTCGCTGAAGGTCCAGGTGTTGGCTCCGTCGACCGCGGTCCACTCGCCGGTGGCACCCGGGTCGGAGAAGTCGAAGGAGTCGCCCGTGCCGTCCGGGTTGATCTCGATGGCGCTGACCGCGGCGTTGCTGTCCGACCCGGCGGGCGAGTCGAGGAACCGGATCGTGAGCGTGCCGCTCAGGTCGGCGGTGGCGTTGATCGTCTGGGTGAAGGCGATGTTCTTGCCACCCGATGCGGTGATCAGGTCGATGTCGTCGATCATGGTCACGCCGTTGACGATCACGTCGAAGATGCGGTTGCCCGCCGAGCTGTGCCAGCCCTCGAGGAAGTGGAGCCGGATGTCGTAGCCGGCGCCCGCGCCGAGGCCGGTGAAGGTGTAGGTGAAGTCGGACCCGTAGCGGTACTCGTCGTAGACGTTCACCGGGGCCGGGTCGGTCACGCCGTCGGTGTCACGCGCGTCCTCCGGCCAGCCGGCATTGCCTCCGCCGGAGACGTAGGCGCCGTTGTTCTCGTAGGGCGCGTAGTCACCCCCGCCGCCATTGACCTGGAAGCTGGTCATCGGCACGTAGTTCGCGTTGCGGACCTGGAAGGTCTCGCCAAAGCTCACGTCGAGGTTGGCCAGGTCGACCAGCTGCCAGGAGTTGCCGTCGGCAACCGCAGCGCCACCCAGGTCGAGCCGGAAGGTGCCGTCGAGCGTCGTCGTGCCGGGCAGGGCCCCGTCGTTCTGGTCCTCCAGCGCGGTGATCTGGTTGTTCTCCCCGTTGGCCCCGGCCCAGAAGGTCAGCGAGCCGGTCTCGGCGAGGACCAGCGAGGTGTTGCCGTGCGGGAAGACGGTGTGGCCGCCGTAGGTGTTCACGCCCGACAGGGTGAGAACCCCGGTCTCGGTGCGGCCGGCCAGGCCGATCTCGAGCGAGGTCATGCCGCCCGAAGGGCCGTCCTCGATCGTGCCGGAGAAGGTGCGGTCGTCGCCCTGCCTCAGGCCCAGGGTCGCGGTCGTGCCGCCGGCACCGTGGTTGGTCACCAGGCCGCTGCCGAACAGGGCGCCGACGTCCACGTAGCTGTCCCCCGCAAGGTCAAGGGTGCCGTTGTTGCTCACCCGGCCACCGTTGTGGATCTCGTTGTTCTCGAGGACCAGGGTCGCGCCGGCCGAGATGTTGGTGTGGAAGAACAGGTTGCCGCCGGGGTTGTTGGCGACCAGGGTGCCCTCTGTGATGAAGGGCTGCCAGGTGTCCGGACCCACCAGGGGGCCGTTGATGGTGAGGGTTCCCGGACCGCTCTTGTTGATCGGGTCGTTGTAGCCGTTCCGCAGGTGGAGGCCGTTGAGCACGACATCGCCCACCGCGGCATCCACCGAGAAGCCCCCGCTGCCCACGGTCGAGTCGCACTGGATGTCCACCTCGAGCGTCTGGGTGTTGGGCGAGTTGTTGGTGATCGTCTTGTCGGTGAAGTCCAGCGCGTTGCCCTGCAGGATGAAGGGGTCGGCACCCTCGTCGAAGCGGATGCCACCGACGAGGAAGCTCGCCGGATCCTCCGGGGCGATCTCGTTCGGCGGCTCCTCCTCATCGAACTGCGCCGGGACGTAGTTGGTGTCGAGGTCGTTGTAGTTGGTCGTCTGGGTCGTTCCGTCGAAGACCAGCAGGTCCTGCGTCAGCGGGGTCTGGCTCCAGTTCGCCCCGGTCGACCACATGTCGTCGCCACCGCCGCCGGTCCAGGCGGTCACCGCCACCCGGCCATTGCTGACCCCGCCGCTGGCCTCGCTGAAGTAGAACTCATCGCTACCATCATTGTAGTACCAGGTTCCGCTTCCCGGCGATGTCTCCGCGAAGGGGGCGCCCACCGCGAAGTTCTCGCCGTAGCTGACCGAGCTCTCGATGACGGGCCAGGTGTCGCCGATCGTGGTCGAGGTCAGCTCCGAGAGGTCGAAGTTGATCGTGCCGTCGAGGCTGGCGAGGCCGCCGCCCGAGACCGGGTTGCTCACGCCGCCGTCCTCGAGCTTGAAGAGCAGCGAGCCGGTCGACTCGAGCATCAGGGTGGCTCCGGGGGCGATCACCGTGCCTCCGGTGTAGGTGTTGGCGCCGGAGAGGCTGACCACCTGGTCGCCATCCGCATTGTTCAGCTCAAGCCCGGTCCTGGCGCCACCGGCGCCATCGGCGATCGAGCCGGCGTGGCTGCCGGAGCTGCGCAGCACGAGGACCGACAACTCGCCCGTGGTCCCCAGGGTGTCGATGACGCTGCCGGCCGCCCCGCTGAGCGCACCGCACTCGACATTCAGGTTCGCCGGCAGGCAGAAGGTCGATGGAGTCGTGCCGCCGTCGTTGGGAAGGTTGAGGGCGCACTTGTACCACAGGGGGTCCGCCGAGCCGACGCAGGCGAAGGTGCCGCCGTGGATCGTCATCGAGGGGGCCGCGGCGTTGCCGGTCTCCCACTCGAGGGTCCCCTCGTTGACCGTGATGACGAAGGAGTCGTTGCTGTTGCCCACGTAGACCCGGCCGGCGCCGTTCTTGACGAAGCTGTGCTGCCAGGAGCTGTTGTTGATGTCGTCGATGGTCAGGTCGCCGGCGCCGCCGACGGTGAGGCCGCCGCCCGACTCGATGATCTGCGAGTAGATGTCGTGCTGGTTGGGCGAGTCATTGGTGATCGAGCCGCCGTCGAGGTTCAGCGCGTTGCCGTTGATCTCGAAGAAGTCACCGGCGTCCGCGTCGAAGAGGATGCTGGCGGCCGTGAAGACTCCCGAGCCGACCGTGTCCTCGAGGTCGTTTTCCATGAAGGAATTCGACACGCCGCTGAAGACGAGGTCGTCACCGCTCACCGGGGGGACATCCCAGTTGCCGGCGGTGCTCCAGAATTCGTCGACTCCGGAGTCCAGCCAGGTGGAGGTTCCGGCGATGGCGTAACCGGCGAAAGCCATGGAGCTCGCGACGGACATCAACGCGGCCCTCCGCCGACCGCCGGGAATGACGGGCGATGAATGCCGCTTGGGTTCTGAGGGTTTTGGATCAGATGGGTTCATAGGTCTTGGCGGATGGAGGTGTGGGTCTTGGCGATTCGCGATGCCCGCATGGACTTTCGCTCATTCAAGATCGTAGAGGTGTAGCGGGGAGTCGGTGGCCGCGTAAACGGAGCTTTTTGCAAAGGGTGTTGAAAATTGGGAAGTCGCCCCGAAGTCCCGATTTTTGCGGGAAAACTCCCGTCAACCGGTCGCTCGGTGCTTGATTTCGAAGTCCAATTCGAATATTGGGTAGCCTTCCCGGGCGGGTGACACCCAATTGCCAACGCAGGGCTTCAAACCCATGAAACGCCAGAAAAACGTCCTCCTCGCGCTCGGTTGGCACGACCACCGGCTGCTTCACGGCATCGCCTCCTACGCCGCCAAGCACGGCTGGCACATTTCGGCAGCCAGCGTCACCAAGGAGTTCGCCATTCCATGGGGTTGGAAGGGCGACGGCGTGCTCGCCTGGTTGGCGGGCAACGACGAACTCTGCGACTTCGTCATCGACCTCGACATCCCGACCGTCGACTTCAGCCTGCGCCGCGCCAGCCTCCCCTTCACCCACGTCGCCCAGGACCACAAGGCCTGCGCCGAGCTGGCAGCCGACCACCTCCTTCGCCGCGGTTTCAACCGCTTCCTCTGCTACAGCGACTCGGAGAACTGGACCTTCGAGGAGCGTGGCGCTGGATTCGTCAAGGCGGTCGAGCAACAGGGCCACGAGTGCGAGTGGATCCGCTGGCACCGCCACAAGGCCTACCGCAAGGGACGCGGCGAGTGGAAGCAACGCCGCGCCTGGTTGTCCGCCACCCTGCGCGACGCCCCCAAGCCCCTGGCTGTCTTCGCCGTCAACGGCACGCTCGCCGTCGAGATCCAGGAGGTCTGCGACCTGACCGGCATCTCGGTGCCCGACGAGGTCGCCCTGGTCGGCATCGAGGACGACCTGCTGCTGCCGCAGACGACGCAGTTCCCGATCACCACGGTCGACCCGAGCTTCGAGAACCTCGGCTACCAGGGGGCGGCCTGGCTCGACCGCCTGATGAAGGGGGTCGCGGTCGACCCGGAACCGATCCGGATCCCCCCGGCGCGGATCATTCCGCGCAAGAGCACCGACATCAGCGCGGTCGACCACCCGGCCGTGGCCAAGGCACTGAAGTTCATGGCTGCGCGCTTCAGCGACAACATCGACATCGACGCCGTGGCGCGCTTTGCCGGCATCTCGCGGCGCGGGCTGCACCAGGCATTCACCGACCACATCGGCATCACCCCGGGCGAGCACCTCCGGCGGACCCGCATCGACCACGCCAAGAAGCTCCTCATCGAGACCGACCAGAAGATCGGCACCATCGCCTCGCTGTGCGGCTACCAGAGCGTCAACAGCTTCTTCATCGCCTTCAAGCACGCCTGCAGCGTGCCCCCCGGCGAGTTCCGTACTTCCGCCAACCGCGGCAAGGACACGCGCAGCCCGGCTCCCGGCGTCCCCGCGGAAGACCGCGACCCGGCCGGGCTCAGAGCCTGAGCCGGCCGAAGATGGTTTCCTCCTCGCTGGGAATCGTCACCGTGACGCGGTCGAAGTCGCCGTCGAGCAGGGAATCGACCTCGATGCTGACCCCGTCGACGCCGTCGACCGCCGTCATCCAGGCGCCGTCCAGCGTGGTGGTGTACTCGACCACGAAGGGGACATCGGCAGCCGTCGCCCAGCGCTCGAACTCGAAGACGAAACCCTCCGGGCCCTCGCTCGTCCGGCGCATGCGCGGATAGGAGTCGGGAGTCTCCCCGGCGGTCGGGTCACCGCCGAGGAAGTGCTCGAGGGCATTGACCAGCAGGTCGAAGTCCGGGTTCTCGCCGGGGGCGCCGTCGGTCTCCGGATCGAGCTCGAAGCCCTCGACATACTCGACGTAGGGATCGATCAGGCTGAGGCTGGCAGGCGCGCTCATGACCATGGCACCGACGTTGGAAACCTCGACCTGGTAGTCACCCAGGTCGCCTTCCGCGACATTGGAAATCGTGTGGCTGCTGGCGGTCGCACCGCTGATCGGCTGGCCGTCCTTGTACCATTGGTAAGCGGGCGCGGGCTTGGCCTCCGCCACCACGACGAAGCTCGCCTGCTGCCCCTGGTGGACCTGCTGGTCGCCGGGCTGGTCCTGGATCGAGGGTGCCTCGAAGGCCATCAGCTGGAAGCCGCAGAGGTGGCCGCGCGAGTCGAAGGCGACGGTGCCGCCGGCGTCGGCCGAGATGACCCCCATGTTCCACACCTGGCCCTGGGGCGTCAGTCCGAAGTCGCCGCCGCCGAGGTCCTCGAACAGGGCGTCGGACGAAAGTCCGTCCGTGGTCGAGAGGTCGACCGTGCCGTTGCGGTCGAGGTCGATGTGCGCCTTCCAGCTCTGGCTCCCCACGGAACCCCCGTAGGCATAGAGAAGGAAGTCCGCGTTCGCGGTGAGGCCCCCGACCGAGAAGCGCTGGAAGTTCCCGTTTCCGCTACGGTCGTAGTAGTTCCGCATCAGCTTGTCCATCACCCCGCCCGCCTGCTCGAGGCCCTGGCCGGTGAGGGTCGACAGGCGGTCACTGCTGACCGCATCGGTCGCGGCGTGGTAGCTGACGGTCATCCTCGCACCACCGCCGGCGCCATCCGCCGCGGTCAGCGGGACATCGCTGGCCATGGTCCAGACCTGGCCCAGCGCGATGCCGGGCATCGCGTGGTCGCTCTCGTCGAAGACGTTCCAGGTCTCGCCCGCCACCGGCGCCGCGCCGCTGTGGCCCCAGCCCGGCATCGCACCGATCGTCTGGGTGTCGCCGGTGCCGCCGGCGGCGTCGGTGAGGTTGACGAAGTAGTTCTCCTCGGTCGGCACGACCAGCTGGAAGCCGTTGAAGTAGCCGCTGGTGCCGGAGCCGACGGTGAACTCGAGCGTGCCGTCCACCCCGACCACCGGGTCGAAGCGGAGGTAGGAGTAGCCCTCGGCACCGCTGGTCTCGAGGTTGCGGTACTGGCTGCCGGTCTGGCCGGCGGTCGCGCTGCCGCCGCCGTTGGCCGCTGAGATCGTCACGAGCGAACCCTGGTCGGCCTGGTCGCCGTGGGCGTAGACGTAGAGTTGGTAGCTTCCCTCGGGCAGGTCGGAGACGGTCACCGAGAAGGTGCCGCCATAGGCGTAGTCGCCCATCAGGCCCACCGGGTTCGGGTTGCCCAGGCTGCCCTGGGTGTAGACCTTGAAGCCATCGCCGCTGGTGGTCGTCACCGCGACGTCGACGGGGGTCGAGGCGCCGGTCGTCGAGGCGACGTCGGTCAGCGTGTGGGACATCTCCGACATCTCGGGGAAGATGTTCCACACCGTCCCCGAGTCCGGCGCCGCGGCCGTGCCCGAGTGGGGCGCGCCCTCGTCGAACTCGACGTTGATCCGGATTTCCTGGGGCGATGACACCGTGGTGGTCACCAGGATGGCGAACTGGCGAGTCCAGCTGCTGCCCTCGGCGTCCGTGACCTCGAAGTCGAATCCCGCGCGGCCCGAGCTGTCGGGCGTCGGCGTGAAGGTGATGATCGGCCCGCTGCCGGAGGGCGTGGTGCCATTGCTGGCGAACTGCTGCACGGTGCCGCCGGTCACCCCGCTGATGTCGAACCCCGGCCGGCTGCTGAAGGCCGAGGTGTAGTCGCGCAGGTCGACGGTGAGCGACGAGGGAACCTCCGCGGTGTTCATGCCGATGACGGCGTGCGGGACCATCTTGAAGTGGAGGTACTCCTCGAGGCGGGTGTAGCCACCCGGCGTGCCGGGCGGGAAGAAGGTGCCCGTGGTGTTCGTGATGAGGTCGTCGTGGTCGAACTGCCCCAGCGCGTCCTCCCAGAAGTTCGGCATGCCATCGAGATCCGAGTCGGACGGCGCCGGCGCGGGGTTGAGGGTGCCGAAGCCGGCGTTGGTGACCGGAAGCTGGTCCTCGTCGGAAATCCGGCTGTGGACCTGGTTGACCACGTTGCTGAAAAGCAGCGTGTCGACCTCGTCGCGCAGCGGGCCGCCGTGGTTGGCACCCAGTCGCACCGCACCGGCGTCGGACACGACCTTCTTGTAGGCCGTCAGCGGGTCGTCGACGCTGATCGCAACGTTCCCGGACGCCCCCGGGAAGGGGGAGTTCTCCCTGACGTAGACGTAGTCGCCCTCGCTGTAGGAGTTTCCCGGGATGTACGCGCTGCCCTGCACGATGCCGTAGCCCTTGTCGGTGCCGTCGAGCAGTCCGTCGCCGTCGGAGTCGTGCAGGCAGTCGTCGAGGTGGAGCGAGAAGTTCGGACTGCCGTTGCGGTCGATGCGCGCCTTCTCGATCGCGGTCCCGTCCGTGTAGCCGGGCGGCGAGAGGAAGTAGGACCCGATCACGTTGGCCTTCCACGGCGCCGGGGTGCTGGAGTCGCCCATGATGAAGCCGATGCCCCAGTCGAAGGTCACGTTGTTGACCCACTCGAGCACGCCGTACGGCCGCGCCTTCGGGTTGCGGGTCTTGTGGTGGGCCCACAGCGAGTGGTGGCACGAGCCGTCCTCGAGGTCCCACAGGCCGCCCGCATTGTGGCTCTCAAGCCCCCAGGCGCTCACCGAGTTCTGCATGGTGAAGTCGTCGATCGCCTTGTTGAAGAAGGAGATGTTCTCGTCGGTGCTGAACTGCATCGAGACGTGGTCGATGATCGAGTCGCCGGACGAGGCCTCGATGTTGAGGCAGTCGCCGGCGCCGCCGCCCTTGCCGTGGCGGATGCGGAGGTTGCGGATGATGCAGTTGTCGCCGGTCATCAGGATCCGCCCGTCCTTCAGGCCGATGCCGTCGCCGGGAGCGGTCTGCCCGGCGATGGTGACATTGTCGCGGACGATCCGCAGCGTCTGGTTGCCGGTGTCGCTGTTGTAGTTGATCGGGATGTAGCCGCTGACCGCGAAGACGATGGTGCGGCCGCCGGCGGGTGCGTTCTCGACCCCGTAGCGCAGCGAGCCCGGGCCGTTGCTGTCGAGGTTGGTCACCGTGTAGACGTCACCGAAGCGCCCGCCGACCGCATGGGCGCCGAAGCCCTCGGCGCCGGGGAAGGCGGGGAGCTGGGCGGGGAGCGACGGACAGGCGAGAATCGCGAGCGCAACCAGGCCGGCAGCCGTGCAGTGCCCGGGCAGGGAGTCACTCGAATCGAGGCGGAGGCGGCCGGAGACGTCGCTCCACCGGTGGGGAGGGTTTTTCATGGAAATCGGAAGGCCGTGGATCGAGCCCACCGCAGCGCAATATCGACCCAGCTCCCGGAAGCCGCAACCCCGCACGCGTGCAAACCCGCTGCGGATTTGTGCAGCAGCAAGCTATCCTGTTCGGCAACGGTCACGACTCCAGGGGGAAACTTTGGAGTGCGGCGGTCTCGACGCCGCTTTTCGAGTCGTTTGGGGAAGGCGAGAAGGTCTTAGGGTTGCGGATTGGCGAGCCCGACGATCCGGCGCCTTGCCTCTTCGGGCTTCTCTCCCCGGAGGCTGCAAGCCGTCCTGGTGATCCGCCGGCAAGCCAACCGTCGGAGTCCCGGAACGTCACGCAAAGCGGCGTCAAGACCGCCGCAGTCCAAAGAAATCCTCCCATCCGCGGCCCTTGTCTCAATGGGGCGGGCCGGGAGATCGTCTCGTCCTTGGACCCCACCAGCGAACAATCCGAGGCACGCTGGTTTCCTTCCCATCCATGCCGACAAACGGGAGAAGCCGTAGATGCCGGTTTTTCAACTCGCTTTGCGCAACCACGACTTTTTTCCAGTCTGGCATTTGTGCAGCATGCAATCCTCTCCACAGCCCAACCATATGAAATCAACCCACTCCTCCACCACCCGCTTTGCCCTGCTCGCGGCGGCGACCCTCGGCATCGGCGCTTCCCATGCAGCCCTCACGCTGAACTTCGACATCGACCACGCCGGCGGACCCAACACCTACAGTGGCGTCGGCGTCGCACCCGACACCGGGACCATGTGGAACAGCGTGGCCGTGACACAGAATGCAACGGGTGACATCACCGTCAATGATGTGTCCGACTCCGAAGGGAACGGGACAACCATCGACCTGGTGATGAACCGAAACGGCGGAGAATCACACAAGATCAACAACCAGACAAGCAACGGAAACCCGAATCCCTCCGCCCTGATGTCGGACTACGTCTATTGGGACACCTGGAACATCACGGTCAGCGGCCTGGCTCCGGGAGACTATGATCTTTACGCCATGGGACACGGCGACGCGATCGACCAGACCAACACCATCACCTGGGGCCTGAACAGCGCCAGCACGACGCAGGACCTGGCCGACTTCCGAGACATCTTCCAGGCGGGCGCCGAGGGCAACACCTTCACGAAGCTCAGCGGAACCGTCGACGGCAGCGGGGTGCTCTCCTTCACCTCCTCTTCCGGCTTGAACGGCTTCCAGATCCAGGCAGTCCCCGAACCGGGCATCGCCCTGCTCGGCGGCCTTGGCCTGCTCGGCCTGCTGCGCCGCCGCCGCTGAAGAAGCCCGGAATTCCAGATTTCATCCGAGAGCCGGTTGCGAGGACGCAACCGGCTCTTTCTTTTTCGGCGCGAGGCCCTTGAAGTTGAAGGGAACCGTCCCAACAAACCCATGCGCCCCGATTCCTTCTCCTTCCGCCTCCTGCTCGCCACCGCCCTGTGCGGCGGTGCCGCCCACGCCCAGTACCCCCGGCCACCCGAGGACGTCCGCGAGGAGATCGCGGAGTGGTCCGCAGCCGTGAAGCAGCAACAGGCCGCCGCCTGGCGCAAGGCCCGTCCGGAGGTGCTCGCCTGGGAAAAGAAGGGCAAGCCCTTCCTTCCCGGCGCCGCCAAGCCCGGCGACCTCCCGCAGGCGAAGATCCCCGCCTTTCCCGGCGCCCACGGCGGCGGGATGTTCAGCCACGGCGGCCGCGGCGGGCGGGTCTTTGTGGTGACCAGCCTCGAAAACGACGGACCCGGCACCCTGCGCGAGGCGCTCGAGGCCGGCGGCCCGCGGATCGTCGTCTTCAACGTCGCCGGAGTCATCAAGCTGGACGGCCCGATCCACGTCCGCGCCCCCTACCTCACCCTCGCCGGCAACACCGCACCGGGCGACGGCGTCTGCGTGGCCGGCGCGACGGTGGCGATCGACACCCACGACGTGATCATCCGCCACATGCGCTTCCGCCGCGGCGAGACCTGGGTCGGCGCGCGCGACGACGCGCTCGGCGGCAACCCGGTCGGCAACGTCATGATCGACCACGTCTCGGCGAGCTGGGGGCTCGACGAGTGCCTGTCGATGTACCGCCACATGCACCGCAGCGGCGGCGAGGACCTCAAGCTGCCGACGGTGAACATCACCATCCAGAACTCGATCTTCAGCGAGGCGCTCAACACCTACAACCACTCCTTCGGCAGCACCCTCGGCGGCCACAACAGCACCTTCTTCTCGAACCTGTGGGCGAGCAACGCCGGACGCAACCCGAGCATCGGCATGCACGGCGACTTCACCTTCGCCAACAACGTGCTGTTCAACTGGGTCCACCGGACGACCGACGGCGGCGACGACCGCAGCCGCTACAACATCATCAACAACTACTACAAGCCGGGGCCCGCAACGCCGAAGGACGACCCGATCGCCTGGCGCATGCTCAAGCCGGAGACCGGCGGGCCGAAGGGCGGGCCGCGCGCCTTCGGCAAGGCCCATGTCAGCGGCAACGTGGTCGAGGGCAACGCCCGGGTGACCGCCGACAACTGGGCCGGCGGCGTGCAACCCGACGCCGACGACGTCAAGCAGACCGAGCACGAGTCGGTCGAGGCCGCCATCGCCGCGATCCGCTCGGACCAGCCCTTTGCCCACGCGCCGCTGCCGATCGTCGATGCCAGGGAAGCCTACCGGCGGGTGCTCGAGCGCGCCGGGGCCACCCTGCCGCGGCGCGACGACGTCGACCAGCGGATCATCGCCAGCGTGCGCAGCGGCAAGGTGACCGCCAAGGCCGGCCCCGACGACGCCCGGCTGCAGGACGTCGCCCGCTTCCCGGAGTCGCTCAACGAGCGCATCGCCAGCAAGATCCCGCTCGGGATCATCACCACGCCGAGCCAGGTCGGCGGCTATCCGGAATACCACGGCGAACCCTGCGCCGACGCCGACAAGGACGGCATGCCCGATGACTGGGAAAAGCAGCACGGCCTCGACCCCGCGGACCCGGCCGACGCCGGCGGCGACCGCAATGGCGACGGCTACACCCACATCGAGGAGTTCATCCACGGGCTCGATCCGGGGGCTGAAAGAATCGACTGGTCCGAGCCGAAGAACAACGTCGACCCCCGCGACGCGATGACCCGATGACCCGGCGATTGAAGTTCCCTTGGCTCACCGCCGCCCTGCTGGCGGCCCTCCCCGCGATGGCCCTGGAGGGCCCCGCCCCGGTCGCCCAGGGCCAGGACGGGCTCGAATACCGACCCGACGATCAAGGCAACCGCCTGCCCGACTTTTCCCACGCCGGATACGGCGGCGGCGGGGTGGCGATCCCGCCGGTTCCGGCGCGGGCCCGGGTCGTCCCCGGCGACGGCGACGACACCAGGCGCATCCAGGCGGCGCTCGACCACCTGGCGAGCCAGGCTCCCGGCAGCGACGGCTTCCGCGGCGCGGTCGTGCTCGACCCCGGCCGCTACGAGGTGTCCGGCCAACTGCGCATCGAGACCTCGGGGATCGTCCTCCGCGGTGGTGGTTCCGGCCCGGACGGCACCGTGCTGGTCGCCACCGGCGACAGCCGCCGCGCGCTGATCGTCGCCGAGGGGAAGGATGATCGCGTCGTCGACCAGATGGCGCTGGCGGTCGCCGACGACCACGTCCCCGTGGGAACTCCAACCCTCCGCCTGCAGTCGACCCGTGGCCTGAACGCGGGCGACCGCGTGCTGGTCGGGCGGCCGAGCACGGAGGAATGGGTCGAGTTCACCGGCATGCACATCGCCCCCGGCCGCACCACCCACCGCTGGAAGGCCGGCCAGCTCGACCTCGAGTGGGACCGCACGGTCGTCGGGGTGAAGGGCAATGCCGTGACCCTCGATGCGCCGCTGACCACGCCGCTCGAGAAGCGCTTCGGCGGCGGGACGCTGCGGCGCTCCGACTGGCCCGGGCGGATCACGCAGGTGGGCATCGAGCACCTCCGCTGCGTCTCCGCCCACGACCGCGAGCGGCCGCGCGACGAGGAGCACGCCTGGATCGCCGTTTCGCTCAACCACCTCGAGGACGCCTGGGTCAACGGAGTGGTCGCCGAGCAATTCGTCAGCTCGGCGGTGCTGGTTGGCGAGGGCAGCCGCCGGGTCACCGTGCAGGATTGCTGGTCGCGCAAGCCGGTCTCCGAACTCGCCGGCCACCGCCGCCTGGCCTTCCACACCCGTGGCCAACTCACCCTGTTCCAGCGCTGCCGCTCGGATGACGGCCGCAACGACTTCAGCGCCGGCCCGCTGACCACCGGGCCGAACGTCTTCCTCGACTGCGAGGCGCGAAACTCGCACGGCTTCAGCGGCTCGACCGGCAGCTGGGCCAGCGGGCTGCTGTTCGACACGGTCTCGGTCGACGGCGGCGAACTGCGACTCGACAACCTCGGGATCTGGAACCAGGGCGTCGGCTGGAACACCGCCTTCTCGATGGCCTGGCAGTGCTCGGCCTCGCGACTGGTCTGCCGCACGCCGCCGGGCGCCGCCAACTGGGCCGTCGCCTGCTGGGGCGAGTTCGTCGGTGATGGCCAGTGGAGCCAGCTGAGCGCCTTCACCAATCCGGTCAGCCTCTACCGCGCCCAGCTTGCCGAGCGACTCGGCAGGAAGGCCGTCGGGAACCTGGCCGCGCAGCCGGTACCACCGTCCCACGAGCTTCAGCCGCTGGGGCCGATCCAGACCAGCGAAGAGCCGCCGAAGGACCGGTCACTTGCGCTCGAGAACGGCTGGCTCACGGTCGGCGGCCGACTTCTTGCCGGCAACCAACTGGAAACCTCGTGGTGGCGCGGACACCTGCTGCCGGTGCGCGCCGCCAGCGTCGGCCCGGCGATCACCCGCTACGTCCCGGGCCGCGAGGGGCTCGGCTTCAGCGACGACATCGACGCGCTGAGCGACGCCATGGTCGCGGTCAACCAGGCCGCCTTCCGCCACCACTGGGGCCTGTGGTACGACCGCCGCAGCGACGACCACGAGCGCACCCGCCGGCCCGACGACGAGGTCTGGCCGCCCTTCTTCGAGCAACCCTGGGCGCGCAGCGGCCAGCCGCAGCACGGCGAGGCCTGGGACCGGCTGACCCGCTACGACCTGACCCGCTACAACCCCTGGTACTTCGGCCGCCTGCGCGAGTTCGCCGGCCACGCCGGGGACAAGGGCCTGGTGCTGGTCGACGAGATGTTCTTCCAGCACAACCTGCTCGAGGCCGGCGCGCACTGGTCGTCGTTCCCCTGGCGGCCCGCCAACAACCTCAACGACACCGGGCTTCCCGAGCCGCCGCCCTACCTTGAGGGCGACGGCAGCCAGCCGAAGATCCCCGGCCGCGCCAAGCGGATCTTCCTCGCCAACGAATTCTACGACATCACCCACCCGGGCCGCCGCGAGCTCCACCGCGGCTACATCCGCCACTGCCTCGCCAACCTCGCCGATCACCCCAACGTGATCCACACCACCGGCGAGGAGTTCACCGGCCCGGCCAGCTTCGTCGAGTTCTGGGTCGACACGATTGCCGAGTGGGAAAGGGAGCAGGGGGAGGAGGCCAGGAACCCGCTCATCGCCCTGAGCACGCCGAAGAACGTGCAGGAGGCCATCCTCGGGGACCCCGGGCGGGCGCGGACCGTCGATGTCATCGAGTTCAAGTACTGGTGGCGCCGTGGCAAGGGCGAGTTCGCCCCGCCCGGCGGCAAGAACCTCGCGCCGCGCCAGACGATGCGGGGTGCCGGGCGGCCCGGCGACGAGGACCTCGCCCGCATGGCCGCCGAGTACCGCCAGCGCTTTCCCGACAAGGCGGTCACCGCCGCCTTCCCCTCGGCCGGCTGGGCCTTCGCCGCCGCCGGCGGCTCGCTGCCGAACCTGCCGGCTGGCACCGACAAGGCCCTGCTCAGCGCGATCCCCCGCATGCAGCCGCTGGAGGTCGAGTCCGGCGACGCCTGGGCGATCGGCTCAACCGATGCCGGCTGCCTGGTCTACGCAGGTGCCGCCGACCCGATCCTGCTCACCCTTCCCGCCGGGCGGTTCACCATCGCCGAGATCGACCCCAAGCGTGGCACCGCCCGCGACACCGGCCGCAAGCTCGACGGCGGCAAGCCGGTCCGCCTCACCGTTCCAAGTGCCAAATCCGTCCTCTGGCTGCAACCGGAGTGAAGACCACCGCCAACGACACCTCCTCCATCTGCGTCCATCTGCGTCCATCTGCGTCCATCTGCGGTTTCCCTTCTTCCAATCCAAGAGTCCGCCCCGCCACCATGCCCCTCCGCCAACTTCTAGCCGCCACGGTCCTGGCCATCACCACCATCAAGGCAACGGGGGAGAGCGGAACCCTCGAGCAGGCCTTCGAGCAGCCCCCGCGGGAAGCCAAGCCCTGGGTCTTCTGGTACTGGCTCGGCGGCGCCACCGCCGCGGAGGGCATCACCGCCGACCTCGAGGCGATGGCTGCCAACGGCATCGGCGGCGCCTACCTGATGCCCCTGATCGAGCCCGGCGACGACCCGATGCTCGACCCCCCGGTCGACACCCTGAGCGACGAGTTCTGGGACCTGGTCCGGCACGCCGCCAGCGAGGCCGACCGGCTCGGCATCGACCTCGGCATGCACGCCGCCGCCGGATTCTCGCTCGCCGGCGGGCCGTGGATCGAGCCGGCCCAGTCGATGCAGCAACTCGTCTGGACCCGCAAGCAGGTCTCCGGCGGGGATGACGCCGGCGAGCTCGACGAACCCGAGCGCGTCGCCGACCACTACCGCGACATCGCCGTGCTCGCCTTCCCCACCCCGGCCGGGGAAACGGAAGTACTACCCGTGCCCGAGATCCGCTCGAGCTTCGGCGAGGATCTCGACCGCCTCGCCGACCCGGCGAACGAGGAGGCCCTGCGCGCCGAGGAGGCCGGCTGGATCGACTTCGACTACGGCAGGGAAGTCACCCTGCGCTCGCTGAGGGTCCGCCCGCAGGGGAACAACTACGGATCGCTGCGCCTCAAGGTCGAGGCGAGAGTCGATGGAGAGGACGGCGGGTCCTTCCGCCCCATCCGCGAGCTGGTGCCGCCGCGCCACGGCTGGCTGGCCGAGGGCATCCCGGTGAGCTACTCGCTGCCGCCGACCACCGCCCGGGTGTTCCGCTTTTCCTGGGACCCGGCCGGCAGCGAGCCCGGCGCCGAGGACCTCGACTGGGCCAAGTGGAAGGCGGTGCTGAAGATCCGCAGCCTCGAGCCGGGCAGCGCCGCCCGCATCGAGGGCCACGAGGGGAAGTCCGGCAGGATCTGGCGGGTGTCGCCGGTCACCGAGGAGGCGTGGGTCGGCGACCAGGCGATCGACCCGGAGCAGGTCCTCGACCTCAGCGACAAGCTCGATGCCGACGGCCGCCTCGACTGGACCGCCCCCGCCGGCGACTGGACGATCCTGCGCCTCGGCCACACCTCGACCGGCAAGACCAACTACCTCGGCGCCGCGGCGATGGGGCTCGAGTGCGACAAGCTGAGCCGCGAGGTGGTGGCCCTGCAGTTCGACCGCTGGTTCGGCGAGGCCCAACGCCAGATCGGCCCGGGGCTCGCCAAGCGCGTGCTCAAGGTCTTTCACACCGACAGCTGGGAGTGCGGCTCGCAGAACTGGACGCCGGGAATGCGTGCCCAATTCGCCGCCCTGAACGGCTACGACCTGACTCGCTGGCTGCCCGCCCTCGCCGGCTACCCGGTCGCCGACGCCGCGGGGTCCGAGCGCGTCCTGCGCGACTTCCGCGAAACGATCGGCCGCCTGCTCGCCGAGAACTTCTTCGGCACGCTGCGCGAGCGGACCCAGTCCCAGGGCCTGACCTTCTCGGCCGAGAGCATCGCGCCGGTGATGCTCGGCGACGGCCTGCGCCACCACGACTTCGTCGACATCCCGATGGGCGAGTTCTGGCTGCGCAGCCCGACCCACGACAAGCCGAACGACCTGCTCGAGGCGGTCTCCGGCGCGCGCATCTACGGCAAGCGCATCGTCCAGGCCGAGGCCTTCACCGAGCTGCGGATGCAGTGGGACGAGCACCCGGCGATGCTCAAGCCGCTCGGCGACCTCCACTACGCCCTCGGCATCAACCGCTTCTCCTACCACGTCTTCATGCACACGCCGTGGGCGGACCGCCAACCGGGCGTCGCGCTCAACGGTGTCGGCCTGTTCTTCCAGCGCGGCCAGACCTGGTGGAAGCCGGGCAGGGCCTGGGTCGACTACGCCGCGCGCTGCCAGGCGCTGCTCCAGCAGGGCCGGCCGGTGGTCGACCTCGCCGTGTTCAGCGGGGCGGAAATGCCGCGCCGCGCGCTGACCCCCGACCGCCTGGTCGAGGTGCTGCCGGGGCTGATGGGGCGGGAGGTGGTCGAGCGCGACCGCGACCGCCTCGCCAACGTCGGCCAGGAGCGACGCGAGGAACCGCCCGGCGTCAGGGCCTCCGCCGGCATCACCGGCGCGCGCGACTGGATCGACCCGCTACGGGGCTACCAGTACGACTCGATCAACCTCCACTCGCTGCTCGGCCGCGGCCGCGTCGAGGACAAGCGGCTGGTCCTCCCCGGCGGTGCCAGCTACGCCGCGCTCGTCATTCCCGGACCGCGCCGGATGGACCCGACGGGCGGGCTCCCGGATGAGCTCCGCGACCGGCTCGACCAGTGGCGCGAGCAGGGCCTGCCGGTCATCGAGGGCCGCCACGAGGGCGCCGACCTCTCCGAGTTCGGCATCGCCCCGGACTTCCTCGCCCTCGAGGCCCCTAGCGGCGATCGCGCCGAGGGCATCGCCTGGACCCACCGCAGCACCACCGGGGGCGAGCTCTACTTCATTTCCAACCAGCTGGACCGCCATCGCGACCTGCAGGTCTCGCTGCGCGCCGAGGCCGGCGCGGTCGAGCTGTGGGACGCGGTCAGCGGAAGGCGCGAGCAGGCGGCCAGCTTCAAGTCCGCCGACGGCCGCTGCGAGCTGCCGCTGCCGCTGCCACCGCATGGCTCGATCTTCCTCCTGCTCCGCCCGCCGGGCTCGGCCAGTCCGCTGGCCGCCTCGACCTTGTCGCCGCAGAACGCGCCGCGCCTGGTTCCGGTCCAGCGGCTCGCCGGCAACTGGAGCGCGAAGTTCCCCGGCCGCGAGGAAGCCGTCGACTACCCGCGCGCACTCGCGAGCTGGACCGAGCACGACGACCCGGCCGTGCGCCATTTCTCCGGCACCGCCAGCTACACCCGCGAGTTCGACTGGGAACCCGCCGCGGCGACCGGCCGCGTCTTCCTCGACCTCGGCAAGGTCGACCAGATCGCCGAGGTCCGGCTCAACGGCGAGCCCCTCGGCACCGTCTGGGCGAAGCCGTGCCGGCTCGATGTCAGCGACAGGCTCAAGCCAGGCACCAACCGCCTCGAGGTCGAGGTGACCAACACCTGGCTGAACCAGCTGGTCGCCGACGCGGCACTGCCTGCGGACGAACGCCGCACCTGGACCAACGCGCCCTACCCAGCCGCCGATCGCCCGCTGCTCGAGTCCGGCCTGCTCGGTCCGGTCGTCCTGCTTGCCGAGATTCCGGCCCACCTGCCTTCCCTGCCCGTGCTGCCGCTTCCCGACAAGGTCGTGGATGAGAAACGCGAAGTCTCCCGCAAGGTGATGGAGCGGATCCATGATGAGCTGCGGACGCCCCACAAGTTCGGCGTCGTCCTGAAGGGCGAGGAGGGCGAGAAGCTTGACTGCCCGAACGTGTTCCGCCACGGCGACAAGTGGTACATGGTCTTCATCGGCATCACCGACGAGGTCGGCTACCGGACCTACCTCGCGGAAAGCGATGACCTGCTGAACTGGAAGCGCCTCGGCTGCATCCTCGATTTCGCCGATGAGGGCTGGGACCGACGCCAGTCCGCCGCCGGACTGGCCTTCGCCGACACGCGCTGGGGCGGACCGGGGACGCTCGGCACCCACGAGGGAAGACACTGGCTGTCCTACATCGGCGGCGCCCAGGCGGGCTACGAGACCGATCCGCTGTCGATCGGCCTCGCCAGCGCGGAGGATCCCGTCGACCTGGCGCCGTGGCAGCGCTTCGAGGCCAATCCGGTGCTCAGCCCCGGCCAGCCTCACACCCGCCCCTTCGAGGCGCAGACGCTCTACAAGTCCTTCATCATGCGCGACCCCGCCGAGAGCCTCGGCTGGCCCTTCCTGATGTTCTACAACGGCAAGGAAGAGGGCGGCGGCGGGCACGAGGCGATCGGCCTGGCGGTCTCCCGCGACATGAAGCGCTGGCAGCGCATGGGCGAGGACTGGCTCGTCTACAACCGCGGCGAACTCCCCTGGGCGATCACCGGCGACCCGCAGATCGTGCGGATGGATGATGTCTGGGTGATGTTCTACTTCGGCGCCTTCTGGAAACCGAAGGCATTCAACACCTTTGCCGCCTCGCATGACCTCGTCCACTGGACCAAGTGGGACGGGCCGCACCTCGTCGAACCAAGCGTGCCCTGGGACCGGGAGTTCGCCCACAAGCCGTGGGTTCTGAAGCACGACGGGGTCGTCTACCACTACTACTGCGGCGTCGGCGAGCAGGGCCGCGTCATCGCCCTGGCCACCTCGAAAGACCTCGCCAAGCCCGCCCCGTAGACCCGCCGATGCCACCCTCCTCCATCACCCGCTGCTTCGCCGCAGCGGCGATCTTCGCGCTGACCCCGCTGATGGCGCGGACCATCCTCCTCGAGGAGCCGGCCGACCACTTCACCGCCAGCACGCCCCTCGGCAACGGCCGGCTCGGTGCGATGATCTTCGGCAACCCGGAGAACGAGCGCATCGTCCTCAACGAGAGCGGCATGTGGTCGGGATCGCCGCAGGACGCCGACCGCCAGGACGCCGCCAAGGCGCTTCCCGAGATCCGCAAGCTGCTGCTCGCCGGCCGCAATGCCGAGGCCGAGGAACTCGTCAACCGCACCTTCACCTGCGCCGGCAAGGGATCGGGCCACGGCCAGTCCGCCAACCTCCCCTACGGCTGCTATCAGGTGCTCGGAAACCTGCGGCTCGACTTCGAGCTGCCCGAGGAGGGTGAAACCACCGGCTACCGTCGCGAGCTCGACCTCGAGACCGCGGTGGCGCGGGTCGAGTTCAAGCATGGCGAGGTCACCCACCACCGCGAGGCCTTCACCAGCGCGCCCGACGAGGTCTTCGTCCAGCGCTTCAGCGCCGACCAGCCCGGATCCATCAGCTTCACCCTGCGGCTCGACCGGCCGGAGCGCGCCGGGGTCAGGGTCCACGGCAGCGACACCCTCGAGCTCCACGGCCAGCTGAACGACGGCCGCGAGGGCGACGAGGGGGTTCGCTTCTCGGCGCGGGTCCGCGTGCTCGCCGAGGGCGGCGAGGTCTCCGCCGGCGACGACCACCTGCTGGTCCGCGCCGCCGACCGGGTGACGATCCTGCAGGCAGCCGCCAGCGACATCGACACCTTCGCCGGCCGCGAGGTCGACGACGCCCGCGCGGCCTCGGCCGAGGACCTCGCCAAGGCCGCCGCGCGGTCCTTCGACGAGCTGCGCCGGCGCCACGTCGAGGACTACCGTCGCTACTTCGCGCGCACCACGCTCGACCTCGGCCCGGCGGCCGATCCCGCGCGCCCGACCCCCGGGCGCCTCGCCGCCTTCGCGGCGGGCGAGGCCGACCCCGACCTCGCCGCGCTGTTCTTCGACTTCGGCCGCTACCTGCTGATCAGCTCGTCGCGCCCCGGCGGCCTGCCCGCCAACCTCCAGGGGATCTGGGCCGAGGAGATCCAGACCCCCTGGAACGGCGACTGGCACGCCAACGTCAACGTCCAGATGAACTACTGGCCGGCCGAGGTCACCCGCCTGTCCGAACTCCACCAGCCGCTCTTCGCCCTGGTCGGGTCGCTGGTCGAGCCGGGCACCCGCACCGCCCAGGCCTACTACGGTTCCCGTGGCTGGGTCTGCTTCCTGCTCACCAACCCATGGGGGTTCACCTCGCCCGGCGAGTCGGCCAGCTGGGGATCGACCGTGTCCTGCTCAGCCTGGCTGTGCCAGCACCTGTGGGACCACTTCCTGTTCACCGGCGACCGCGGGTTCCTCGAGCAGGCCTACCCGATCCTCCGCGGTGCCGGCCTGTTCTACCTCGACATGCTCATCGAGGACCCAGCGACCGGGATGCTGGTCACCGCGCCGTCGAACTCGCCGGAGAACGCCTTCCTGCTGCCGGGAAGCGACAAGCCGGTCCACGTCTGCATGGGACCGACCGCCGACCAGCAGCTGCTGCGCTACCTCTTCGATGCCTGCGGGCGCGCCGCCGCCATCCTCGACCGCGACCCCGGGCTGCGCCGCGAGTGGAGCACCGCCCGCGAGCGCCTCGCGCCGAACCGGGTCGGCCCCGACGGCCGCCTGATGGAGTGGCTCGAGCCGTATCCCGAGGCCGACCCGCACCACCGCCACGTCGCCCACCTCTGGGCGCTCTACCCCGGGGACGAGATCGGCCCGCGGACCACCCCGGAGCTCGCCGAGGCAGCGCGCAGGACGCTCGACCGCCGCGGCGACGGCGGCACCGGCTGGAGCCTGGCGATGAAGACCGCCATGTGGGCGCGCCTCCACGACGGCGACCGCGCCCACAAGCTGCTGTGCGCCCAGCTGGCGCCGGTGACCGCCGGCAAGACCAAGCGCTGGACCGGCGGCAGCTTCCCGAACCTGTTCACCTCCCACCCGCCGTTCCAGATCGACGGCAACTTCGGCGGCTGCGCCGCGATCGCCGAGATGCTGCTGCAGAGCAGCGGTGGCATCGAGGCCACCACCATCGAACTGCTCCCCGCCCTGCCCGCGGCCTGGCCGAAGGGCTCGGTCAGCAGCCTGCGCACACGCGGCGGCTTCCTCGTCGAGCTGGAGTGGAGAGATGGAAAGCTCCGCGAAGCAACCATCAAGGCCACCCGGGCCGGGTCGCTCACGGTGATCGCCGGAGAAAAGACCCGCAAGCTCACCCTGGACGCCGGCGAACAAGTCCGGCTCGACGCCGAGCTCGAAGTCGTAGAATCACCGTAGTTCATCCGTAGGCATCCTCGGATTCCGGAGGCCTTGCTCCCATTCACCTCTGCGGCCAGCGCCGCACTTGCCTTCGTTTCCCTCTGTGAAAAACTCTTCCCTCCCAGATCCCCTGCTGCGGTGGGGACTAGAACAAGGCCGAGGACAGGCACGAGCACCTGCACCCGGAAAGAAGGCTGAAGACCTACCGGAGTTTAACCCGGGGAGAATCCCCGGGACCGAGGCTCCCCACCACAACCAAGTACCCTGGAGGGGTGCAGAAAATGCCCGACCTCATCAGTATCCGGCCACCAATCAGACCACACCGTCACGCCTCCTCACATTACTCAACCGCCTGCACTCGCAGCTCCCTTAATGAAAAGAGACTCGCCTCGGCCTCACGGATCCGCCGCGCGCCGTCTTTGCGCTTCTCGCCGAAGCAATCGCGCCTTTCCCGAAAGACCCCCTCGATGAAGCTGCGACTGCCGATCGCAACACCATCACTGAAATACCTCACCCGGCAACGCAACAGCTCCGCCCGCGACAACTTGCCGCCGCCTTCTCGCACCTTCCTCACCGTATCCGCACGGATCCCCTTGCGTCCTTTGCGGCCCTTCAGCCCCGTCTTCTGCCCGGCGGCCTCGGGCACTTCCATGCCATCCTCGAACAGCCAGCAGCGATACCATTCCGCCGCCGTCAGGCTCGCCTTCGCGGGCCGCTCGCTCCACGAGTCCAGCGGCCGATCGAGCACCCGGCACAGGCCCCGTCGCGCACGCTTGCTGCCCGCCACCGCCTCGGCATAGCCGCACCAGCGGTAATCCTTTGGATCTTCGCAAAGGCCGGCCCGCACTGGGTTGAGGTCGATGTAGGCTGCCATCGTCCGCAGCGCCTCGCCGTTCTCGACGAGCACGCACTTGTAGCGCTCCATCCACAGAGTTCCGCGCCGCCCGTGGTGCTTGTTGAACCATCGGGAGAAGCGCTCCTTAAGCTCCTTCACGAACACCTCCAGGTTGCAGAGGCGCTTGCGGTAGCGGTCCAGCAGCTCCTCCACCGCCGCCGTCATCTTCTTCTCGCGGAGGTCCGCCAGTTCCGCCCGAAGCGCACTCAGGTAGCCCTTCGAGTAGAGCAGCTTCAGGTGCTCCAACAGCCGCTTTCCCCCCGCCTCTCCGTCAAAACGCCGCAAGAACTTCTCCCGCTCCGGCACCCGCACCAGGAGGTGAAAGTGATTCCCCATCACGGCGTGGGTGAGAACCTCCACCCCGGCGAAGCGCTCCAGGCGTCGCAAGATCCGGCAGAATGCCTCCTTCTCCGCCACCCCGAAGAGCATCTCACCGCCGACCGTCCGGCTCATGACGTGGTAGCAATTCGAGCACCACTCCGGCCCCAGAATCCGCCGTCTCCCCGGCCCCTTCCCGCGCCTGAATCCGCCCGGATAAAGTCCCGTCGGCAACCCCGCCACCTTCACCGCCTCCGCATCTCGTTCAGCACTCGCTTTCATCGACTTACGACTTCCCTACCAAACTCACACCCGCCCGTCAATCTATTGTATGCCTGGCATCATCTGCTGGCATCATCTGCGGCATCGTTCGCGTGGCATCATTTGCGGTGAAACCGACAACCCTGCAGGGGTTGCGGAGTCCGCGGGCCGCCCTGCCCAACGCCTCGGAAGGCCCCGCAACCGATCTCCAAAGCTCAACGCTCCGCGCTGAGCTGGTGCTGGCCGGGCTCCAGCTTGACCGTGTCACCCCACCCCTCCGGCCATTGCAGGGTCGCGGTGGTGTTCGGCGGCACCGTGATGCTCAGGTCGAGCCGGTCGCCCTGCCGCTCCCAGCGCAGCGAAAGTCGCCCATACGGCCCCTCATGACTCGCCTCGGCCCACTCCACGCCATCGACCGGACCCGGCCGCAGGATGGCGTGCTTCCACCCCGGCGCCGCCGGGTCGGGCTGCAGGCCAACGAGGTCGTGATGGAACCACTCGACCACCTGGCCGAGCATGAAGTGGTTCTGCGAATTGCGCCGGTTGGCGCTCCAGGCCTCGGTCAGCGAGGTCGCGCCGCGGTCGAGCTGGTAGGCATAGCCCGGCCGCTCGCGCTGGGACAGCATCCGGACGACGACGTCCGAGCGCCCGCCCTGCGCCAGCGCCCGCAGGACATAGCGGTAGCCGACGTCGCCCGCGGTGACGGCGAAGCCATCCTCCTCGATCCGCCCAACGAGGCCCGCGAGCACCCGGGGCTCCAGTTCCACGGGCACCAGGCCGAGCGCCAGCGGCATCGCCAACGCGGTCTGCGAACCCGTCGCGTAGCTGGCCTTCTCCCCGTCAAGGAAGCGCGTGTTGAAAGCCGCGCCGATCTCGCCCGCGAGTTCGCCGAGCTCAGCGGCCAGCTCCGGATCCCCGCAAAGCTCCGCGATGCGCCGCAGCGTTCTCGCACATTCATAGTAGATAGCGGTCGTTGTCAGGGCGACCGGCGTCAGCTGGGCGAGACCGGGCGCCTTCGGGCCGACGTCATACCAGTCGCCCAGCCCGTGGTCGACGATGTGCCCCTCGGCCGTGCTGCCGAGGTAGTCGAGGTAGCCCTGCATCGCCGCGAGGTTCTCCCTCAGCGGGTCGAGCTCGCCGGTGAACAGGTGGTGCTGCCATGCCGCGAGGATGATGGCGCTGCCCCAGGCCGGGGCGTCACGGAAGTCGCCGTGGAAGACGACGTACTCCGGCGCGATGTTGGGCACCAGGCCGTCCGCTTGCTGGGCCGCGGCCATGTCGCGGAAGCACTTGCGGTAGAGCCGGCCGAGGTCCCAGCCGTAGCGCAGCGAGGGCCCGTTGAGATGGTACTGCTCGAGCCAGCCGAGCCGCTCGCGGTGCGGGCAGTCGGTGAGCACGTGCGCCATGTTGCTGCGCTGCGCCCACCACACCAGGCGGTGGATCCGGTTGAACAGATCGTTCGAACAGGCAAAGGAGCCGATCGACGCCGAGTCCGAGTGCACCACCCGCGCCTCGATGGACTCGACCACCGGCAGCGCGCCGCCCCCATCGGCCGGCTCAAGCTCGACCTGTAGGTAGCGGGCGCCATGATAGAAGAATGCCGGGCTCCAGCTCTCGCCATCCTTGTCACCCCGCAGGGTGTACTGCCACCAAGCCGAGCCGCCGCCGGCCGAGCCGCGCTCGACCCGGCCGTCGTCGCGGACCAGCTCGGCCGGAATCATCCGCACCACCGATCCCGCCGGCCCACGCACCTTCAGGCGCGGCATCATCGAGGCGTTCTGGCCGAAGTCGTGCACCGCGGCGCGCTCATCGATCCGGCGGACATTCTGCACCTTCAGGGTCTCGTGCACCCGCATTGGCGGCGAGGCCTCCCGGGTTCCGGCCAGATCCCCGCCGGGTCCCTCGGTCGTGGTCACTGGCTGCCATCCCTCATCCGGCGCGCCCGGCGAGGCCCAGCCGGCTTCCTCGAGCCGGGCATCGAAGTCCTCGCCGCCGAACAGGTGCGCGAAGGTCGTCGGTCCCGGCTTCACCACCCAGCGCTCGTCGGTCGGGATGACGACCCGCCTGCCGCCTTCGTGGTCGAGCTGAATCTCCCCCCAGGCCATCAGGGGGCGGAACTCGGTGCTCAGCTTGCGGTAGCGTCCCCTGACCGCCGGCACGTTGAAAAACCCGCCGGCGAGGGTGATGCCGAGCACGTTGGTGCCCTCGCGCAGGTGCCCGCTGAGGTCGTGTGTCTGGTAGAGGCAGCGCTTGGCGTAGTCGGTCCACCCGGGGATCATCAGCTGGTCGGCATCGATCGACTCGCCATTCAGGGTGAGTTGGTAGTGGCCGAGCCCGGCAAGGCGCAACTGGGCGCGGCGCATCCCGGGAGCCACCGTGAATTCGCGGCGCAGGCGAATCGTCCTCGCGGCATCCGCGCTGCTGCCGGGAATGCCGAGCCCATCGTTGATCGCATCGAGCGACCAGCGCCCGTCCTCGATCGAATCGAGTGCGCTGAACTCCGCCTGAGGGGCGAGGTTTTCCCCCTGCGACCACAACTCGACCTGGCTCAACGCGAGGCAGGTTCCGTCGCGCGACTCGCGGAGCCTGGTCGCCACGAAACGAAGGTAGCGCGCCGCCACCCCGTCCAGTGGCAGGTCGATGGTGCCGATCCACTGGTTGAAGTCCTCGTCCTTCTCCGCCACCACGACACGTGGATCATCGAACGAGGGCTCATCGGCGACCTCGACACGAAACCGCCGCGGGAAACCGATACGCTCCTCGACCGAGTGGCGCACCGCTCGCAGCACCAGCCGGTCGAGCGGGATGACCCGGCCGAGGTCGAGCTGGACCCACTTCTCGTCGGCCGGCGCGGCCTCCCGCGAGCGGTAGCCCAGCTTCTCCCGGCGCAGCTCGAGAAGGCTGGCGTCGGTGATCCAGCGGGTCCCTGGGTTCCAGTCCGCCGCGTCGAGGATCCCCACCGTCCAGCGCGCCGGCGCCGACCAGGGACCAGGCTCGCCTTCCCCGTCGCTCGCGTCCCACAGCCGCACCTGCCAGTGGGCGGACTGGCCCGACTCGAGCGGCCTGCCCGCGTAGCGCACCGACAGGCACTCCGCCGACTCGACCCGGCCGCTGTCCCACAAGTCGGCCTCGCCCTGCTCGAGCATGTCAGCTGCACTGGCTGCGCGGACCTGGTAGGCCAACTGCGCCGCGCCGCTCCCACCCGCCTCCATGCGCCAGCTGAACCGCGGTCGCGGGTCGTCGAGGCCAAGCGGCGAGGTCCAGCCATCGACCCTCAAGTCAACAGCCGGCGTGGCGGCGGCAAGGCCCGCGGTCGCGAGCCACAGGCAGACGGCATGGAGTCGGGGAATCATGGGTTTTCCATCGATAGGCAAGCCAACGCGGGGCGACGATGCGAAACTTGCAGCCACCTGCGACATCGCCGGCCGGGAACACCATTGCTCCTTGACCGCCAGGCGCGGGAATCCCTGCAATGGTCACAGGAATGGAAATCCAGTTCATCACCCGGCCCGAAGCCGGCGAATGATCCCGCCATGCAGTCACTCGACCTGACCATCCTGATCGTTTACGTCGCCGCCGTGGTGGCGGTCGGCTTCTGGTTTGCCCGGCGCAGCCAGACCACCGCCGAGTTCACCGCCGCCGGCGGACGCCTGCCCGGCTGGGCGATCGGCCTGTCGCTGTTCGGCACCTACCTGTCGAGCAACACCTTCATCGGCAACCCCGGCAAGGCCTTCTCGTCGAACTGGAGCTTCTTCGTCTTCAGCCTGACCATTCCCTTCGGCGCCTGGGTCGCGTCGCGCTGGTTCGTGCCCTTCTACCGCGAGTCCGGCTTCATCTCGGCCTACACCCACCTCGAGGAGCGCTTCGGTCGCTGGGCGAGGGTCTACACGGTCATCTGCTACCTGCTCACCCAGGTCAGCCGCAGCGGCACCATCATGGTCGGCGTCTCGATCGGCCTGCACGCGGTGACCGGCTGGGACATCCGCAGCATCATCATCGCCACCGGCGTGCTCGTCACCGCCTACACCCTGGTCGGCGGGATCGAGGCGGTGATCTGGACCGACGTCGTCCAGGCCCTCGTGCTCAGCGTCGGCGCCGTCATCGTCCTCGCCGTCCTGTTGCTCGGCGAGCCGGGCGGCGGCGAGCTGTTCTCGCGCGCCGCCGAGGCCGACAAGTTCTCGCTGGGCAGCTTTGCCCTCGACCTCACCACGCCGACCTTCTGGGTCATCCTGCTGTTCGGGATCTTCATCAACCTCACCAACTTCGGCATCGACCAGAACTACATCCAGCGCTACCACACCGCGCGCTCGCTGGCCGACGCGCGCCGCTCGCTGTGGCTGGGCGCGGTCGTCTACATCCCGGTCTCCGCCCTGTTCTTCCTGATCGGCACGCTGCTGTGGGGGTTCTACCACGCCGACATCCACCTCGCGGAAATGGCCGAGCTGGAGGCCCTCAAGGCGGCGACCGATCGTCCCGCCGGCGACAACGCGCTGCCGCACTTCATGGCCAACCACCTGCCTCCGGGCGTCGGTGGGCTGATGGTCGCCGCGCTGTTCGCCGCGGCGATGAGCACGATCGACACCAGCCTGAACAGCTCGGCCACGATCACCCTGAAGGACATCTTCCACCGCCAGGTCGCCGCCGATCCCGGCCGCCGCGAGATGCGCGTGCTGCGCCTCGCCACCTTGTTCTGGGGCTTCATCGGCACGGCGGTGGCGGTGGCCCTGACCTACGACGACGGCAACATCCTCGACGTCTGGTGGACGCTCTCCGGGATCTTCGCCGGCGGCATGCTCGGCCTGTTCCTGCTCGGCCGGATCGCCCGCCATGCCGACCGCGCCGCGGGCGTCACCGGGGTCACGATCGGCGTGCTGGTCATCGCCTGGATGTCCTTCGCCGACGCCGACTGGATGCCCGAGTCCCTGCGCACGCCGCTGGACGGCCTGATGACCGTGGTCGTCGGCACCCTCACCATCCTGCTCGTCGGCATGATGGTCGCGAAACTGAAAGCAGGAAAGACCGCATGATCCAGCGCCTCCAGGGCATCGTGCCCCCGATGATCACGCCGCTCGCGGCGCGTGACGAACTCGACCACCCCGGCCTCGAACGGCTTGTCGACCGCATCGTCGACGGCGGCGTCAGCGGCCTGTTCCTCCTCGGCACCACCGGCGAGGCCCCGAGCCTCAGCTACCGCCTGCGCCGCGAACTCATCGAGCGCGTCTGCCGACAGGTCGACGATCGCGTGCCGGTCCTCGTCGGCATCACCGACACCGCCTTCGAGGAGTCGGTGGCGCTGGCAAGATTCGCCGCGGATGCCGGTGCCACGATGCTGGTTCTTGCCACGCCGTACTATTTCCCGGCCGGCCAGACGGAGCTGAAGGAGTACATCCGCCACCTCGTGCCGGAGCTGCCGCTGCCGTTGATGCTCTACAACATGCCGGCGCTGACCAAGGTCTGGTTCGAGCCGGAGACGCTGCGCGAGCTCAGTGACCTCGGGGGCATCGCCGGCCTCAAGGACAGCAGCGGCGACCTCGACTACTTCGCCAGGCTGGTCGCCCTGAAGGAACAACGCCCGGACTGGAGCGTCTTCATGGGCCCCGAGCACCTGCTGCCGACGGCTGTGGGCTTGGGTGGCGACGGCGGCGTGAACGGCGGTGCCAACCTTTTTCCCGAACTCTTCGTCGATACCTGGAAGGCCACCACCGGCGGCGACGACGAAGCCCTCGCCCCGCTGGTCGCCCGCATCGAGGCGCTCCAGGCGATCTACGAGATCGGCAAGTACGCCTCGCGCCATATCAAGGCGACCAAGAGCGCGCTGTCGATCCTCGGCGTCTGCAACGACTTCATGGCCGAGCCCTTCCACCGCTTCAAGGCACCCGAGCGGGTGCGAGTCGCGGCCATCCTCGATGCGCTGGGGGCTCCGTGAACCCAGCTCAGTCCTTGAAGCGCACGGTGTCCCCCTCGATCTCCAGGCACAGGACCTGGGCGGTGGCGTGCCAGCCCTGGCGGTGGATCCACACGGTGCGCACGCCGTTGATCACCTCGACGCGGCAGGGCTTCCGGTCCGGGTCGCCGATGATGTAGGCCTTGCGGATCTCGTTCTCGAAGGGTGGCAGCTCGAGGGTCGAGCGGCGGTCGCCGAAGTAGAAGAAGTAGAGCTTTCCCGGGCGGGTGGTGCAGCGCCACAGGCTGCGGGTGAGGAACACCGGGTTGCCGTGGCGGTCGCGAGTGGTCGGGCTGAACTCGCCGAACTCGCCACCGAAGGGCGACCGGCCGACCCCGTAGACGGCCTCCGCGTTGACCTTCAGCCACTCGCCGCAGAAGCGCAGGTTGTCCGCGCAGACCTGCGGGATCCGGCCGTCCGCGTCGGGGCCGACGTTGAGGAGGAAGTTGCCGCCCTTGCTGACGATGTCGGCCAGCTTGAAGAGAATCTCGGTGGGTGACTTCCAGTCGTGGTCGTCGGAACGGTAGCCCCAGCTGTGGTTGGTGGTCATCGGCGTCTCCCAGTCGCCCTTGGCCGCGAGGTTCGGGATGGTGTTGTCGTCGGTGGTGACGTAGTCGCCGGCCGATCCCAGCCTGCCGTCGATCAGGCAGTCGGGTTGCAGCTCGCGGACGAGGTCGACGAAGCGCTGGCCGCGCTCCGGGGTGATCAGGTCGGGGGTGTCGAACCAGATGCAACTCACCGGGCCGTAGCGGGTCAACAGCTCGCTCACCTGGGGTTCGGCCTTCCCCCGCAGGTAGCGGTCGTAGGACCCGTCGCGGTCCTTTTCCGCGTCCGGGCCGAAGTCCCAGTCGTTTCCGGCACCGCCGGGCTCGTGCCAGTCCTGCGCCTGGGAGTAGTAGATCCCCAGCCGGATGTCGTGACGGGCACAGGCCTCCGCCAGCTCGCGAAGGGGGTCGCGGTCCCATGGGGACGCATCCGTCACGTCGAATTCGCTGACCGGGGAGTCGTACATCGCGAAGCCATCGTGGTGCTTCGCGGTGAAGACGATGTACCTCATCCCCGAGTCCTTCGCCAGCCGCACCCAGGCATCGGCATCGAAGTGGCGCGGCTGCCACTGCTTCGCCAAGCCGGCATACTCCGCCGCGGGAATCCTCGCGTGGGACATGATCCACTCGCCGAAACCGGGAATGCGCTCGCCCTTCCACTGCCCCGCCGGGATCGCATAGAGGCCCCAGTGGATGAACATGCCGAATTTCGCCTCGCGGAACCAGGCCATCCGGGCGTCCTGGGCCGGGTCGGCCTGCACCCGGCCGGCGAGGGTCGCGATGGCGGCAAGGGCGAGGATTCGGGAAGTGTGCAAGATGCGCGCACGCATGGTCATGGCAGGATCCGGTTGGGAATCGGGCCAGGCGCCGACTCCGCTTCTCGCAAGCCCAACAGATCCTCAGCCCGCAGCGCAAGGCCGATTCATGTCGGGGAAGGCCGAATGAAGTCTTGCTGCCTCCTTGCCGGGGGATCGGCGGGCTGGTTGGCTGGAGCGGGGAGATTCCCCCGCCCGCCGGATCGCGCGGAGGGAATTCCCGGAACCCACCCACTGCATGGACCGCGTCGTCGCCCACTACCTCGTCGAGACCCCGCGTGACCCCGCCGACGCGGCGGCCTCGCTCGCTGGCGAGCAGTCGTCGGGAACCTTCGTCGCCGTGCCCGGCGAAACCGCCGAGCTGAAGCAGCGCTTCGCCGCGCGGGTCGAGGAGATCACCGGTCTGGAGACGGTCGACTCACCCTCGCTGCCCGGACACCGCGGCGAGGGTTCGCTGCAACGGGCTCGGGTCAGCGTTTCCTGGTCGACGGAGAACTTCGGCCACAACCTGCCCACGCTGGTCTCGACCGTGCAGGGCAACCTCTACGAGCTGGCCCAATTCTCCGGCCTCAAGCTGCTCGACCTCGATTTCCCGGACGACTTCGCGGCGGCCTTTCGCGGGCCGGCCTTCGGCATCGACGGCTGCCGCGAGCTCACCGGCGTGCACGGGCGCCCCTTGATCGGCACGATCATGAAGCCGAGCATCGGCATGTCCCCCGCCCAAACCGCCGAGCTGGCCGGGACCCTCGCCGCGGCCGGGATCGACTTCATCAAGGACGACGAGCTGATGGCCAACCCGCCGCACTCGCCCTTCGACGAGCGGGTCGACGCGGTGATGCAGGTCCTCGACGAGCACGCCCAGCGCAGCGGCAAGCGGGTGATGTACGCCTTCAACGTCAGCGACGAGCTCGACGCGATGCAGCGCCACTACGACAAGGTGGTCGCCAGCGGCGGGTGCTGCGCGATGATCAGCCTGAACAGCGTGGGACTGGCCGGAGCCAAGAAGATCTGCGACCGCGGCGAGCTCGCGATCCACGGCCATCGCAACGGCTGGGGGATGCTCAACCGCCACCCGCTGCTCGGCATCGAGTTTCCCGCCTACCAGAAGCTCTGGCGCCTCGCCGGCGTCGACCAGCTCCACGTCAACGGCATCGCCAACAAGTTCTGGGAGGACGACGACTCGGTGGTGCGCTCGATCGGGTCCTGCCTCGCCGCCGAGCCGCTCGGGCGGCCGCTGCTGCCGGTGGTTTCCTCCGGCCAGTGGGGCGGTCAGGCGCCCGAGACCTTCCGCCGCACCGGCACGGTCGACCTGCTCTACATGGCCGGCGGCGGCATCATGGCCCACCCGGAGGGCCCGGCCGCCGGGGTCCGCTCGCTGCAGACCTGGTGGCAGGCCGCCGTCGAGGGGCTCGACTTCGACGCTGCAACCGCCCGCTACCCGGAGCTTCTCGCCTCGGTGGAAAAGTTCGCCTGAATCCCGACCCCGCCCGTGGCCACCTCCCTTCCCTTCGCGTTCTACGGTGATGACTTCACCGGGTCGACCGATGCCCTCGAGTGGCTGGCGCGTGCGGGTGGTCGCGCCGTGTTGTTCCTCGACCCGCCGACACCTGAGACACTTGAGCGATTCGGCGAGTTCGACGCCATCGGCGTCGCCGGGCTGACCCGCTCGCTGCCGCCGCAGCGGATGCAGCCGGTCCTCGACTCTGCCTTTGCCGCGCTCCGCTCGCTCAATCCCCGGCAGGTTCACTACAAGGTCTGCTCGACCTTCGACTCCTCGCCGCGAATCGGCAGCATCGGCTGCGCCCTCGAGGCCGGCATCGCCGCCTTCGGCACCCCGCTGGTTCCGATCGTTGTCGCCGCGCCGGCCCTCGGCCGCCATTGCGTCTTCGGCAACCTCTTCGCCCGCATGGGCATCGGCAGCGAGGGCGCCATCCACCGCCTCGACCGCCACCCGGCAATGCACCAGCACCCGGTCACGCCGGCCGACGAGAGCGACCTGCGGCTTCACCTCGCCCGGCAGACCGAGCTGCCCTGCGCGCTGCTCGATATCCTCCAGCTGCAGCAGCCGCCGGCCGAAATCCACAAGCTGCTCGACTGCGCCTTGAACGAAGGCGCCAGGGCGGTGCTGGTCGACGGACTGCACGAGTCCGATCTCGAGGCCATCGGCGGCGTGCTCGAGGATCTCACCGAGCGCCAGTCCCCGCTGTTCATCATCGGCTCGTCCGGCGTCGAAATGGCGCTCGCGGGGCAGCTCGGGTCCGGTGATCCAACGCCCCCGCCCGCCACTCCCGCGGATGGCCCGGTGCTGGTCCTTTCCGGCAGCTGCTCGCCGGTCACTGGAGCGCAAATCGAGCACGCCCTCGCCGCGGGCTTCGCCGAGGTGGCGCTCGATCCCGTCGCCCTGCTCCGCGAGGACCCGGGCGAGGTGGCCAAAGCCATGGCCCGCGCCGGCGAGTTGCTCGCCCAGGGGTCCTCCGTCGTCGTCCATACCAGCCGCGGCCCCGGCGACCCGCGACAGGACCTCGTCGGTGAGCACCTCGGCGGGATGGGCAAGAGCGGCGCCGCGGCCATCACCGGCGAGCTGCTCGGACGGGCGCTGGGCCGGATCGGACGCGAAGTACTGGCTGGATCGGACATCCGGCGCCTGATGATCGCCGGCGGCGACTCGTCGAGCCACGCCGCCCGGGCCCTCGGAATCGAGGCGGTCGAGATGACCGCCACCTTCACGCCCGGCGCGCCCCTGTGCCGCATCCATGCGCCGGACTCGCCGGCGGCCGGCCGCGAGATCGTCTTCAAGGGCGGCCAGGTCGGCGCCGCCGACCTGTTCCCCCGCCTGCTCCGGGGATGCCCGAACTCCTAAACCCATCGTATTTCATGAAAACCCTCGCCCTCGTCCACACCTCCGCCACCCTCGTCCCGGTCTTCCAGCAACTCTGCAGCGAGCAGCTCCCCGGCGTCGCCACCTTCAACATCGTCGACGACAGCCTGGTGCGGCAGATCGGCGAGCGCGGTGAATTGACCGCCGACCTGACCCGCCGCGTCGGCAGCTACATCGAGTCGGCCGAGGCCGGCGGCGCCGACCAGGTGCTGGTCACCTGCTCGTCGATCGGCCCGGCCGTCGAGGCTTCGGAACCCTTCGTCGGCATCCCGGTGCTGCGGGTCGACCGGCCGATGGTCGACGAGGCGGTCGCCGGCGGCACCCGCATCGGCGTGATCGCCACCCTGCCGACGACCCTCGACCCGACCAGCGACCTGGTGCGGCGGCGCGCGGCGGCGGCCGGCCGCGAGATCCAGCTCACCGCCCGGCTCTGCGAGGGCGCCTTCGAGGCGCTGATGGCCGGCGATGCGGAGAAGCACGACTCGCTGGTGGCCGCGGCGCTGCGCGAGCTGGTCGGCGAGGTCGAGGTCGTCCTGCTCGCCCAGGCCTCGATGGCGCGGGTGGTCGACACGCTCGACGAGGCGGAGAAGACCGTCCCGATCCTGGCCAGCCCGCCGATCGCCATCGCCCACCTGGCCAAGGTGATGGCGGACTGAGTGCACCCGGGCGAACGGCTCATGCCACCCTATGATGATGAACCGCAGATGGACACCGATGATCGCAGATGGATTTGAGCATCTGCGTTCATCCGTGTTCAACCGTGGTTTTCCCCCAAACGACCCGGCAAGCTCCTCTTGCTCCTTCGATCGCACCGCCACCGGAAACCCACCGAAAGGAACGCAATGACCCGGATCCGCAAAGCCTGCCTCGGCATCTTCGGCCTGGCTCTCGTCGTGGCCCTCACCGGCCTGGCCCTGGGCCAGGACGGGCTCGCCCGCGCCGCCGGGGCGGTCGCGGTGACGACGCTGCCGGTCGGGCTCGGAGCCATCCCGGCCCTGCGCGGCTACCGGTTCACCGCGTGGATCGTCTTCGCCGTCGTCTGCCCGCTGCTCTATCCCGAGGCCTTCCTCAGCCCGCAGATCACCGAGTCGCTGGCGATTAACTTCAAGAACCCCTGGGCCGTGCTGATCATCATCCAGCTGGTGATGTTCGGCATGGGCACGCAGATGAGCATCCGCGACTTCGCCGGGGTCGCCAAGATGCCGCACGGCGTCATCGTCGGCCTGATCTGCCAATTCTCGATCATGCCACTGGTCGGATTCGGGCTGGCCCGGATGCTCGGCTTCCCGCCGGAGATCGGTGCCGGGCTGGTGCTGATCGGTTCCTGCTCCAGCGGCCTGGCCTCGAACGTCATGGCCCACATGGGACGGCTCAACCTGCCGCTGTCGATCACCCTCACCGCCTGCGCCACCGCGCTCGCCCCCTTCGTCACTCCGTTCTGGCTGACCCAGCTCGGCACGCCGGTCAGTGGGGAAACCAGCCGCTTCGACTTCGTCACGGCGATGATGTCGATCTTCAAGATCGTCGTCGCTCCGATCGGCGCCGCGCTGGTCCACGACTACCTGAAGCGCGCGGCTCGAGGTGGCCGGCTGATCATCCGCATCCTTGCCGTCGTGGCCTTGGTCTGGCTCGTCACCATTTCCACCATCGGCTGGTCCACCATCGAGGCGTCGATCCCCGCGCCCGCGCTGCTCAACACGGTCACCGTCGCGGGCTTCCTGCTCGCCGCCGTGCTGGTCGGGCTGGCCTACCACCAGCTCACCCGGGTGCTGCCCGGGCTCGACGGCTTCATGCCGGTGTTCTCGATGTTCGGCATCATCTACTTCACCGCCATCGCCACGGCCTCCGGGCGCGACGCGCTGCTCGCCATCGGCCTGCTGCTGTGCGTCGCCGCCGTGCTGCACAACTCGATCGGCTACCTGCTGGGTTACTGGCTCAGCCGGGCGATGGGCCTCAAGCGCAACGACGCCCGCACGGTGGCGATGGAGGTCGGCATGCAGAACGGCGGCATGGCCTTCGGAATCGCCAGCGACCTCGGCAAGCTCGCCACCCTCGGCCTCGCCGCCGCCATCTTCAGCCCGTGGATGAACATCTCGGGATCGATCCTCGCCAACTACTGGAAACGTCACCCCGCCCGCGACGATGATTGAAGAGCTTCGCTCCCTCCTCGGGCCCGAACACGTCCTCACCGAGCCCGAGGACGTCGTGCCATACGGCTTCGACGGCGCCGCCGCGCTGAAGCAGCGGCCGGCGGCGGTCGTGTTTCCCGCCGACACCGGCGAGGTCGCCGGGATCGTGAAGTTGTGCCGCGAGCGGCGGGTGCCGGTCGTCTCGCGCGGCAGCGGCACCGGCCTGAGCGGCGGCAGCGTGCCGGTCGCCGGGGGCGTCGTGCTCTGCCTCCAGCGCATGAAGCGGATTCTCGCGATCGACCGCCGCAACCTGACCATGGAGGTCGAGGCCGGGGTGATCACCCAGGACATCTTCGCGGCCGCCGACGAGGCCGGCCTGTTCTACCCGCCGGACCCCGGGTCGATGAAGATCAGCACCATCGGCGGCAACGTCGCCGAGAACTCGGGCGGACTGCGTGGCCTGAAGTACGGCGTGACTCGTGACTACGTCATGGGGATGGAGGTGGTGCTGGCCGACGGCTCAACCTGCTGGCTCGGCAACAAGTGCGTCAAGGACGTCGCCGGCTACAACCTGCGCGACCTGTTCATCGGCAGCGAGGGCACGCTGGGGATCGTCACCCGGGTGCTGCTGAAGCTGCTGCCCAAGCCGGCGGCGCGCCAGACCCTGCTGGCCACCTTCGAGGCGATGGACACCGCCGCCGCCACGGTCTCGGCGATCATCGCCTCGCCGATCATCCCCTGCACGCTGGAGTTCCTCGACCGGCGGACGATCCGCTGCGTCGAGGAGTTCGCCAAGGTCGGCCTGCCCGGCGATGCCGAGGCGCTGCTGCTGGTCGAGACCGACGGCCACCCGGCGGCGGTCGCCGACGAGGCCGCACGCATCGAGCAGCTGGCCCGCGAGCACGGCGCGACCACCGTCGCGCGGGCGGCCGACGCCGAGGAGGCCGCCCGCCTCGCCACCGCGCGGCGCAGTGCCTTTTCAGCCCTCGCGCGGATTCGCCCCACCACCATCCTCGAGGACGTCACCGTGCCGCGCAGCGAGCTGGCCGGGATGATCCGCTTCATCGAGGAGGTCGCCGCGCGCCACCAGCTCGAGATCGCGACCTTCGGGCACTTCGGCGACGGCAACCTGCACCCGACCATCCTCACCGACGAGCGCAACGCCGCCGAGATGCACCGCGTCGAGCTCGCGCTGGAGGAAATCTTTGCGCAGACGATGAAACTCGGCGGCACGATCACCGGCGAGCACGGCGTCGGCCTGGCGAAGAAGCAGGCGCTGCGCGAGCAATTCGACGAGGCCAGCTACCGGCTCCTGGGGATGATCAAGCGCACGCTCGATCCCGACGGCCTGCTCAACCCGGGCAAGATCATCGAGCCCGTCGAATCGTGAGTGCGGCCACGCCATCGTCGAAGCCCACGCAGCCCGGCGGTCGCCTCGCCGGGCTCGACTACTCGGTGCTGCAGCAATGCATGCACTGCGGGATGTGCCTGCCGGACTGCCCGACCTACAACGAGACCGGTCGCGAGCGGAACTCGCCGCGCGGGCGCATCGCGCTGATGCGCGGCATCGCCGACGGTGAGCTCGAGGCCAGCCGCGAGTTCGCCGGGGAGATGAGCTACTGCCTCGGTTGCCTCGCCTGCACCAGCGCCTGTCCGGCCGGGGTCGACTACGCCCACCTGCTCGAGTCGGCCCGCGCCGAGGTCGAGGACCGCGGGCTGCTCGACACGCCGTGGCGGCGCGCCGTGCGGGCGGTGACGATCCACGGGCTGTTCCTCCGCCCGCGCCTGCTGCGTGCCGCCGGGCGGATGCTGCGTTTGTGGCAGGCGAGCGGGATGCAGTCGGCCAGCCGCCGCCTCGGCCTGGTCCGCCTGCTACCCCGGCCGCTGCGCGAGGCCGAGCCGCTGACGCCGGAGATCCAGGCGCGCTTTTCGGACGAGCGGATCGAGGAGATCACCCCGGCGCGGGGCGGGCGACGCCACCGCGTCCTGCTGCTCACCGGATGCGTGCAGGACCTGGTGTTTTCGGACGTCAACCAAGCCACCGCCGAGGTGCTGGCCGAGAACGGCTGCGAGGTGGTCACACCGCGGACCCAGGACTGCTGCGGCTCGCTGCACGCCCACAATGGCGAGATCGAGGCCGCCAAGCGGCTGGCCCGGCGCCAACTCGATGCCATCGACCCGGAGAGCTACGATGCCATCATCAGCAATGCCGGCGGATGCGGCTCGCACCTGCGCCACTACGACCGGCTGCTTGCCGAGGAGCCGCAGTATCGCGAGCGGGCGGCCGCCTGGTCGCGACGCCTGCGCGACATCCACGAGTGGCTGGTCGAGATCGGTTTCCGGGCGCCGCTCGACCCCGCGGCCGCGGTGCGGCGGGTCACCTATCACGAGTCCTGTCACCTGTGCCACGGCCAGGGAGTCAGCCGGCAACCGCGCGAGCTGCTTGGCGCCCTGCCCGGTGTCGAGTTGGTCGAGAGCGCCGATGCGACCACCTGCTGCGGCAGTGCCGGGATCTACAACCTGACCCAGCCCGAGACGGCGACCCGCCTGCAGCAACGCAAGGTCGGTCATCTGCTCGACAGTGGGGCCGAGGTGATCGCCACCGCCAATCCCGGCTGTCACCTGCAGATCGGCAACGGCCTGCGCGAGGCCGGCCGCCAGCCCCGCGTGGTTCACCCGGTCGTTCTGCTCGCCGAGGCGTATCGGCGGGAACGGGAGCGGGCTCCGGAGTGACGGACCGTGTGACCCCGGTCGCGCCCGTGAGTCCGAAGCCCGAAGCCGTCCGGGCGCGACTGGGGTCGCGCGGTCCGGGCGTCTCTCGCCTTGAGTCGGCATTCCCTTCCGGCGAGCATGCCGATCGTGATCCGGTCCCTGTTCGTCCTCAGCGTTTTCCTTGTCACCAACCTGCACGCCGCCGAGCGGGAGCAGCTCATCGAGGGCTGGGAATTTCATCGCGGGCCGAAGGACGCCGCGGCGGACTGGCAGGCCGTCACCCTGCCGCACGACTGGAGCATCCGCGAGGCGCCGGAACCGGAGGCCCCCTCCGGTGGCGGCGGCGGGTTCTTCCCCACCGGCGAAGGTTGGTACCGCCATTCGCTCGACGCGCCGGAGGCGTGGAGCAAGCGCCAGGTCTCCCTCCACTTCGAGGGCGCCTACCGCAACGCCGAAGTCTGGTGCAACGGCGAGAGCCTCGCCACCCACGCCAACGGCTACACCCCCTTCCGGGTGGTGCTCGATGAGGCGCTCCGCCACGGCGAAACCAACGAGATCCTCGTCCGCGTCCACAACGAACCGCAGCCGAATAGCCGCTGGTATTCCGGCTCCGGCCTCTACCGGCCGGTGTGGCTCGAGCTCCGCAATCCGGTCCACTTCGAACCCGGCGGCCTGCAGGTCTGGACCCGCTCGGCCAGCGCAGACGGGGCGACCCTGAGCATCGCGGCCGAGTGCCGCGCGAGTGAAGCGCAATCGGCGGTCATCCGCTTCACCCTCCTCGGCCCCGATGGGTCGGAGCTGGCCACCGCCGAGCAGTCGTCCGAACTCAGGGCCGACCGCCTACAACGCATCGCCACCGAGCTGAGCCTCCCCACACCCCAACTGTGGTCGCCGGAAGCACCCGCCCTCCACACCCTGCGCGCCGGGCTGTGGGTCGACGGCACCCTGCGCGACCAGCAGGAAGTTCGTTGCGGAATCCGCTCCCTGAAATGGTCCGCCGCCGACGGCCTGCTGCTCAACGACGAGCCCGTCCTGCTGCGCGGCGGCAACGTCCACCACGACCACGGACCGCTCGGCGCCGCGGCCTGGCCGGACGCCGAGGAGCGCAAGGTCCGCCTGCTCCTCGAGGCCGGCTACAATGCCGTGCGGACCGCCCACAACCCGCCATCGACCGCCTTCCTCGAGGCCTGCGACCGCCTCGGGATGCTGGTCATCGACGAGGCCTTCGACGGCTGGAAGTCGAAGAAGACGAAGCACGACTACGGCGAGGACTTCGCGGCAAACTGGGAGGCCGACCTGCGTGCCTTGGTCCGCCGCGACCGCAACCACCCGAGCGTCATCTCCTGGAGCCTCGGCAACGAGGTCTACGAGCGCGGCAGCGCCGAGGGGATTCGGCGCGCCCACGAGTTGGCCGCGCTGGTCCGCACGCTCGACCGCTCGCGCCCGGTGACCGTCGGCCTCAACGGCCTCGGCGAGGGCAGCGACTGGACCCGCCTCGACCCGATCTTCGATGCCCTCGACCTGGCCGGTTACAACTACGAGCTCGGCGCCCGCCACGCGGCCGACCACCGGCGCCGGCCAAACCGCGTGACCTACGCCTCGGAGTCCTACCAGCGCGAGGCCTTCGACAACTGGCAGCTGGTCGAGGCCCACCCGCATGTCATCGGCGACTTCGTCTGGAGCGCGATCGACTACCTCGGCGAGGCCGGCATCGGCCGGGTGTTTCCCTCGACCGAGGAGGCCCGACCGCACTGGGAGGGCAGCCACTTTCCGTGGATCGGCGCGGCCTGCGGCGACCTCACGATCAGCGGCCGGCGCAAGCCGATCTCGTTCTACCGCGAGCTGGTCTGGGACCAGGGGACCACGCTGCACGCCGCCGTCGAGGTTCCCTCGCCCGACGGCGAGCCGTGGAACCTCACCCCGTGGTCGATCCCGCCGGCCCGGGCCTGCTGGACCTGGCCGGGCCACGAGGGCGAGCCGCTGCGGCTGGAAATCGCGAGCCGCCACCCGCGGGTCCGGGTCTCGTTGAATGGCGAGGTGTTCGAGGAGTCCGAAGTCGGCGGGGACTTTCGCAGCACCTTGACCATTCCCTACGCCCCGGGTGAGCTGCTCGTCGAGGGACTCGACGCCGCTGGCCAGCCGGCCGGGCGCTTCGTCCTGGCCACCGCGGGCGAGCCGGCGGCCCTCCATCTCGAGCTCGGCGAGGAGATGGAATCGGCCGATCCCCTTGAGCTCGCCTACGTCACGATCCGCGTCGTCGACGCGGAGGGGCGGACCTGCCCGCACGCCCGGCTGCCGCTGAGCTGCCGGGTCGAGGGTCCGGCCAAGCTGGTCGCCCTCGGCAACGACGACGTGTCACAGGCGGGCCCGGGCTTCACCTCCCCTCGGCGTGAGACCTTCGAAGGCCACGCCCTCGCGGTGCTTCGCAGCAGCGGGAAAGCGGGCGAGGTCACCCTGACGGTGAGCAGCGAGGGGCTGCCCCCGGCCCGGCGGGTGATCGAGGTGCCGGGCGATTAATCCTCTCCAGATTGGGCCCGCCCGGACCGCCGACTTCAGCCGGCTGTGAGCTTGGGATGCGGAGCGAAAGGGCGACCCGGGCAGGCTCAAGCCTGCGGTCCGATGAAGATCCCATCCCATCCATCCTTGTCCCGAGTTCGGGAAATCGGATTCCGCACACTTCGCCAAAAAAAAGGCGGCACCCGGAGAACCGGGTGCCGCCGTGAGGGTTACTTTGGAAAAGGTCGTCCTTCGCAGCCGGATCAGGCGCGGCGGCGACGCGCGAGGCCGAGCAGGCCGAGGCCGCCCAGCAGGGCGATCGACGGCTCGGGGACCTGGAAGAAGCCGGCCGCCTCCTCGAAGGAGTCAGCGATGTAGATCTCGTCGAACACGAAGTCACCCACCGGGCGATCCGAGGAGTTGCTGCCGCCCCCGACACCGAAGGCCATCCATTCGAACGGAACGACGCCTCCATCCGTGTGGACGAAGTTGATCTCACCGTCGTTGGAGCCATCGGGCAGCGGGTTGACCTGGAGACGCCAGGTGCTCGTTGCCGGGACGATCGAAAGAACCAGGTGATCCACCCCGTCGGCGAAATCGGCGCCCGTGTAGAGGTTGTTGATGTCGTTGAAGCCACCGGCGCCCCAGGTGTCGATGACCAGGGGATTCGGGTCGCCGAAGGTGACCCCGTTGCTGTTCCAGTCGGAACCCTTGCCGATGGTGCCCAGCGAGCTGTTGCTGCCCGTTCCGGCGTTGAGGAAGCGGAGTCCGAAGTTGCGCGGATACTCCGATGCCAGGTTGAAGGTGGTGCGGGTGCCGGCATCCAGAAGCCCGGCGGAAGTCGTCGTGTCACCGACCCGTTGCGCCAGCAGGCTGACGTAGATGGCGTCGGCCCCGTCGATCGCGGGCTGGGTGAAGACATCGAAATCGAGGCCCACGTTGGCACTGCCGGAGTCGCCGGTGGCGCGGCCATTGCCGCCGACCGCCGTGTGCGTTCCGGCATAGGTTCCGGGGTAGCTGAGACCCGCAGCCTCGACAGTGGAGGCGGCACCGTCGCCATTCGTCGCAACCCACGAGTTGCCCACGAATCCGCTTCCGGATGCGGGATTGCCCACGAGCGGCCCGTCGGCGCTGACGTTGCTGAAGCCCTCGTAGGCGAAGAGTGCCGCGTGGGCCGGCGTTGCGATCAGCCCCACCAAGGCGGCACTGGCGAGAAGAAGCGGGGAATTCGGATATTTGTGGATCATGGTTTCGATGGGTTGTGGTTCCTTGGGTTGATGCTGGGTTGATGCGTGAGACTTCGCAGAGCCGCCGAACAATCTCGTGTCAGCTGCCCACCGGATCGAAACCCGGTTCCATCAATGGATCTCCAACCCATGCCACGGAACGTCGCGACTCCTCAAGATCTTTCCAAGTCTTCGAACCGAGGCGGGGTCCCATATCGGGAAAGAGCCACCAAGGCAGCGGCAAGGAAAAGCGGCACCCGGTCTCCCGGGTGCCGCTGTGAATCGGATTCGTCGCGGGTTGCTGCCAACGCCGATCAGGCGCGGCGGCGACGCGCGAGGCCGAGCAGGCCGAGGCCGCCCAGCAGGGCGATCGACGGCTCGGGGATCTGGTTGAAGCCGGCGGCGTCCGCGAAGCTGTCGGCAATGCGGATCTCGTCGAAGACCATGTCGCCGGGAGCCCGCTCGCTGGAGTCGTTGCCAGCCTCGACACCGAAGGCGCGGAATTCGAAGGGAACCACGGAACCATCCGTGTGGACCCAGACGAGTTCACCATCGTTCGAGCCATCCGGCTGCGGGTTGACCTGCAGGTTGTAGGTGCTCGTGGCGGTGTTGATCGAGAGGACGAGGTGATCCACGCCATCGTAGTTGGCAGCCGCCGGGTTGTAGAAGGCGCTGCCCGGGCCCGCCTGGGTGCCGCCGTTGCCGGTGAAGATGTTGTTGACGTCGTTGAAGTTGAAGGCACCCCAGGTGTCGACCACCTCGGGATCGACCTCGCCGTCACCAAACAGCGACTGGGTCGGAGCGCCACCGCCACTACCATTCCAGTTGCCGGAGTTGCCGATGGTTCCGAGGGTGTTGTTGCTGGTGCCGCCGGTGTTGTTGATCCGGATGCCCGAGTTGCGCGGGTATTCCGCGGCCAGGTTGAAGGTGGTCCGGGTTCCGGCGTCCAGCAGGCCGTAGTCGGTCGTGGACTGGGCCACGTTCTGGGCCAGCCAGCTGATGTGGATCTGGCTCGCGCCGTCGATCGCGGGCTGGGTGAAGACGTCGAAGTTCAGGGCAAGGAAGGCATTGTCACCAGTGACACCCGTCACCCGGCCGTTGCCGCCGATGGAGGTGTTGATGCCCGGGTAGCTTCCCGGGTAGCTCAGTCCAGCCGCCTCGGTGGTCGAGGCACCACCTGCGCCGTTGGTGATGACCCAGTTGTTGCCGACGAATCCAAGGCCGCCGGTGGAGGCCTGACCGGCGAGAGGGCCATCGGACACGCCTGCAAAGCCTTCGTAGGCGAAGAGTGTCGCATGGGCCGGCGTTGCCAGCAGGCCCGCCAAGGCAGCGCCAGCAAGGAGGGGGGTGTAGGGGTTTTTCATGGAACGAATCATGGTTCGATTTGGGTTGGTAGAGTCAGGGGTTCTCGTTTGGGTTTGTTGGGTTCGAACTCGTCATCCATCGGGAAAATCCCGCCCAGGCACCTGCCGTAGACAGACTTTTCCCACATGGACTCCCGTTAAAAACCATGAATTCCAATCATTCCTCAAGCAGATTTTGCGTCTTCGGGCGGGTTCGTGAAAGAACGTCGGGCCCGTCACGGCGGATTCCCACGCGAGGCCTCCCCGGACGTCGCGTCGATTCATCTTCTTCTTGAGCTCCCTCGCGCCGGGCGAGACCGGATCAGCGACAAGTTGCTGAGTTGGAGTGTCTCCCAGGCTCCCAGGGCACACCAAGAGCTGCCCAGCCCACGCCTGGCGTCCCGACCGAGGGAGGCCGGACACCCATCCCCGAAAAACGAACTGCCGGGGAAGGAAACCTCCCCCGGCAGCTGGAATCAGTGGGATTCACCCGGTCATCCCGGGCGGAAACCGCTCAAGGACCGGCCGGAACGGTGTAGTTGAAGCGATAGAAGCGCCAGCTCGGATCGAAGATCGGGTTGTTCTCCTCGTCCTCCGGATTGTTCGGATCCACCGGAACCAAGGCGATATCATCGTCGGTGAGAAGGAAGTCTTCCCCGGAATCGATCCAACTTCCCGGCGCCATGTCCTGACTGACCTCAAGGATCACATCGGCGCCTGGCGGAAACTCGGTATAGTCCCAGTCGAGAGTAATGAAGTTGGGGTCCGCCTCACCGTCATACCCGATCGTCAGACTGGGATTGTAGCCGCCCTCCGGATCCGGTCTCGGGAAGGAGGCTTCGTCGGCAATGAAGCTCGCCTCGATCTCCTCCTCCGAGAGTTCCCGGTCATAGACCTTGAGCTTGCCGATGATCAGGCTCGCCGCACGAGCGGGGATCCCGCTGCCTTGGTTCTGGCCGCCGACCAGGATCGGATAGGCCTCACCTGTCGAGCCGAACAAGTCGGTGAACAGGGAAAGCGCAGGGTCGCCCTCGTCCTCGATACCGGTGGTCTTGGAATTGGCGAGGATGCCGTTGTGATAGACGGAGAGCAGGAAGGTGTCGGCATTGTAGGTGATCGCGACGTGGGTCCATTGGTCACTGGAGACCTTCCCGCCGTAGCCGATGTCGAAGGCATCGCCCCAGCCGGTGAAGGCACCGAAGTCGTCGCGGTCGCCATGGTTGAACGAGCAGTTGCTGCCGTCCGGGCTGCCGCGGGAGCCCCAGGCGATGATCGACTCCTCGGAGCTGACATTGGGGTTGAGGACCCAGGCTTCGGCGCTCCGGGCACCGTCGAAGACCATGTGAATGGGGGCTGGCGGCCCGACCAGGACGCTGTCGACGCCATCGAGCACGAGTCCCTTGACACCCGTCTCGTGGGTCTCCACGGACGGCGGCGTCGCGATGTTGAAGGGCACCCAGTCCTGACCCATCGCGCCACTGTTGACCCAGGAGGTGACCGGCCCCACGGGGAGACCCGTGGCATCGAGGTCGATCACCGGGCCGCGGTCGTCGGCCGGCAGGTTGCCGTCGTTCACCAGCGGGTCGGTTCCGAACCAGACCTCCTGCGCGTCGGTGGCGCCGTCGAGGTCGGAGTCGGGATCATCCGGATTCGTTCCGGCAATCACCTCGGCCCCGTCCAGCAGGCCGTCGTAGTCCTTGTCGGGCAGCAGCGGGTCGGTAGCTGCGAAGCCCGTCGGAGTCGTGCCGTCGTTCAGCGTGGCATTCACCTCGGCCCCATCAAAGGCGCCGTCGTCGTCGGTGTCATTGTCGCTGGGACTGGTGTTGCCGTCGTACTCGTCGATATTGGTCAGGAAGTCGCTGTCGGCATCCTCCCCTGCGTCCGCGGTTTCCGGGTCGAGGCCGGGATGGAGCTCCTCGTACCAGTTGGGCATCCCGTCGCCGTCGTTGTCCGGCCAGAAGGTGGCGGCACCATCGGCGATCACGGTCGCTCGGATCGTCGCCTGGTCGAGGGGCTCGTCGTGGACCCGGATCCGGCCGATCTTGATCGGCTCGATGCCTGAGTCATCCGCGTTCTCGACGATCTCCCCCTCGCCATCCCGCACACGCCCGATGCTGTAGGGGATCATCACCGGGGTTCCGCCCTCGGGGACGACGCCGTTGACCGGAGACAGGGCATTGTTCACGGGCTCGAGACGGGTGAGGAAGCCGTCGATGTAGACCCGCACACCCGGACCGAACAGGTCCGGGTCGGCGGTGGTGTAGACCACCGCCACGTGAACCCAGCGTCCGGTGGGCAAGGTGCTGCGGCCGTAGCTGTTGTCATCCTCCCAATGAATGGCGGCTCCCCCGACCGGGTCGGTTCCATAGCCGTAGAAGGCAGCCCCGCCTTTCGACCCCTGCGTGCCCCAGGCGATGATGTTCTGCAACGGGGCCAGCTCGTCGTCGTGGACCCAGGCCTCGATCGTCCGCTCGCCATTGACCGTACCGCCAAAAGCGCTGGGACCCTCGTAGTAGGTGGTGTTGTCCGGGTCGACGACCGGCGGGGTTTCAGGGTCCGAGTCGTCGTCAAAGTCTTCGGCGTTAGACAGGAAGACCGCATTGACGCCGTCGACCTCGATCACGTCGGGAACCTTGGTGCCGGCGGAATCAAAGGTCATACCAATGGCACCGTCGTTGGCCCAGCTGCTGAGCGGGCCGAGCGGCTGGTCGGTGGCGTCGAGATCGATCTGCACGGCCGCCATGGCGGAGCCGGCAAGCAGGCCGTGGGCCGCGGCAAGCGCGGCAAGGGAGGGCGTCCGCGGAAAGGCGGAGCGCCGGAATCGGATGGGTTGCATGGGTTTTCGGGTCGGATGTTTGGGGGGTGATGTTTGGGGGTTGAGACTCATCATCCAGCGGCGACTTCAACCCCTGGCGCACGCCAAAGAGAAATTTTCTGTACGGATTCCCGTGGAATGCCACGAATTCCAATCATCCCTCAATCAGATTTTGCGTCTTCCGGCGGGTTGTTTGAACGAACGCCGACTCCATCACGACGGAGTCCCACGGGAACTGTCCCCGGGCGTCGTGCCGATTCATCGCGCTTTTGAGCTCCCTCGCGTCGGGCGAGACCGAATCGGCGACAGGTTGCTGAGCTCGAGCGTCTCCGCCTGGCGTCCGGACCGAGGGAAGTCGGACACTCATTCCCGAACAGCAAACTGCCGGGGAAGGAAACCTCCCCCGGCAGTCGGAATCATCGGGATTCACCCGGCAAACCCGGGCGGAAGCCACTCAGGGAGCCGGAACCGTGTAGTTGAAGCGATAGAACTTCCAGCTCGGATCGAAGATCGGGTTGTTCTCCTCGTCCTCCGGGTTGTTCGGATCCACCGGGACGAAGTCGACCTCGTTGTCGGTGAAGACGAAGCCCTGCATGGCATCGATCCAGCTCCCCGGGGCCATGTCCTGGCTGACTTCCAGAACCGGGTCGGCGCCGACCGGGAAGTCGGTCCAGTCCCAGGTGAGCCGCACGATGTCGGGATCACGGCTGAGGTCGTAGTCGATCGTGAGCTGGGGCGTTCCCTCGGGCTGCGGCACGACGATCGGGAACGAGTCCTTGTCGGCGTTGTAGCTGTCGAGGACCTCCATCGCCGACAGCGGCCGGTCATAGACCTTGAGCTTGCCGTAGATCATCGTCGCTGGGCGGGCTGGAACCCCGCTGTTCTGGTTCTGCGCCCCGATCATGATCGGGAAGGCGTTGCCGGCGGGGTCGAACAGGTCGGTGAACAGGGACAGTGGCGAGCCGTCCGGGCCGGTGATCTTGGAGTCGGCCAACTCGCCGTCGCGGTAGACGGAGAGTTCGAAGGTGTCCGCGTCGTAGGTCCAAGCCAGGTGGGTCCACTGGTCGAAGGAGATCTGGTTGGCCCAGCCGATGTCGAAGTCGTCGCTCCAGCCGCCGAAGGCTCCGAAGCTGCCGCTGCTGCCGTGGTTGAACGAGCTGTTGGTGCCGTCACCACCGCGGGAACCCCAGGCAACCACGGTTTCCTCCGAGCCGACCTCGGGGTTGAGGACCCAGGCCTCGACGCTGCGGGCACCGTCGAAAACCATGTGAATCGGCGCCGGCGGGCCGGTCAGGACATTGTCGAGACCATCGAGCACGAGCCCGTTGACGCCGGTCTCGTGGGTCGCCACCGCAGGCGGGGTCGCCGGGAAGAAGGGCACCCAGGCCTGGCCCATCGCGCCGGTGTTGGTCCACGAGGTGACGGGCCCTTCGGCAAGCACGGTGGCGTCGAGGTCGATCACCGGGCCGCGGTCGGCGGCGGGCAGGTTGCCGTCATTCACCAGGGGATCGGTGCCGAACCACACCTCCTGGGCGTCGGTGGCCCCGTCGAGGTCGGTATCCGGGTCGTCCGGGTTGGTGCCGGCCACCACTTCGGCACCGTCAAGCAAGCCGTCGTAGTCCTTGTCGGGGGAGAGCGGGTCGGTGGCCGCGAAGCCCGTCGGGGTCGATCCGTCGTTCAGGGTGGCCAGAACCTCGGCGCCGTCGAAGGCCCCGTCGTCGTCGCTGTCGTTGTCGCTAGGGTTGGTGTTGGCGTTGAACTCGTCGATGTTGCTCAGGAAGTCAGAATCGGCGTCCTCACCCGCATCCGGGACGTTCGGGTCGAGCCCCTCGCTCTGTTCCTCGAACCAGTCGGGCATGCCGTCCGAATCCGTGTCGGCCCAGAAGGTGGCCGCGCCGTCGGCGATGACGCTGGCGCGCAGGGTCGCCTGGTCGAGCACCTCGTCGTGGACCCGGATGCGGCCGATCTTGATCGGCTCGACGCCCGCGTTGTCCTCGGTTTCCACGATGTCGCCGACGCCGTCCCGCCAGCGGCCCACGCTGTAGGGGATCATCACCGGGGTGCCGCCGCCGTCGACCACGCCGTTGAGCGGGGTCAGCGAGCCATTGAGGGGCTCGAGGCGGGTGAGGAAGCCGTCGACATAGGTCCGCACGCCCGGCCCGAAGAGCTCCGGGTCCGCGCTGTTGTAGACCACCGCGACGTGGGCCCAGCGGCCGGTGACCAGGACGTCGCGGCCGTAGCCGTTGTCGTCCTCCCAGTGGATCGCCGCACCCGCGGCGGGATTGGTGCCGTAGCCGTAGAAGGCGGCCCCGCGCTTGGTGCCGGCGGTGCCCCAGGCGATGACGTTCTGGAACTCCGCCAACTCGTCGTCATGGACCCAGGCCTCGATCGTCCGGTTGCCGCTCAGCGGGCCGCCGAAGGCACTCGGGCCATCGTAATAGGTCGAGTCGGGATCCTCCACCGGATCGGTGCCGGGATCGTTGTCCGGGTCGTTGTCGTTGCTGAGGAAAACCGCGTTGACGCCATCGACCTCGATCACGTCCGGGATCTTGCTGCCGGCGGAGTCGAAGGTGCCGCCGATCGCGCCGTCGTTGGTCCAGCTGCTGAGCGGACCGAGCGGCTGGTCGGTGGCGTCGAGGTCAATCTGGACGGCCGCCATGACGGTGCCGGCAAGCAGGCCGTTGGCCGCGGCAAGCGCGGCGAGGGAGGGCTTCCGCGGAAAGGCGGAGCGTCGGAATCGGATGGGTTGCATGGGTTTTCGGGGCGGATGTTTCGGGGTTTGAGGTCCGCGGAGCAGGCCGGCATGGGTAAGAAGATCATCCCCGGCTCCCTCCGTGGTCCGGAACCACCGCGCCTCATGCCGGACATGAAGACATCGGTGTCATTCTATAAGAATGTAGTTTGAGGTTAAGAGGCTTTCAAACCCCATTTGTGGGGACAAGCGATTTCTCGGACATGCCGGCGAGGGGCGGCCGTGGCCGGCCAATCCGGGCGGGTGGCATCCTCCCGGCTCGACGCCGGCAACTCCGTGCCCGCAATCTTTGACAGCAAAACCCCCGACCCTCCGATGCGATTCATTTCCCTCCTCTTCTCCCTCTCCCTCGCCGCCGGGCCGCTTCAAGCCGTCTCGCTGCCCGCGGTATTCAGCGACCACATGGTGCTTCAGTGCGACCGGCCGGTGAACGTGTGGGGTGAAGCCGACGCGGGCGAGGAAATCACCATCCGCTTCGGCGAGCACCGCGCGACGGCCACGGCGGACCCAGAGGGCCAGTGGCAGGCGGAGCTGCCGGCGATGCCTGCCAGCGCCGAGCCGCGCGAGCTGGTGGTGAGCGGAAGCGAGGAGCGGCGCTTCCGCGACGTGCTGGTCGGCGAAGTCTGGCTGTGCTCGGGGCAGTCGAACATGGAGAAGCCGCTGGGTGACAAGCGCGGCCAGCGGCCGACCGACAACCACCTCAGCGAGATCGCGGCGGCGCGGCACCCGCGGATGCGGCTGTTCCAAGTCCCCCACCACGGCGAGGTGAGCCGGCCGGAGCAGCAGATGCGCTGGCTGCCCTGCTCGCCGGAGTCGGTCGTGGCCACGGAATTCTCGGCGGCCGGCTACTTCTTCGGCCGCGAGCTGCTGGTCAACCTGGAGGTCCCGGTCGGGCTGATCCACAGCAGCTTCGGCGGCACCATGGTGGAGGCCTGGACCCCCCGCGCGGCGATCGAGGCCGAGCCGCGGCTGGAGGGAGTGCTGGAAACCGAGTACTTCGCCTGGGTCGACGGCGTCCAGGCGACCGAATTGTGGCGGAGCATGGTCGAGCCGCTGGTGCCCTACACGCTGCGCGGTTTCCTGTGGTACCAGGGCGAGGCGAACGCGATGACCGGCGAGTCGGCGGAGTACGCGACCAAGCTGGCCACCCTCGTCAAAGGCTGGCGCCAGGCCTGGTCCAACCCGGAAGCACCCTTCTACTACGTCCAGCTCGCGCCCTTCAACTACTCCGCCTGGGACTCGTTCCCGGCCTGGCTCACGCCGCGCGGGCTGCCACTGTTCTGGGAGGCACAGGCCGCCGCGCTCGACGAGATCCCGCACTCCGCGATGATCGTCACCACCGACCTCGCCGGCGACGGCCGCGACATCCACCCGACCAACAAGCGCGACGTCGGCCTGCGTCTCGCTCACCTCGCCCTGCGGGAAACCTACGGCGACGAGCGCCGGGTCGTCCACAGCCCGCGGGTCGCCTCGGCCGAGTTTGGCGACGATGGCCGGGTGGTGCTCGAGTTCGAGCACGTCGGCGGCGGCCTCGCCCGCGCCGATGGCAACCCGCTGGGCCAATTCGAGCTGGCCGGCAAGGGCCGGGATTTCCACCCGGCCGAAGCCCGCATCGTGGATGACGGGCGCGTCGAGGTGGTGAGCTCGCTGGTGGCCCGGCCGGTGGCGGTGCGCTTCGCCTGGCACGAGACGGCGACCCCGAACCTGGTGAACTCCGCTGGACTCCCGGCAGTCCCTTACCGCAGCGACGACTGGCCGGTGGCGAACACGCGGGAGAAGCCCGGGGAGGTCAGCGGAGAGTGAGGAGGAGCTGGTTGGAAGTGCGGACCGGCTGGAAGGCGCTGACTGGGCGACCAAGCGGCTGGGGAGAAGTGGCGGAGCACAGGGCATAAGACCGATAGGACCTATGGGACCTATATGGCGTGAGGCTGCGCCTCACCCTTGAGTTTTGGACGGCTCCGGAAGGTGAGCTCCCGCCCCACCCATCTTCGCAGCGCCAGGACCGACACTGCGGAGCCCAGGAGATGCTCCCATAGGTCCTATAGGACCTATTTCGTTCGCTCCGCCACCTCTCCCCAGCCGCTTGGCCGCCCAACCCGCGCTTTAAAGCCGGTCCGGACTGCCACCACGCCCCACGACACCTCCACCCCCAGCCGCTCACCACCCAACCCGCGCTTTCCAGCCGGTCCGCACCGCCAACCCGCTCCACCCCGAAGCCACAGCGGAAACTTGCCGGCTGCCGCCACGGCGCTAGTGGTGGCAGTCGGTTCCCACCCCGAAACCCAATGAGTTCCGCCCCGTTTTCCCGCCGATCACAGGCAATCCCCGCCCTGCTCGCCTCCTCCGTCATGCTGGCACCGCTCCGCGCGGCCGAACTCGTCCAGCTCGATGCCACCGCCCTCGGCCTCGCCGATGGCAGCGAGGTTGCCGTGATCGCCAACCCCGGCTCCGCGGGACCCTTCACCACCGTGGCCGGCTCCGTCATCACCGCCAGCCACCCCTCCAACAACGACCCCTCAGCCTACATCCAGGGGATCGAGTTCGACGGTGGCGACAAGATGACCGCCGCGGTCCTCGCCCCGACGCTCGGCCTTTCCGGCAACCAGGTCCACAGCGTCCGCGCCTGGGTCTGGAACGCCGACCTCAGCAGCGAGGAAACCATCGTCGCCTGGGGGAGACGTGGCGGGAGTCCCTTCGGCTCGAACTGCGGGTTCCACCAGGGAACGAGCAGCAGCTACGGCGCCGTCGGACACTGGGGGGCGGGCCACGACGTGGCCTACGGCGACCTCAACGGCACCGACATCTCGGCGACGGCCGGCCGCTGGACGAACCTCGCCTACACCTTCGACGGCAGCACCTCGCGCGTCTACATCGACGGCCAACTCAGCAACTCGAAGGACCACGGCGAGCTGGCGATCCATGGCGAGTCGAACCCGCTCGCCCTCGGCGCGGAGAACGAGGCGGGGAGCGCCACCACCACCCCGGTGCCCTTCACCGGAACGATCGCCAGGGTCGAGGTGCTCGACGAGGTGCTCAGCGCCCAGCAGATCGAAGACGCCTACGACCTCGAGTCGCCGCAATTCGACGACGGCAGCTCGCCCGGCGGCCCGGTGGCGGCGGCCGACGATGCCGTCACCCTGCACCACGGCGGCCAGTTCCGCCTCGACGTCGCCGCCAACGACACCGGCGCACTGGATCTGGCGAGCCTCCAGGTCACCTCCGGGCCCGCCTCCGGCAACGCCGTCGCCCACCCCGACGGCACCATCTTCTACCAGCACTCCCTCGGGAGCCCGGCGAGCGACAGCCTCGACTACGAGATCAGCGACAGCTCCGGGACCTCGACCGCGACCGCCACGGTCGACATCACCTTCACCGCCAGCCCCCGCTTCGACAGCGACTTCGCCAAGTTCCCGGCCGAAGCCCCGTCGACGGTCTACGAGCTGGTCGACGCCTTTCCCGGGCTCGGCTTCGACAGCCCCCACGGCTTCGACACGGTGACCGGCGAGGTGCCCCGGCTGTTCATCGCCGAAGGGGCCGGGCGGGTCCAGATGATCCCCGACATGCGGCTTCAGCCGGCCACCAAGGTCGAGGTCCTCGACCTCACCAGCCTGGTCAAGTTCGAGGAAACCGAGCGCGCCCTCAAGGGGATCGCGGTGCACCCGGACTGGCCCGACAACGGCTACATCTACCTGACCTACAACACCGCCGACGACCGCGTCCACGTCACCCGCTTCACCTGCAGCACCAGTCCGCCCTACACCGCGGACATCAACAGCCGCCAGGTCCTCATCGACCAGGACTCCGACCAGGAGATTCACACCATCGCCCACTGCCACTTCGGACCCGACGGCTACCTCTACGTCGGCTTCGGCGATGACGGCGACCAGGAGGACCTCGGCGACAACTCGCAGCACATCGACCGCAACTTCTGGTCGTCGATCATCCGCATCGACGTCGACAAGAAGCCCGGCAGTCTGGTGCCGAATCCAAATCCCGCGCCGGGTCCCGACCCGGGGGGCACCAACAACGACGGCGACCTGGTGATCCCGCGGGTCGGCGGCGGCACCAGTGGCGAGGCGCACTTCGCCATTCCCCCCGACAACCCCTTCGTCGGCGTGACCAGCTTCAACGGCGTGGCGCTGGACCCCAACCAGGTCCGCACCGAGATCCTGCTGATGGGTCAGCGCAACCCGTGGAGCTTTTCGCCCGAGGACCACGACGGCGACGGCAGCGTCGATGAACTTTGGGTCGGCGACGTCTCGCACGGCACCCGCGAGGAGTTGTCGATCTACCCCTTTCCGCTGGTCGATGGCGGCACCTACGGCGGCAACGGCGGCTGGGCCTGGCGGGAGTCGATCACCGAGGGCTACCGCAGCGGCGACCTGCTCAACGGCGCCGAGGAATCCGCGGCAAACTTCGTCGAGCCCTACTGGACCTACCCGCGCGGCAATGGTCCCTTCGAGGGTCGCTCGGTCATCGCCGGCTTCCTCTACCGTGGCGACTCGATGCCCGGGCTGCAGGGGAAATTCATCATGGGCGACTTTTCCTCGGGCAACCTCTGGGCCCTGACCCGCGGCGCGGAGGGGCCCGAGGTGGAGCGGCTCGGCGGCGAGAAGGGCCTGCTCGCCTTCGAGCTGGACCCCACCAACGGCGACATCCTGGTGCTCGACCGCGGCGCCGGCGGCTTCCACACCGACCAGGGCGTGGCGACCATCAAGCGCCTCACCCTCGGCGACGATGCCCGCGAGTTTCCCGTCAACCTGAGCGAGACCGGCTTTTTCGCCGACCTCGCCACGCTGGGCCCGCAGCCGGGCGGGATTGCCTACGATCCGAACCTCCGCTTCTGGTCCGACTTCGCCGAGAAGCGGCGCTGGTTCCTGATCCGCAACGACAGCGACACGATCGGCTACTCCCGCGACGAGCCGTGGACCTTCCCCGAGGGAATGGTCTGGGCCAAGCACTTCGACATGCCCACCGAGTGGGAGAGCTTCACCCGGATGATCGGCGGGGCGCCCGTCACCGACCGGCGACCGGTCCCGGGCTCGCCGCGGCGCCGGCTCGAGACCCGCTTCCTGGTCCGCGACGCCGCCGGCACCTACGGCGTCTCCTACCGCTGGCGCAACGTCAACGCCGGATTGCAGGACGAGGCCGACCTGTCGGGCAGCAGTGGGGAAAGCTTCGAGGTCGACCTGATGCTCGACTCGGCCCCGACCAGCGTCGTCTGGACCATCCCCTCGCGGAGCTCCTGCCTCAGCTGCCACAACCCGGCGGCCGGCCATGCGCTGTCCTTCCACACCCGCCAGCTCAATGGCGAGGGGTCGATCGCGGAAAGCTCGGGGAACTTCATCGGCCTGCTGGCCTCGGCGGGCTACCTGGCCGGCATGGCCGACGATCCCGCGACGCTGCCGCGGCACCTTCGGCCCGACGAGGACCAGTTCTCGCTCGAGGCCCGGGTGCGGTCCTACATCGACGTCAACTGCTCCTACTGCCACCGCCCCGGCGGCGGCAGCGGCGGCGTCTGGGACGGCCGCGCCCACCTGCCGCTGAGCCTGACCGGCCTGGTCAACGAGCCCCCGGCCCATCCGCCGCTGGTCCCCGGCGACCTTCTCGTCGACCCCGGGTCCATCATCCACTCGCTCCTCTACACCCGCGCCGCGGCTGCCAACGGCTACGACCGGATGCCCCCGCTGGCGACGACCGAGCTCGACCTCGAGGGGCTCGAGCTGCTCGCCGAGTGGATCGGATCCGAGGTGCAGGAGTACCCGGACTACGACTCCTGGCGCATCGCGCACTTCGGCGACGCCTTCTCGGCCGAGGGTGAAAGGGATGCCAACCCCGATGGCGACCCCAGCGACAACGAGCTCGAGTGGCTCACCAACACCCACCCGCTGGACCGCCTCGACCACTGGTCGCCGACGATGATGCTTCACGACGGGATGGTCAGCTTCGAGTACCCCGGCCTCGGCAACCGCCGCGTGCGCGCCTTCCAGTCCACCAACCTCACCGACTGGCACCTCTGGCCCGCCGCCGGCAACGACGGCATCCCGCGGCCAAGCGGCCAGCCGCAGGTGCTGGAGCTGCCGGCCATCGGGGACGCGGAGTACTTCCGCTTCGAGGTCGAGGAGAACTGAGGGGGCGTGTTGGCGGTGCGGGCCGGCTGGGAAGCGCGGGTTGGGTGGTGAGCGACTGCGAGAGCAGGCGGAGCAAAGGGAATAGGTCCTATGGGTCCTATAGGACCTATGGGAGCATCTCCCAGGCTCAGCAGTGTCGGTCCTGACGCTGCGAAGATGGGTGAGGCGGGAACTCACCTTCCGGAGCCGTCCAAAAACTCTAGGGTGAGGCGCAGCCTCACGCCATATAGGTCCCATAGGTCCCATAGGTCCTATGCCCTGTGCTCCGCCACCTGTGCTCCGCCACCTCTCCCCAGCCACTCATTGCCCAACCCGCGCTTCCCAGCCGGTCCGAACCGCCAACCGGCCCCACGACACCCCACCCCCCAGCCGCTCTCCACCCAACCCGCGCTTTCCAGCCGGTCCGAACCGCCTCACCGCCCACTACCCGGTCACCTGGAACCCTACGGCGCGACATTCCCGGCCCCGGCCCGGACCAGCGCCTCGACCTCCACCGCACGGTCCGGGGTGAAGGCGTAGGGCGGATCGAAGACCGGGAACGAGTTCGGCATGAAGGTCGGCTGCGTGCTGCCGTCGAAGATCAGGTCGGCCCAGCCGATCTCACCGTCGCTGCTGCCGCCGTAGTCCTCCCAAGGGTCGTTCACGTTGTCGAAGTGGCTGCCCTCCAGGCGGATGTGGCACTCCTTGCCGACGCCGACGCAGTATCCGTTGCCGGGGCTGTTGTAGTAGCAGTTGTAGATGTGGACGTGGCCGAAGCGCACCCGCGGCATCCGCCCGCGCACACCGCTCGAGTACCAGTTGTGGTGCAGCGTCACGTGCAGCTTGCCGCGGTCCGAGGTGACGTCGTCGCCGTTGCCGATCAGGTGGGCGTAGGAGTGGCTGTCCGGGTCGTCGAAGTAGAACTTGCTCCACGACACGGTCACCCAGTCGGCACCGCGCACGATCGAGCAAAGCTCGTCGTCGCTGTCGTGGAACTCGCAGCGGGTCACGTAGACGTTCTCGGCGCCGCTGATCTCCATCACGTCGCCACCGTTGCCGGAGGGCCCGAGGCTGAGGTTCTGGAAGATGTCGTTCGAGCCGCGCACCCGGAGGGTCCCGCCGTAGAGCCCCGCCTCCTCGTCCGCGCCGAGGATCGTCTTGTTCGAGCCGATGTCGACGTCTCCGACGTCCAGCCGGCCGTCGACGATGATCACCGCGGGGTCGTCATTCTCGACCGCCGACCGGAACGCCTCCGCCGTGGAGACCACCTGCGGCGTCGCGTTGCCACCGCCGGTCGTCCCGCCGTTCTGGGTGGCGTAGCCGTCGGCCACCGGCACCGCCGGGTCGGTGACCACCTCGAGGACCACGGTCTCGCTGTCGACCTCGCCGAGGGCGTTGCTGATGCGGACGAAGTACTCGCCGGAATCATCCCCATCGACCTCGTCCAGCACCAGGCTCGCCGAGGTCGCCCCGGGGACCGGATCGCCGTCGTGATACCACTGGTACTGCAGCGGCTCCAGGCCGCTGGCCGTGACGCTGAAGCTCGCCGATCCGCCCGCTGCGACGACCAGCTCCTGGGGCTGCTCGCCGATCACCGGCGTGCTCGAGTCGGACAACACCTCCAGCTGGAAGAAGGCGGCCGGGTCCGCGGGACGGGGAGCGGTGAAGAGGAAGCCGCCGGCCGGGTCGAAGGCGTCGATGCCGAGCTCGAGCCAGTCCCCGGCCGGCTGGGCCAGGTCGGCCGAGGCGAGCATCCGGAAGGCGCCTCCCGGGGGACCGTCGACGCCCTCGAGGACGATGTCGTCGCCGCTGAACGAGAGGTCGGTGAAGCGCGGCTTCGCCTCCGGCGGCCAGGAGGTCACGCTGACGTTGTCGAGGTGGAAGAAGCCCGGGCCGGGTCCATCGGACGAGGCCCGGCCGCCGAGGTTGAAGCCGACCACCATGTAGTTGTCGGTGGCGGTGAACACCCCGTCCGCGGGGGCGGCGGCGTCGTTCGGCGAGAGCAGGACGCTCTCCCAGTCCCAGCCCGAGGCGGGCGGCTGGTTCGGTCCGCCGTCGGAGGCCTTCTTGTAGACGATCTCGGTCGGCGTCGCCGTCGGACTGGAGGCGAAAGAGACGAAGACCTCGGCCCAGTTGCGCCCGGTTCCCCCCGCGTAGAGGTCGCCCTTCCAGACGGCATCGAGCCGGTACTGCTGGCCCGGGGTGACCGGGATCACCTGGTAGAGATGGTTGCCGTTGCTGACCTCACCGACGCTGTTGCGGTCGAGCAGCGCCGATCCCGCCGGCAGACCCTCGGACGCGTCTTGGGTGATCGTGGTCGGTGCGTTGGGAGTGGCGAGCCAGCCCGACAGGTCACCGGTGGCAAAGTCGCCGTTGACGATCAGGTTGGTAGCGGTGGTGCCAAACGCGGTGCCCGCGAGGCAAAGGGCCAGGATGGCCGGGAGGGTTCGCATCATCATCAGGACGGGTTTGTCGCAGTATCGCCCAGGACTTGGAGGCCTGACGTTGAAAATACTGCAAATCGCCTATTCCAGTGCGCACCCGGGACACCAGGCAGATCGGAGTCGACCGATGGGCAGCATGTCAAACTCGAGCGACAAAAATGCCCGCAGACCATGTAGGTTGTTGAGTCCTCTCCCGAATCGAGCCGCCGCCGCCCCTTGCGCCCGAAAGGGAACGGCGAGATCTTGCGCAGTCCGAAACCCGATCAAAACCCCGCCAAACCCGAACATGAACGCCATTCCATCCCGCCACGTGCTCATCGCGCTCGGACTGCACTGGGCTTGCCTGAGTTCCCCCGGCCAGGCGGAGAACATCATTCTCGTCATCGGCGACGGCATGGGGCCGCAGCAGGTCGAGGCCGGCCGCCTCTACGATGTCGGCAGCGACGGGCAACTGGTGATGCAGACGCTCCCCGTCCACGCCTCGGTGACAACCCACTCGTTCGGCGGAGCCGTGACCGACTCGGCCGCGGCGGCCACCGCCATGGCCACCGGCCAGAAGGTGCTCAACGACATGGTCAGCATGGACTTCAACCTCGATGACCTGAAGACCATCCTCGAGTCCGCCCGGGACGCCGGGTGGAGCACCGGGCTGGTCAGCACCTCCTACATCACCCACGCCACCCCCGCGGCCTTCGGCGCGCATGTCTTCGACCGCGGCCAAACGTCCCTCGTCGCCGCCGACTTCCTCAACGAGAGCCGGCCGAACGTCCTGATGGGCGGCGGCCACGACTCGATCCTCGACCTGTGGGACGAGTCGACCGGCTACCAGCTCGTCCGCACGCGGGCCGAGATGCTGGGCATCGCGCCAACCGCCGAGTACGTGCTGGGAGCCTTCGGCGACGGCCACATGCCCTACCTCTACGACGGCCTCGGCGGACTGCCCAAGCTGAGCGAGATCGCGATGACCGCCATCGCCAACCTCGAGCGCGACCCGGACGGCTTCTTCCTCATGATCGAGAGCGGCCTGATCGACCGGGCCGGTCACATCAACGAGAACGACCCGACCAAGACCGGCAAGATGGTCCCCGAGGTCGTCGAGATGGACCGCACGGTGGAGGCGGTCCTCAACTGGGCCCAAGACCGCAGCGACACCATGATCCTGGTCACCGCCGACCACGAGTGCGGCGACCTCACCGTGCTCCAGGACAACGGCATCGGAGTGCTGCCAACGGTCGACTGGGGCGGCCACGCCCATACCGGAATCAACTGCGACCTCTTCGCCTGGGGGCCCGGGACCGAGCACATCGACGGCGAGACGATCGACAACACCGACATCTACCACCTCATGAACAACTTCCTGGTCGATGCCACCAGCAGCTTCGCGATCACCGGGGTCGAGGTCGGTGAGACCCAGGTCAGCCTGACCTGGGAGAGCAGCCCGGGAAAGCTGTATGCCATCGAGGGTGTCGACGAGCTGGGCGAGGAATGGATGGAACTCCAGGCCGAAATCGAGGCCGCCCCGGACCCTGCCACCCGCACCGAAGCGGTTGCCGAGAGCTTCGCCGGACCGGTCAGCCGGCCCGCCCGGCGCTATTATCGCGTGGTCGAGCAGGAGTCACCGTGACCGGCGGCGCGGGTGGCCGGCGCGGCGCTCAATCGCCATACCTCACGCGCGCCACGGCCGCGGGATCGTCACCGGACCCCAGCGGCTGGTAGCGCAGGCGGAGCTCGTGGACGACCGGGGCAATGGCGTGCTTCTCGAGCACGCCGGGCCCGCAGCTGCTGTTGCCCAGGCCCATCTGGCGCGCGTCGAGCGAGAGGAACACCGCCGGCCGAGGCTCGAGCTCGTGGGTGTGCCGCGCCCGGTCGAGGTCGGCGACCGAGTACGGCAGCGCCGACATCGAGAAGGGCTCCTGCCGCGCCGAGACCAGCAGGCCGGCACCCGACCCGCCGGTCAGGGCGACCCAGCGGACGCCCTCCTTGTTGCCGGTCTCCTGCGGTCGCGGGTAGGGCACCGCCTGCCCGTCGACCCCTCCGCTCCAGCGGCCGACCGCCGCGCTCGCCAGCCGGTCCGGGTAGTTCTCATGCGGCCCGTGGCCGAACCACGACACTTGCCGTAGATTTTCACGGAAGGCCCAGCCGACCCCGATCCGCGGCAGGTCCGGAAGCGTGCCGAAGGGTTCGAGGCGGTGGTCGGCGTCGACGCTGCCGTCGCCGCGGATCCGCCAGCTCGTCGCCAGCACAAAGCCGCCGTCACGCGCCGACCAGCGGCTGCGGGTGGTCACCTCGACGAGGTGGTCACCGGAGCGGCGAAGCTCCGGCGGCGAGTCCTCGCGCTCGAGCGAGTCGAGGCCGGCCTCGATCCAGTCGCGGTGCAGCCACTTGCCGAAGCCCTTGTCGTTGTCGGTGTGGGCGCGGTAGGCCTGCAGGACCGGCTGGGCCGGCCGCTCACCGGTCGCCAGCAGCTCGGAACCGTCGACGACCCAGGAAACGACGGCTCCGCCCGCCGCGTCGAACCCGATCGCAAAGCCCTCGCCCGCAACGACCCACCGCTCGTCGCCCTGCTCCAGCGTCAGAGCGGCCAGGCTGCCGGTCGCGACGGCCTCGGGGCGCGGCGAATCCAGCTCCAGCGGCCACTGTTCCCAGGCGGTGGTGGTCCCGCCCGACGGGTCGCGGAAGCCGAGGGTCACGAAGCCTTCGGCGCCGGCGGGAGGCCGGAGCTCCGGCACCGGCAGCACCACCTCGCTCGTCGCGCCCGGCGCGAGCGCCAGCGGCTCGAGCTCGCCCTCCGCCAGCACCCCGCCGTCGGCCTCGACCTTCCACCACGGGACCAGCCGGTCGAGGTCCAGGAAGTCGTGGCGGTTGGTGACCCGCGCCCTCGTGCCGTCGCCTCCGGCCGGCTCGATCCCGAGCGGCGCATACACCTTGCGAAGCTCCTCGTACTTGGGCGTCGTGCTGCGGTCGGCGAAGATCACCCCGTTGAGGCAGAAGGCCTTCAGGTTCGGCTCGTCGCCGAAGTCGCCACCGTAGGCGATGGTGCGCTCGCCCTCCGGCGTGACCTTGTAGAGCCCCTGGTCGACCCAGTCCCAGATGAAGCCGCCGAGCATCCGCGGGTGGCTGTAGATCTCCTCCCAGTAGACATCGAGGTTGCCGAGCGCGTTGCCCATGCAGTGGGCATACTCGCTGGTCAGCACCGGGCGGTCGTCGTGCGGGCTCTCGGCATGGTCGAGGAGATACTCCCAGCGGGCGTTCTCGGCGCGCTCCTCCATCGATCCGTCCGGCACCCCGGGGTTCAGGTACGGCTGGCGGACACGCGGGTAGAAGCGGCTGATGAAGTCGACCGTGTCCGGGTCGCTCGGATCGCCCTGGGCGCCCTCGTAGTGGATCGGCCGGGTCGGGTCGAACTCGCGCAGCCAGGCGGACATCGCGGCGAAGTTCGCACCGTAGCCCGACTCGTTGCCCAGCGACCAGATGATCACCGAGGGATGGTTCTTGTCGCGCTCGGCCATGCGCACCGCGCGGTCGAGGAAGGAGGCCGCCCAGCCGGGTTGGCTGGCCAGGTAGCCGCGCAGGCCGTGGGTTTCGACGTTGGCCTCGTCCATGACGTAGACGCCGTACTCGTCGCAGAGCTCGTACCAGCGCGGCTCGTCCGGGTAGTGGGCGGTGCGCACCGCGTTGACGTGCGCCGCCTTCATCAGCTCGAGGTCGCGCCGCATCAGTTCCTCGCTCATCACGTGGCCGTGCGCCGGGTCGTGCTCGTGGCGGTTGACCCCGCGCAGCCGGACCGGCCGGCCGTTGACCAGCAGGCGGCCGCCCGACACCTCGACCTCGCGGAAGCCGACGTTCTGCCCGACCGCCTCGACCAGCGCGCCGTCGGCATCGCGCAGCGCCAGCACCAGGCGGTGGAGCACCGGCGTCTCGGCGGTCCACTTCGGCGGGTCCGCCACCTCGAGCCGGAGTCGCCCGAAGCTGCGCGGGCCGCGCTGCGGGAAGTGCTCGACCAGCTCGCGCGCCGAGTAGCCGTGGTTGCGGATCGGCGCGACATCGGTGGTCGCCGTGGCCCCGTCAACCGGAGCGCCCGCGGCATCGAACAGCCGGGCCTCGATCGTCCAGCCCTCCATCGCCCCCTCGCCGCCGAACTCGGGCTCGATGAGGACGCTGGCGTCGCGGAATTCCTCGTCCAGCTCGGTGCGCACCGCGAAGTCGGCGAGGTACTGGCGGCCGGTCGACCGCAGCTCGACGCTGCGGAAGATCCCGCTCAGCCGCCACATGTCCTGGTCCTCCAGGTAGCTGCCGTCGCACCAGCGGTAGACCTCCACCGCGAGGAGGTTCTCGCCATCGCGCAGGTGCGGCGTCAGGTCGAACTCCGCCGGGGTCATGCTGCCCTGGCTGTAGCCGACCCACTCGCCGTTCAACCACAGGTGGAAGGCGCTCATCACCCCGCCGAAGTGGATCACCGTGCGGCGGCCGTCCCAGCCATCGGGCAACTCGAAGCGGGTCCGGTAGGATCCGACCGGATTGCGCTCCTCGAAAGCGGTGTGGGAAGGCTTCGGCTCGCTGGTGACCCACGGCGGGTCGATCCGGAAGGGGTATCCCGCGCTGACATAGATCGGCGTGCCGTGGCCCTCGAGCTCCCAGTGCGAGGGCACCGGGATGGTGCCCCAGGCGGAGTCGTCGAAGTCCGGGCGGTGGAACCCGCGCGGCCGCTCCTCCGGCCGGGGCACCCAGTGGAACTTCCAGTCACCGTCGAGCGGGAGCCGCCACGGGCTGTCCGCGCCGCTCCGCGCCGACTCGATCGTCGGATGCGCGGTGAAGCTGGCACGCGCCGGCAGGCGGTTGCGCTCGAGCACCGCGGGGTTCTCCCAGTCGGGCGGCTCGTTCGGCGGTTCGTTCGCCGGCTCCCCGGCCGCCGGCACCGGGACGGACAGCAGGACGCCGGAGAGACAAGACAGCAGGCGCATGGCGGTGACCCTCCGGAATCAGGCAGACTCGCGCCGCTTCACCAGCAGCAGGTGCTCGGCAGCGATCACCGTCTCCCCGCGCTGGTTGAGTCCCTCGACCAGCTCGACCACGACGCCGAGCTCCGGCCGCTTGAAGTCGCGCTTCTCCTTCACCGTGCAACGGGTCGTCAGGGTGTCGCCGATGAACACCGGGCGGATGAAGCGCAGCCGGTCGTAGCCATAGGAGAAGGCCTCCGGGTTGATCTCGCCGGCGGTCTGGCCGACCGCGACCGCGAAGATCAGCGTGCCGTGGGCGATGCGCTGCTTGAAGTCCTGGGTCTTGCACCACTCGGCGTCCATGTGGTGCGGGTAGAAGTCGCCGGACTGCCCGGCGTGGAGGACGACGTCGGCCTCGGTGATCGTGCGGCCGGTGGAGGTCCGGGACTCGTCGACGACGTAGTCCTCGAAGAAGATCGATTTCATGGGTTCATGCCTAGGTTTTCGGTGATTGCGGCGGCGGCCTCCTTGAGCAACCGGCGCACCTTCGTCGCCTTCGCCGGCGCCCGCGAGCCGTGGAAACGGGTCACCGCGAGCGCCGCCTGCAGCGGCGATCCCCTTCCTCCTACCAGAGTCGCGAGGTCTTCCAAACCCTCGACCGTGTCGTCGCGACCCTGCGACCACCCGCTGCGGCGGATCGCGCCGATGGCCGCCTGCCACTCCCTGCGCCGGCGCGGCCCGGCCGCCTGCCAGGCCGGCGACTGGTCCAGCACCGCCCCCCGCAGGTCGTCGTCGAGCTGGGCCAGCAGCAGGCGCCCGGAGGCGGCGAGCAATGGGTCGAACTCGCCGCCGACCTCGATCGACACCCGCACCGGCGACGGGCTGTGCTGCTGGGCGACGACCAGCACCCGGCCGCGCTCGAGCACGCTCAGGTGGCAGGACTCGTCGAGCCCGGTGGCCAGGGCCTGCATCGGCATCCGCGCCGCCCGCAGCAGCGCCTCGACCGGCGAGTGGGTGTGGGCCAGGGCGAAGAGCCGGAGCGACAGGGCGTATTTCCCGGACAGCGGGTCGCGGGTCACGTAGTGGCGTCGCTCGAGGCCGTTGAGCACCCGGAACAACGAGCTCGCGCTGCGGTCGAGCTGCGCCGCCAGGTCGCTGAGCGACTGCGGGACCGCCAGCTCGGCGAGCGCCTCGAGGATGTCGAGGCCGCGGTCGAGCGCCGGGACCGCGTAGTTGGGCGACTTCGTCATTTGGAGCTTGCCTGTTTTTGTGAATAAAAACATTTTTTACAAACAAAATGGCATCGAGTCCCCAGACGCGTCCCGAACCCTGCCCGCCGCTGCCCCGCGAGCCGCGCCCGATCGTGGTGATCGGTGCGGGCGGGATCGTGCGGGACGGCCACCTGCCGGCCTACCGGCTGGCCGGCTTCCCGGTAGCCGGGCTGTTCGACATTGATCCCGCCAAGGCGCGCGAGCTCGCCGCGGAGTTCGACGTCCCGCGGGTCTTCGACAGCCTGGCAGCGGCGGTCGGCGAGGCCCCGGACGAGGCGGTGTTCGACCTCGCGGTGCCGGCCTCGGCCATCGCCAGGATCCTCGACCAGCTGCCCGACGGGGCTCCGGTGCTGATCCAGAAGCCCTTCGGCGAGGACCTCGGACAGGCCCGCGGACTGCTGGCGACCTGCCGCCGCAAGCGGCTCCGCGCGGCGGTCAACTTCCAACTACGCTTTGCGCCGTACATCCTCGCCGCGCGGAGGCTCATCGACGCCGGCGCGATCGGCGAGCTCCACGACGTCGAGGTCCGCGTCACGGTCTACATGCCGTGGCACCTGTGGACCTTCCTCGAGGGCATCCCGCGGGTCGAGATCCTCTACCACAGCATCCACTACGTCGACCTGGTCCGCTCGTTCCTCGGCGAGCCCGCCGGCGTTTACGCCAGGACGGTGAAGCACCCGCGCACGGCCAACCTGGCCTCGACCCGGACCAACATCGCGCTCGACTACGGCGACCTCGTGCGGGCCAACATCACCACCAACCACGGCCACGACTTCGGCCTCGACCACCAGGAGAGCTACGTCAAGTGGGAGGGCACCGGGGGCGCGATCGTGGCCCGGCTCGGCCTGCTGATGAACTACCCGGAGGGCGAGCCCGACGCACTGGAGATCTGCCGGCTCGACGCGGACGGCCGGCCCGGGCCCTGGCAGCCGGTGGATTTCAGCGGCAGCTGGTACCCCCACGCCTTCGTCGGCACCATGGCCAGCCTGCAGCGCTTCGCCGGCGGCGAGACCGACGAGCTGCCGACGCGGGTCGAGGACGCCTTCAACACCATGGCCGTGGTCGAGGCGGCCTACGAATCCAGCGCCGGCGGCGCCACCCCGATCGACTTCGAACCATGAGCACCGACACGATCCACCTCCGCGGCATGACCTGGGACCACAGCCGGGGTTCCGTGCCCTTGCTCGCCTCGGCCCAGCGCTTCGAGGAACTCCACCCGGAGGTCCGCGTCCACTGGGACAAGCGCTCGCTGAAGGATTTCGAGGAGTTTCCCGTCGAGAAGCTCGCCGCGGAGTACGACCTGCTGGTGATCGACCATCCCTTCGTCGGCGACGCCGCGAGGCACCGTTTGCTGCTGCCGCTCGACGAGCACCTGCCGGCCGAGTTCCTCGCCGACCAGCGCGGGCACCAGGTCGGCTGCTCGCACGACAGCTACCACTGGGACGGCCACCAGTGGGCGCTGGCGATCGACGCCGCCACCCCGGTCGCCTTCTGGCGCGAGGACCTGGTCGCCCGCCACGGCCTCGAGGTGCCGACGAGCTGGGAGGCGGTGCTCGAGCTCGCCAGGGCCGGCCACGTCCACCTCCCGGGTGCGCCGATCTACTGCCTGATGAACTTCTACACGCTCTGCGTGGCGCACGGCGAGGCGCCCTTCGCCGGCCCGGAGCGGATCGCCTCGGGCGAGGTGATGCAGGCCGCGCTCGACGACCTGCGCACGCTGCTCGAGGCCTGCGACCCGCGGGTCTGGGAGACCAACCCGATCGGCTCCCACGACCTGCTGTCGTCGACCGCCAACGAGCGCCTCGCCTACTGCCCGCTGGCCTACGGCTACTCGAACTACGCCCGCGACGGCTACGCCGGGGAGCGGCTGCGCTTCGGCCTGCCGCCGTCGTTCAAGGGGGTGCCCCTGCGCACCACCCTCGGCGGCACCGGCCTGGCGCTGTCGGGGCGGCGGCCACCGGGACCTGAACTGCTCGATTACCTCGCCTTCACCGCATCCGGCAGGATCCAGCGGACCCTCACGACGCCCGCCGGCGGCCAGCCCGGGCACCGTTCGGCCTGGCTCGACGAGGCCAACAACATCCTCACCCACGGCTACTTCCGCGACACCCTGCCGGCACACGACCTCGCCTGGCTGCGGCCCCGCTACTGCGGATACACCGGCTTCCAGGAGGCCGCCGGCCCGGTGCTCCACCGCGCCCTCCGGCGCGAGGCCGGCGACAAAGAAACCCTGCGCGAACTCGACCGGCTCTACCTCGGGTCGCTGCCGTCCGCGTGATCCACCCGGCCCATTTCCCATCCATGAAACCCCTTGAAGGCCTCCTCGTCCTCGACTTCTCGCAATTCCTCGCCGGCCCCTGGGCGGCCACCCGGCTGGCCGACCTCGGCGCCCGCGTCATCAAGATCGAGCGCCCGGAGAGCGGCGACATCTGCCGCCACCTCTACATCTCGAACCTCGAGCTCGATGGCGACAGCACCCTCTTCCACAGCATCAACCGCAACAAGGAAAGCTACGCCGCCAACCTCAAGGACCCCGACGACCTCGAGCGGGTCCGCCAGCTGGTCGCCCGGGCGGACGTGCTGATCGAGAACTTCCGGCCCGGCGTGATGGAGCGCATCGGGCTCGACTTCGAAAGCTGCGAGGCGCTCAACCCGCGGCTCGTCTACGCCACCGTCACCGGCTACGGGCGCCAGGGACCCTGGGCCGCCAAGCCTGGCCAGGACCTGCTCGCCCAGGCGCTCTCCGGCCTCGCCTGGCTGAGTGGCGACGCCGACCAGCCGCCGACGCCCTGCGGCCTCGCCGTGGCCGACCTCACCGCCAGCGCCCACCTCGTGCAGGGAATCCTCGCCGCGCTGGTGCGGCGAGGAGTGAAGGGCTGCGGCGCGCGCGTCGAGGTCAGCCTGCTCGAGTCGGTGCTCGACCTGCAGTTCGAGGTGACCACCACATTCCTCAACGACGGCGGCAAGCAGCCCGAGCGCAGCGCGCTGAGCAACGCCCACGCCTACCTCGGCGCGCCCTACGGCATCTACCCCACCGCCGACGGCCACCTCGCCCTCGCCATGGGCTCGATCACCCGGCTCGGCGAGCTCATCGGGCTGCCCGCGCTGGCCGCTTACACCGACGCCGACGAGTGGTTCACCAAGCGCGACGAGATCAAGCGCCACATCGCCGACCACCTGGCGAGCCAGCCGACGAGTCACTGGCTCGGGCTGCTCGAGCCGGCCGACTACTGGTGCGCCGACGTGCTGACCTGGGACCGGCTGTGGCGCAGCGAGGCCTTCGAGTCGCTCGACTTCGTCATGGAAGTCGCCCGCGAGGACGGCCCGACGCTGCGCACGACCCGGTGCCCGATCACCATCGACGGTGAGCCCTACCGCAGCTCGACCGGTTCCCCGCGGGTCGGCCAGCACACCGCGCGGATCGACAGCGAGTTCTCGCTGCAGTCATAACCGCCGGTTGCAGCGCCCGCCCCGAAGGTCCCAGACTGCCCAGCGATGCCACCCGAATCCGCACCCCTCCTCGGAACCCTGCTCCACACGATCGGTGCGGGTAGCGCCGCGCTCTGCTACACGCCGCAGAAGGCGCTGCACCAATGGAGCTGGCAGACCTACTGGCTGGCCCAGGCCTTCTTCTGCTGGCTGACCCTGCCGTGGATCGTCGCCTGGCTGCTGGTCCCCGAGCTGGGCGCGGTGCTCGCCGAGGCGCCGCGCGACGCGATGCTCAAGTCCTACCTCCTCGGCGTGCTCTACGGCGTCGGCGGCATCGCCTTTGGCGTCTCGATCCGCTACATCGGCTTCTCGCTGACCTACGCCATCGCCATCGGCATCTCCTGCGCACTCGGCACCCTCGCCATGCCGATCTACAAGGGCGTGCTGGCGGAGACGCTGGGCAAGGCCGGCGGCAGCTACGTCATCGCCGGGGTCATCCTCGGGGCGGTCGCCATCGTACTCACCGGCATCGCCGGCTTCCGCAAGGAACGCGAACTGAGCGAGAAGGGCACGCCCTCGAAGTTCAACGCCCACGTTGGCCTGCCGATCTGCATCGTCGCCGGGGTGCTCTCCGCGGTGTTCAGCTTCTCGCTCGACGCCGCCCAGCCGGTCGCCGACGTCGCCCGCGAGCACGGTGCCGGCCAGTTCGAGGGCCTCGTCATCTACCTGTTCTCGAACAACGGCGCCTTCACCACCACCCTGGTCTACATCATCTTCCTCGCCCAGCGGCAGAACACCTGGGGCGAGTTCCTGCGCACCCGCGACGGCTCGCCCGGGCTGCTGCGCAACTACGGGCTGTCCCTCGCCACCGGGCTGATGTGGTACGGCCAGTTCTTCTTCTACGGAATCGGCCACGTGCGGATGGGTGAGTTCAAGTTCTCCAGCTGGGCCATCCACATGACCATCCTGATCCTGCTCAGCGCCCTGTTCGGCTTCCTCGTCGGGGAGTGGAGACAGGCGCGCCGCAAGACGGTGATCGGCATGTACCTCGCGCTGTTCGTCCTGTTCGTCGCCGTCGGCATCATCACCTACGGCAACTACCTCGGTGCCGAGGAGGCCTCGCCCGCCGAACCCATCGAGGAAACCACCGGCCACTAGCGCCGTTGGGCCGCTGGATATGAACCGCGAATGGACGCAAATGGACGCCAATCAAGACTTCACTTCCGGGACCCCTTGCAGGGAACAAGCTCGTCCTCATCGGCGGACGGGGCTTTGGCATCATGCCCCTCTGCATTCGCGTCCATTCGCGTCCATTCGCGGTTCCCTTTCAGGAACTGCTGAGACCCTTCACTGATTTCGCCATGCACCTCGTCGACACCCACCAGCACCTCTGGGACCTCGAGCGCTTCCCTTACTCGTGGACCGAGGGCATTCCCGCGCTGCACCGCAGCTTCCTCATCGACGACTACCACGCCGCCGTCGTCGACAGCGGCATCACCAAGTCGGTCTTCGTCGAGTGCGACGTCGACCCGCCGCACCTGCTCGACGAGGCGCGCTGGGTCGGCGGGCTGGCCGCGGCGAACCCGTCGATCGCCGGCATGGTCGCCGCCTGCCGGCCGGACGAGGACGGCTTCGAGGCCCACCTCGAGGCGCTCGGTGAGCTTCCGCTCGTCCGTGGCCTGCGCCGGGTGCTGCACACCCAGCCCGACGAGCTCTCGCGGCGCTCGAAGTTCCGCGACAACCTCGCGCGGCTGCCCGCCCACGGCTACACCTTCGACCTCTGCGTGCTGTCGCGGCAGCTGCCGGTGGCGATCGAGCTGGTCCGCGGCTGCCCCGGCGTCCGTTTCGTCCTCGACCACTGCGGCGTGCCCGACGTCAAGGGCGGCGGGCTCGACCCGTGGCGCGACCAGATCCGCACCCTCGCCGAGTGCGACAACCTGGTCGCCTGCAAGCTCAGCGGCCTCGTCGCCTACGCCGACCCGGAAAGTTGGACCGTCGACGACCTGCGGCCGTGGTTCGACCACGCCATCGAGTGCTTCGGCTGGGACCGCGTCGTGTGGGGCGGCGACTGGCCGGTGTGCACCCTCTCGGCGAGCCTCTCCGAGTGGGTCGACGCCACCCGCACGCTGGTCGCCGGCGCCTCCGACGACGAGCGCGCGCGCCTCTTCCACCGCAATGCCGAACGCATCTACCGTGTTTGACCTCGCCGAAAAGACCGCGCTCGTGAGCGGTGCCGGTTCCGGCATCGGCCGGGCCATCGCCACCACCTTCGCCACCGCCGGGGCGCGGGTGATCGTGGTCGACCGGGACGCCGAAGCCGGCGAGTCGACCGTCGCGGAGATCACCGCGGCGGGCGGCGACGCCAGCTTCGAGGCCCTCGATGTCGCCGACCCGGAGGCCGGCCTCGACCTCGCCGGCCGGCTGCCGCCGCTCGACGTGCTGGTCAACAACGCCGGGGTCGGCCACGTCGGCAACCTGCTCGAGACCGGAGCCGACGACCTCGACCGCCTGCTCGCCGTCAACGTCCGCGGCGTGTTCAACCTGTGCAAGGCCTTCGTCCCGGCGATGCTCGGGCGCGGCTCGGGCAGCGTGATCAACCTGTCGTCGATCGGCGGCGTGGTCGGCGTGCGCGACCGGCTCGCCTACACCACCAGCAAGCACGCCGTCGCCGGAATGACCAAGGCGCTGGCGCTCGACCACAGCCACACCGGTGTGCGCTTCAACGCGATCTGCCCGGGCCGCGTCGAGACCCCCTTCGTGAGGGCCCGCATTGCGGAGTACCCCGACCCCGAGGCCGCGGCGCGCGAGATGGCCTCGACCCAGCTCAACGGCCGCATGGTCCAGCCCGGGGAAGTCGCCGCGCTGGCGCTGTTCCTCGCCAGCGACGCCGCGGCCATGATCACCGGCTCATGCCAGCTGATCGACGGCGGCTGGAGCGCCGGAAAATGAACGATCCCATCCCATGAAAATCATCCGCTACCTCGACTCGAACCATCAGGTCCACCACGGCATCGAAAAGGACGGCCGAAGCTTCCGCGCGAAGGGCGACCTCTACGCCGGGCTGTCCGCCACCGACGAGGCGGCCGACGTCGCCAAGCTGCTCGCCCCGCTGGTGCCGGCCCAGATCCTCTGCATCGGCCTGAACTACCGCCACCACGCCGAGGAGACCGGCGCGAAGATGCCCGAGCACCCGATCCTCTTCGTCAAGGGGGTCAGCGCGCTGCAGAACCCGGGCGACCCGATCCAGATCCCCACCCGGGCGGCGAGCGAGCAGGTCGATTATGAGTGCGAGCTGGCCGTCGTGATCGGCCGGCCCTGCAAGAACGCCACGCGCGAGAACGCGCTCGACCACGTGCTCGGTTACACCTGCGCCAACGACGTCTCGGCCCGCGACTGGCAGATCCAGTGGGGCGGCGGCCAGTGGTGCCGCGGCAAGTTCTTCGACACCTTCGCCCCGCTCGGCCCCTGCCTCGTCACCCCCGAGGACCTGCCCGATCCGAACCAGCTCAAGATCGCCACCATCCTCAACGGCGAGCGGGTGCAGGACTGGAACACCGACGACATGATCTTCGATGTCCCGGCCCTGATCGAGTTCCTCAGCGCCAGCACCACCCTCGTCCCGGGCACCGTCATCCTCACCGGCACCCCCCAAGGCGTCGGCATGGCCGCCAAGCCGCCCAGCTGGCTCAAGCCCGGCGACACCGTGAGCGTGGAAATCGAGGGCATCGGCGAGCTCACCAACCCGGTGGAGATGGAGCCGTAGGCAGGGTCCTCTCGCCTCGCTGGCTCGCCGCCAAAGCCACCCCCCCCCTCGCGGGGATGGTGGAGGGAAGATCCACCTCGTCGTGCGATCGGACCGCAGGCTTCAGCCTTCCCCGATTCGCCCTTGCGCTCCGCATCCACACCTCCCAGCCGACTGAGGTCGGCGCTCCGATCGGACCGCAGGCTTCAGCCTGCAGCCGAACCGCCCTTCCATCCCGCCTCACTCCCTCACTCCCTCACCCCCTCACTCCCTCAGTCCCACGTCGCGCGGCTCGATCGTCGCCTCGCCCGGCACGAGCCCCAGGAACAGGTAAAGCCCCTCGCCACGCGGATCGAAGCGCCGTGGGCCGGGCTCGAACTCGAAGACGTGGACGTTCACCGGCGGCAGGCCGTCGATGGTGAGCGCGTGTCGCAGGGTGACCTCAACACCGCCGTGGTCGGCCGAGCGTGAGTCGATGTCGGGATTCGGCGGCCTCGCAAAGCGCGGGGCGTCGGCGGCGTCGGCGGCATCGAAGAACCCGACCAGCACCTTGGCCGGTTGGCTGGCCTCGAAGTCGACCACCCGCCCGCCGTCCTCGTGGAAGGCCTCCTCCCCGGAGCGCACGCCGGTCAGTCCCTCGAGCTCCGGCGCCAGCGCGGTGATCGCCGGCCCGTCCTTGCCGAAGGGGCGCGCCCCGACCTCGAGCCGGTAGGTCCCGTCGGCCCGGTACGGCAGCGCGGCGAGCCGGCGTTGCTCCTCCGGCAGGCTGCCCCCGGCGGCGAGGATCTCCTCGCGCCCGACCCGCTCGCGGAAGCTCGCCAGCTCCTTCTCGAACTCCGGCAGCACCTGCGACCAATGGTAGTAGGCAGGCTGGCCGTCGAACTCGCCGCGGAACGGAATGCGCCGGTGGCCGATCTGCAGGGTGTTGGCATAGCGGTAGGCCTCGCGGGTCCGCTCCTCGAGTTTCCGGTAGGCCTCGACGCTGGCCTCGAGGTGCCCCAGCGCGGCGCGCAGGTGGGCGAGGTCGCCGTCGTGCTCGTGGCGCTTGACCTCGATCGCCGCGCGGACCTTCGCGGCGTAGTGCTCGCACATCGCCCGGATGCAGTGGAGGTCGTTGCGCAGGCGGTCGAACTCCTCCTCGTTCTTGCGCACCATCGGCGCCGCCGCATCGATCATCGCGACCGCGCGGCCCGAGCGGGCCAGCACGTCCTCGATCACCGACACCGGCGTCTCGCCCTCATGCGGCTGGCCGGCGAGCTCCCGCTCGACGAAGACATCGATGCGCTCGCCCGGCGGCGAGTGGCTTTCCCAAAGGCCGGCGTAGACGCCGTAGGCCTCCGGGCGGACCAGCTGGTCGAGGGTCATTCCCAGCGACAGCGTCTGGCGGTTGCCCTCGGTGATGCCGAAGCGGCGCAGCAGCTTCGGCGCGCAGACCCCCGCCTGGTTGAGGGCCTCGAGGATCCGCGCGGCGGCCTCGCGATTTCCGAAGCGCTCGGCCAGGCGCCGCGTCCAGTAGCTCTTCTCCGCCGCCGGGTCGCGACCCGGGTCCCAGGCGTAGCGGCCCCAGGCCTCGAACCAGATCCAGTCGCGGCGGTACTGCTTGAGCAGCGGGTCCGTCCGGTCCGGCGAGTTCGGCCAGTCCCAGTAGGCCAGAGGGTAGAGGTGGACACCCTCGGCGCCCAGCTCATCGCGCATCGCCAGGGTCGAGCGGCGGATGAAGTCCTGCGCGCCGTAGCGGAACGGCTCGAGGTTGGAGAGCAGGTGGACGTTGACCACGTGCGCCGAGCCCAGCCGGCCCATCTCGTTGTGGATCCCGCGCCACTCGCCGCGCGGCTGCCAGGTGGTCAGCGACTCACCGTTGTACTTCGCCATGGTGAACAGGTTCGAGTAATGGCGCCGCGCCGAGGCCATCATCGCCGGCACGTCGCCCACCGAGTGCGCCCGCACCACGATCGGCGGCTCCTCCTCGAGGCCCAGCGCCTCCATCCCGTCGCGCACCCCGGGGATGACCACCTCGCTCATCCACGCCTCCTGGTTGTCCTGCCCCTGCAGCGCCTCGCCGAGGCAGACCAGCAGGCCGACGTTGGGGTACTGCTCGACGAAGCCGGCGATCGACTTGCGGTTGTAGTCGGCGATCAGCGGGGTCGCGGCGCGGTGCTGGGTGGCGATCCCGTGATGCTCGGCGAAGGGCGCGGAGACGAAGATATTGTAGAACATCTGGATCACCCAGATGCCGCGCCTGTCGGCCTCGTGGGTGAGGAAGCGGAACATCTCGACATTGCGCGCCAGCGTCTCCTCCGGAACCTCGAGCGCCTCGGGGTAGTCGTCGAGCTTCAGCAGCGAGGCGAAGGGGTGGCCGTTCCACAGGTAGAGCGTGTTGAAGCGGTGCTCGGCGAGCAGGTCGAGGTAGTCGATCCAGGCCTGCTTGTCGTAGAACCACGGGAAGTTCTCCGGCGTGTAGGGGTACTCGTAGGTCTCGCGGCCCGGCAGCTTCGAGGTCAGCTGCAGGCCGATGCACGCGCCGCGGAGCTTGAAGGCCGGCGCTTCCTCGAGCTCCAGCACCGCCGGCAGGCCGCCCCGGCCGCGGACCCGGTCGGCCAGCTCGAGGCAGCCGTAGAGCGCGCCGGTCGGCCCCATCCCGCTCACCCGGATCCGCGCCGGGCCGTCGTCTCCATCGGCGCCGGCCGCGAGGATCTCGATCGAGAACCCCTCGGCACGGTTCGAGTTTCCCGTCGCCACGACTTCGATCCGGCGGACCGGGTCGCCGGCGTCGAAACCCAGCTGCGGCCCAGCCGCGCCCCCATCATCGCGATGCTCGACTGCACCCACTGCCAGGCCGGATTCCTTCAGGGCCGCGCGGAGAACCTCCACCCCGTGCGCGACCCGCGCCGGTGGGCCGGCTTCCGGCTCCTGTGCGTCCCCAGCCTCCAGGCCCAGGCCGGCCCCGACGAAAAGGAGCCACAGGACGAGCCATGGGCGCTTGGCGGAAGCGGGCAGGAAGCCTGGGGTCGAGGCATGGTGATCCATCGCCGGAATCATGGCCAAGGCCAACGCCGCCCCACAAGGGCATCCCCCGTCACGCCATCAATGCCGCCACCCACGCCCACTGGACCGCGATCTCGGAACGCGCATCCTGGATCCCGCCACCTTCGATGACAGATGGCGGTTCGTAGCGGCTCGATCCACAGGGGTGGTCAGCAAATGACATGCTTGATCCACAGCACGAGGATGTCTCCACCTCTGGTTTGAACCTCACTTCTGGCGCGAGTGGCCCCCTGCAGCGATACCGACGTTGCCGAGGAACACTTCGGGGCGGTTTTCAGCTTCGCGACTGGCCGGAAACCGGGACTCATGCCATCGAGGCACGGCCGAAGCGACTGCGGGAGTCTCTTTGGCCGGGACCTCCTGCTCCCTGCTCACAATGCCACTTCGCCTACTCCACCGCCTGGACCCGCAACGCCCTCAGTGAGAAGAGGCTCGTCTCCGCCTCGCGGATCCGCCGCGCGCCGTCCTTTCGCTTCTCGCCGAAACACTCGCGCCTCTCCCTGAAGACCCCTTCGATGAAATCTCGGCTGCCGATCGCCACGCCGTCACTGAAATACCTCACCCGGCAGCGCAGCAGCTCCGCCCGCGACAACTTGCCGCCACTCTCGCGCACCTTCCTTACCGCCTCCGCACGGATCCCCTTGCGACCTCTCCCTCTCATGGTCTGCGCCATGCTGCTCCTCGCCGATTGCCTCGACGGCTTCCCCGCGGCCTCGGGCACTTCCTGACCATCCTCGAACAACCAGCAGCGATACCATTCCGCCGCTGTCAGGCTCGCCTTCGCGGGTCGTTCGTTCCATGAATCCAGCGGCCGCCCGAGCACCCGGCACAGACCCCGCCGTGCGCGCTTGCTGCCCGCGACCGCCTCAGCATAGCCGCACCAGCGATAATCCTTCGGATCCTCGCAGAGTCCGGCCCGCACCGGATTGAGATCGATGTAGGCCGTCATCGTCCGCAGTGCCTCTCCATTCTCCACGAGCACCGCCTTGTAACGCTCCATCCAGAGGGTTCCGCGGCGTCCGTGGTGCTTGTTGAACCAGCGCGAGTAGCGCTCCTTCAGCTCCTTGACGAACACCTCCAGGTTGCACAGGCGCTTGCGGTAGCGGTCCAGCAAGTCCTCCGCGGCCGCTGTCATCTTCTTCTCGCGGAGATCGGCCAGTTCAGCCCGCAGGGCACTCAGATAGCCCTTCGAGTAGAGCAGCTTCAGATGTTCCAGCAGCCGCACTTCCCCCGCCTCTCCATCGAAGCGGAGCAGGAACTTCGCCCGCTCAGGCACCCGCACCATGAGGTGGAAGTGGTTGCCCATGACCGCGTGGGTGAGGATCTCGACGCCTGCGAAGCGTTCCAGTCGTCGCATGATCCGGCAGAAAGCCTCCTTCTCCACTGTGCCCAAGAGCATCTCTCCGCCGACTGTCCGGCTCATCACGTGGTAGCAGTTCGAGCACCATTCCGGCCCGAGGATCCGCCGTCTCCCCGAGCCCGTCCCGCGGCGAAATCCGCCCGGATACAGCCCCGTCGGCAAGCCGGCCATCTTCACCGCCTCCACATCCCGTTCCACATTCGCTTTCATCGACTTGTGACGTCCTTACCAGATGCCGAACCGGCCGTCTACCTATTATATGCCTGGCATTATATATACACAGCGGAAGCTCAACCTGGGTCCCCTGCCGACCCAGAAGGTGCCGCAGAAGTAGCCCGATTCGGAACGACCGATGATCGAAC